>CANDMH010000061.1 GCA_947385785.1 uncultured Lachnospiraceae bacterium
CTCATATTTCTGTTTTCTGATCTCCCTGTCCACTCCGTCCTTCCCTTTCCATTCCTGCCCCCTTTCCGGCGCCGTCCCGGAATGGGCGGCGCCTGCAGCCTGGACTTCAGTTACTGTGATGTATCAAATTTTCCCGGAAGGCTAAATATAGTTGCTGACAAATGCCCTCGTCCATTCCTCATGGGAATATCTTTCCTCAAAGACTGTCTGTGCCTTCTCCTGCAGCATCCTCCGGAGCCTGGCATTGTTATGTACCGCATAAGGCCCCACAGTGTGGTGCTCAAGGCAGAGATAAACCTTCAGGCTGTAGTGTTCTGACAGCTTTCTGTTTGCCGTGCCCGGCATGGCGTGGTGCTCCTGCAGGCCTGTCCTGGTGTCGTAGTCCCCGTTCAGGAGCATGCACAGGTAGCACGTCCTGTCCTGTTTGTTGTGCATGATGCTCTTTGCCATTTTAAAACCTCTCATTTCTTCTTTTCACATTCCTGACGGCATCAGTCAGTTTCCCTGTGGCTCTGTCAGGTCCATCAGCTTCTCTATTGCTGCTGCCAGGTTTACTGCATCCTGATGCGCCTGCTCCAGGAATTCCGGCGGAACCGACTCATCCCATATGACAAATATTTTTCTCAGGCTCTCCAGATACCTGTTGGCATCTGTCCGAATATCCTCCGCACTTTCCGTTCCGGCCGGCATGCTGCCGCTTCCGGCAGTTTCCATTATTTCCGGCATGCCTGCTGCCGTGTCAGGCTCTTCCTCCCGTGGGATTTTTCCAGTGCCTGCCGTCTCCGGCCCGGCTGGCTCTCCCGCAGGCACATCCCCTGTTATCTCCATACTGCTGCACTCCGGCAGCAGCTCCGGATAATCTTCCACTTCCATCTGCCCCGGCAGCTGTGCTTCCGCCATGATTCCCCCAGGGGACTCTTCTGCCTGAGGAGACATGTCTGATGCCTTCCCTGCTTCTGCGGGTTCCGGGGCCGGATCCTCCGTGGTGCCTGCTTCCTGTTGCGACGTCGCAACAGGAAGCGGCAGATCCTGTACCCTACCGGTTTCACCGGTATTCCCGTCTTCCACTGCCGGCATGCCTTCCCGCTCCGGGGAAGGGGCCTCCGCCTCCTTCTGTTCCGGTTCTTTTCCAGGCTTCCGTACCGGCTCCTTTTTCTGTTTCCTGTAATATGCGCCGTGGACATCTTCTGCCCCGGACTCATACAGGTCTGCATATATGGCATATATCTGATTCAGAAATGTTTCCCAGTCCAGTTCCGATACTTCCGGCTGACCGAAAACCTTGTACTTCACTCCCTGGGGGAAATCATACAGGAACAGAAAGACCAGCCCCTTCCTGTATGTGCCGTACCCGGAAGGGTTCATCCGTTCCGCAGCTGCCTTAAACCGTCCCCCGTGCGTCAGTGCCATTACATCATTCAGCACTTCCTTTTTATCCTGGAAATACGTTACAAGGCACTTCTCCAGGGGTGTCAGCCCGACAGCAGCCCCCTCCCGGGTTTTCCCGCTGTTTTCCTGTACATCCCCGGTTCTGCGGCATTCCCCTCCGGCTCCCGCTCTTTCTGTTGCTGCTTTCGCCCTTTCCGCTACTGCCTCCGCCCCTTCCGTTACTGCTGCCGTACTTTCCGGCAGCAGTAACGGGAAATCCGCCGCTTCCATCCGGCCGGGCAGCTGTACTTCCGTATTCCTTTCTTCCTGTTGCGACGTCGCAACAGCAGGCGGCAGATCCTGTATCTGACCGGTTTCACCGGTATTCCCGTTTTCCTCCGGCTGCTGCCTCAGGAAGCTTTTCAGTTCCCGGATTTCCTTTACGGTGGTCCGCTCCGTGATCAGGCTGCACTCCGCATCCGGCAGGGTAAGCATTTCCGCCAGCTTGCTGCTCCCGATGTCCCGGTACTCCGCCTTCAGCTCCAGGGAGTCCCCTCCTTCGGAGAATTTTTCATTGATGGCGATGAACCGGCTCACCGTGCTCTTCCCCAGCCCGTACTCCTTCCGGGCAAACTCAAAAATATCAGCCGCGCCGTCATACATGCCGGAATCCCGGATCTGTTTTAAGCGGTACCCTATGTATACAAAGTTTCCGGCAGTCTCCCGGAGTTTATCCCTGATGTCCTCCTTCCAGTAAAGCCATTCATCCAGCGTAATCTGCCGGAACTCCTGATTTCCTTCCATCCCGCACTCCTTTCCCTTATGCCACCACGGCGGCACATGCACGTCCCGGCTCCGTCTCCACGGCGGAATCCGCCTGTTCCCTTTTCTGTTTCCGGTACCGTTTTCCCACCTCCCGCGACCACTTTTCCAGTACCTTCCGGATTTCCTCCTCATCCGGCCTGCGGTCATACGCGGAATACCACTGCAGGACCGTGCCGTCCCACTTCGCCTCTATTGTGTAATACGGGCTGTCCGGCTCCTCCTTCCTGCGGAGGAATATGATATAACTCCGGCGGCGGTCCATGTTTTCAAGATACGTGTCCGTTGCCCCCACACAGTGATGCAGCAGCCTCCCCTCCATGGTGATGTCCGATGCCTGCGCAGGCACCAGGAAGACATATTTTCCCTGGCTGAAGCCGAAATGTTCCGCACTGGTTTCCCGGTCTTCCCTGATATTCCGGAACCTCAGGTTCACTTCCCTGTCCCTTGCGCATGCCTCCTTCCTGTTTTTTTCCTCCAGGTAACGGTCATGATATTTCTTCATTTCCGGCTGTCTGCGGACGATGTCATCCTTCAGGTCCATCCCCCGCTCCTGCGCCATGTCCAGGTAATCGCTGTAAAGTGAGCGTGTCTGCAGGAAGGTCAGGCCGTTCCTTTCCTGCTGCCTGCTGAAGTAGTTAAGCATCCGGCGCAGGCTGAGCCCGGTACGTTCCATGGCCGCCTCAATATCCTTCATCTGTACCTTCCCGGACATGATGTAGCGGATGTTGTCCCCGGACAGTTTTCCCCCGGTCCGGGCCTCCACCTGCAGTGCACGCAGGACGCTGCATCCCCCGTTCCACTGCTTCAGCCGGGCAACACGCTGGCCGTCCAGCCCCAGGGCCTTCCTGATGTCCGTGGCATCCATGTCAAAGAGGCCGTGGTCTGCCTTCCCTTCCGTAATCTCCCGCACCAGCTCCGCAAAGCCGCACTTCTGCAGGTATTCCAGGATCGGGTACCTGTCCAGCATCCGGAGTATGGCCACCGGGTCCACCCGCTGCCTGCTGCCACCCTTAAAGACGGTTTCCAGGTCCATGTACCAGAACTTCCTCTCCCGCAGCTCCTCCTTCAGGTTCGGCGTGTACATGACAGCCCATGAGGGCCAGCTGTCGTAATAATAATACCCGTAACTGTTCTTCCTGGCGTAAAGGCACCACCTGTAAACCCCGGTATGCCTGTATTCCCCGTATTCATAGCGCCCCGATTCAAGGAACGTCCCGCCCAGGACGGCCCTGTTCGTTTCATCCAGCTCCACCCTGCAGGTTTCCCACCCGTCACTGTGTTTCCTTTCCCGCAGGGCCCGGAACAGCCTCAGGACATACCCGCTGCCGTCCGCCATCCTCTGCAGCAGGGCCACATCCGTTTTTTCCCTCACCTGTTTCTGCCTGTTCCAGCTCCGGTATGTGGCATAAGTCCCGCAGCGCGGGCATACGGTTTCCGCCCTGTGCACCGGCCCGTCCGGCCATCCCGGCTGCTCCATCCATTCCCCGCAGCCGGTGCAGTACATCCGTTCCATTACCGGGCCCCGTTTCTTCGGCTCATAAAACATGGTCTCCCGGAAGCAGTTCTTCTCCACCCATTCCCCGAAACCCTCCGGGATGCCCGGTACCTCCTTCATGACCGCATCTATCCGGTCCGTCTCCGTCCGGTATTTTTTCTTCCGCAGCAGTTCCTCCCTTTCCGCCTGGAAATCCAGCACGGCCTGGAAGACGTTCAGGTTTTTCCCCGTGGCAAAATACCGGTTCACCAGGTCCCTGGTCTCCTGTGTCTGCCATTCCTCCTGGGTGTATGTCCAGTCCGCCCCCTGGTACTTCAGGAAGTTTATCTTCGCCTCCCGCCACTTTCCGGAAGCCGTCTCAAGGGTCAGGTACTCCCTTTTCCCCCTGTCCAGGTAAACCTCGTATACAGGCCGCCGGTCCCCTGCCCGCAGGCTGTCACCCGTGAATACGGCCACCTTCAGCAGGCCGTTTCCCTCCGCCGCCATGAAATACCTTATGTACCTGCGGCACCTGCGCGTATAACTGCAGGCCTGCCCGCTCCAGCCCTTATAAGTGATGTCTTCCGTCCATCCGGTATCCTGCACCGCTTCCGCCGCCATTTCGTCCGTCGCGTATAACGGGGGCATGAACAGCAGTTCCTTCTTCCTCATTTCCTTTCCTTCTTTCCAAGATAGTATTCCGTGATGATCCTTTTCGCACGTCCCATCCCGGGGATTCCCAGGGTCACCTTCCCGCTGACGCCTGCCGCCTTCATGACTTCCCTGTCCACCGGGATCTGGTTCCCGAAACTCCATTTCAGCAGCGCGGCAATGCAGCCCTTCAGGCTCTTATCCTTCCTCCGCACCGCTCTGGCCACTGTCTCGTCCTCGAAACAGCTGGTTTTCAGGTATTCCACCCAGTCCGCCATAATCTCCTTCGGATGCAGTTCTTCCGATTCCACATCTATCTTCCCGATGGCGGCGGACATCACGTCACACAGGTACGGGATGTCCCCTTCCAGGAATGCATCAGCCATATCCGGTTCTATCCCGTTTTCCGCAGCCAGCCCTGCCAGGCTCTCCCGGTCCCCCTCCTTCCGCAGGTTCACCGCCAGTTCATTAATTTCTTCCGCAGATCCAAACTCTCCGAATTTCTCAAACATCCCTTCTCCTCTCTTTCAGCTGCGCCGGTGCAGATTTTCCGTTCAGTGCCGCACACCGGCACAGTGCCACTCCGTCCAGTCATTTACAGGATTCAGCGCCTCTTCCTCCACCTCCCCGAACACGTCACGGGGCGCGTAGAGCCGGGGCAGGTTCAGGCGCATCCAGCTGCTGTATTCATGCTTCCCCGTCACGGCGCGCAGCACGTGGCCGGTGTCCTCCAGGTGCCAGAGGATGTCCCTCCACAGGCCGGGATCCTTTACCCGCTTCCCCCTGCCGTTTGTCCAGTCCTTCTCCCGCCAGGCTTCCGGCCAACGGCTGTTTATGGCAGCGGATATATAGGTGCACTCCGTGTATACCGTCACTTCGCAGGCATACCGAAAACGGGCCAGGCTGTCGCGCAGGCAGTACAGCACCAGGCGGCTCTCCGTGGCGCCGTCAAGCTCCACCGCCGCTTTCTTCTCATATGCCCTGCCGTCCGCCAGCCGGGTCTGTATGATGTATATCCCCTTCCCGGTGCCCTTCGCGGAGCCCCGGAGGGTTGTCCCGATATAGATCTCTGCCGCCTTCATCCGGCCTTCTCCTTTCCGCCTGCCGCCCCGCATGGTATGCCGGGTTCGCCTCCGCAGGCATGTATGCTGTGCCCGGGCCGCGCCTGGCGCCGTAAAATCCGATCTCACCGGGGATCCGGTAGACCACGCATTCAAATCCCAGGCGGTTCTTTATGACGCATTCCCGCATCACCTGCTCCAGCATCCATTCCGGGAACATGCCGTCAATGATTTCCTCGTGCTGCCTGCTGCCGAAGACCTGTTCCCGGATACTTTCGGGCACCTCAAGGAACAGGCCGATGACAATGGCACTGTCGTATATGTGCTTTGCCTTCGCCCATTCCTTCCGGCGGAAGGCTTCCTTAAACTGTTCCGGCATCTGCAGGAATTTGTCCATCAGGTATTTCCTGTCCGGCTCTCTCTGCATATCTTCCCAGCCTTTCTTCCTCAATCTGGTAAAACCGGGTCCCGCCGTAGACGAAACTGTATTCCCACGGGTATATGGCGTCATCCCGGGACGTCTCTTCCATCTCCAGTCCGAGCAGGTCCGTTATGTAATCAATGCCGTATGGCATGTGGATATCCCTGTCCGGCTCCATCACCGCCGCAGGCCCGCCTTTGAACGTATGGGATATTTCCTGCATGCCGTGGATTTTTATCTGCATGTTCAGCCAGTCCCTGGCCATGGCGGCTTCCAGTGTGGTAAAATCCATTTTTTCCATTGACTTCTCCTTTCCATGCCCTTATAATGGGCATAAGGACATTATTTTAATGTTGCTGATAGGCTCACTTGCTTTGGCCGGCGCGGAGCCTATTTTCTTTTGCCCTCTTCCCTCATTGCCAGGTATACGCATATCCCAAACAGGAGTATCAGCGCCACCGTCAGCAGCGGGTTGTTTTCTATTGTCCCCGGTATCAATACAAACATATCCAGGAATGCAACGGCACCAAGTATACTTCCAGAGTTAATCCTGTACGTCACCTGCTCCGGCAGCTCCACGTATGATATGTCTATCACCGGGTATCCGTTCTCATGGGCCTCCGGATCCGCCCTGCCGGAATCCCCGAAAATCTTCTGTTCCAAAATCAGCCCTCCTGTTCATATACAGATTTTGTATGGCTGTCATACACCAGTGTCAGCGTATCTCCGTTCCTGTCCTTCAGGGTGGCTTTGTTCCCATCCATAGTGAGGGTGAAATACTCCATCACAAACCCCTGGTTCATCAGCCAGCGCCTGACTGCATATTCTGCAATGGTTTTAGATTGTCTGTCTGACATGCTTCTCCTCCTGAAATCATTTTTCCGGCTCCTTCGCCTGGTTCTCCCTCCCTACATGCCTGTCCAGCATATTCCTGTAAATATGGTACTGGTAACGCCTCTCGCTCACTTTGGTTACCTCGCCGATCGGCACGGCAAACAGGTTCCTTTTCATGTGCTCACGGACGCCCTGTATGGACATCCCGAGGATTTTTGCCGCTTCGCTTGTCTTTACCCTTTCGCTCAACTTTCTGTCACCTCACTCCCCTCCCGGTCTGTCGGGCAGCCTGTCCCATCCGGCTGGCCCTCCATATGGCTGATTAACCTCCGTATTACAGCCAGACGTTCCCTGCTGAACCTTAAGCTGTCCCTGCCCGTCTTTATACTGAGTTCAAGGAGTTTTTCCTGCTCTTTCAGATATTCCATTTCTGTCATTGTATTCTTCACCTCCCTCCTGCGTAGATTCTGTACCACAAGGGCAGACGTACAGCTTCCTCCCCGCCTCTTTTTCTTCAGGTAATCATCCAGCCATTCCCTGTATATAAAATACCGGTTCCCTGTACGCCCTGGCTCCCAGCGCCCGATGGGAGGATCGAATTCATCCTCCAGCATCCCCCGCCGCACATCATTCAGCGGCATATTGAGCAGTGTGGCCGCTTCTGCCATTGGAATCCGTTCCATTTCTATTTCTTCCACTTTTCCTCACCTTCCCTTATATATTTCTTAGCATCATCAATGAATTTTTTAGTCTCATTAATCAGATCATCTATCAAGCCGTCTATTACTTTAAGTGTATGGACGGCCAAAATCTTATTGCTGACGAAGGACACAACTACAGCAACTAAGATTACTACAGCTATTTCAATTTCTATCTTCCTCATCCCCTCCCATACTGGTATCCTTAATGCTGTAACAAAATCCATTGCCTTTTCCATCTTCCTCTTTTATACTGTACTTACGAACCATTATCATAATATTCTGATAATCCAGGAGGATACCTATGACTAAACCATGCCGAAAAGTTCTTAACAATCTACGTAAATTATCTGACAACACTGAAGACGTCCTTTCTTACCTTCGTGACACTTCCTGTATCTGTCTTTACGATGATGTTGACAGGATTTATGATTACAGCAAATACAAAAATGAGATATATGGCATTATCAAACAGCTTGTTACAGATGGTTACCTGCAATACTACAGAGCCGAACGCCTTTTCACACTGACTCATAAAGGCCTTCACCCACATCAGTTCCAATGGGAAATCTTTAAATCTTTCTTTTTTAAATCCATTCTGGTTCCTGTCGGAGTCTCTTTTGTGACTACTCTGCTCACACTGTTAGCGCAATGGTTGTTAACAACGCCGTGATCATACTTACGAAAATAATCCATAACCAGTGGATTATTTTTTTGTTCTGCTCCTCAATCCAGTCCTTTTCGTCTTTTATCTTCCTCACCTCCTTCCTACACCGCCATCCTCCGCTCCCCGGCCTGCTCCGGGGGCCGCCGCCCATTCTCCTGCTCCTGTCTGGCCTTGATCGCCATCCCCTCGCCCAGACCGATCAGGTAACTCCTGTCGCTGTCTGAAAGCTTCGGCATAAGCAGGACAAATTTCTCCAGTATCCTTTTCTCTTTTTCCGTCATAACTCCTCCCTTCCAGGCTCCCGCCCATTGTCTTTTCTGTCTTCCTCCCTTATACTGTACTTACAGGCCACTGCCATGGCTGAGTACATAAGAAAGGGAAGGTGCGGCTATGTATCTTTTTAAATGCAAATGTGGAAGCATGTTTACGATAACACGCGACATTACTGAGTGTTCAGCAAATATTAAATGCCCAAACTGTGATGAAGGCACTTCTGTTAACACTTCCACGGAATTGCGTGACCTGAAACACGGGCTCGATTCTATTGGAATGACATTGCAGGTAATTCCTGATAATGCCAAAATCACAATATCATTTGAATCATGAGCCCGAAATCAGCCGTCCGACCGTTCAGGCGGCTGATTTATCTTCGCCTGAATATTAAAAGATACCAGGTTGATATTTGCTACGGTTTCTTTCAGCTCACCGATCTGCTTATATAATATCTCGATCAGTTTTCCCAGTTCTTCGATTCCTTCAACCTCCAATGTTATTTTAGGCTTTCCCATCTTCTTCACGTTCACCTCCTTCTTCTGGTATCCTTAATGCTGTAACAAAATCCATTGCCTTTTCCTTCCCTCTCCCTTATACTGTACTTACAGGCTCCCGCCAGAGCCGAATACGAAAGAAAGGAACATTCAACAATGGAAAAACTATTGATAAGCGTTTTGGCAGAGTTATCGTCTGCCAGCAAGTTGATCCATGACGAGGCTTCCCTGCAAAAAACAAAACATAAATACAACATGATTTTTGCGGGCGAAAAAAACAACATGATTTTTTCATCGGAGCTTCACCATACCCTGGCTGAACTTTTCAATACTGAGATAGGCTTTCAGGAACTTAATGCCCTTATTCCAAAGGCTTGCCTGGACTTAAATATGAAATGCTCGCCCATGATTGACCTCGACGGAACTAGCAACCAGGCTCCATGCCAATATCGCATTGAGCTATGGTAAGATGCCTCCCCCCTTCTTCAATCGGGGGGAGCCCATGTTCCTTCCTGATTTCATTAATTGTAGCCTCCCCTGATTGAATCCTCTCATTATCTATCCTGCCCTGCTCTGATATATAATGACTTTTTTCCATCTCCTTCACCTCCTTCCATTCCGGTAACCTTAATGCTGTATTATGATTCATCACTACTAAGTTGTGATTATGTTGCTATTATAAGTTTGTTTGTTGCATTTGTCAACTACATTTTTGTGAGAATATCACTTTTTGTGCTTTTGTTGCTTTTCCTATTGACAATATCTATTTCGTAGATTATACTTTTTGCAAGAAAGGAAGTGAAAATTTGAAAAGTAGGATAAAAAAAATAAGAAAAGAGCTGGATTTAACCCAACAAGAATTTTCTGACAGAATAGGAATCAAACGTGGAGCCATTGCAAATTATGAAATTGGCAGAAATGAACCAACAGATGCTGTTATCTCCTTGATTTGCCGTGAATTCAATGTAAATGAACACTGGCTCCGCACCGGCGAAGGCGAAATGTTCTTATCCCCGGACCGCCATACTGAAATATCCAGGTTCATGAACCAGCTGCTACAGGAGGATGACCATTCCTTCAAAAACCGTCTGGTTTCTGTCCTCGCCGATCTGAACATGGAGGAATGGGAATTTTTAGAGCGCAGGCTGGAGCAGCTTTACATAGGCATGGGTAGCGCTGATGCAAAGGAGCCAACAACTGAGGAGCTGGAAGCGGAATATATAAAAAGTCGCTTAAGTTCTGCAAGGAAAGAGGGCTCTGCTGCTTCGAATACCACAGACGGCACAAACGGTAATAGAGCTACTGGATAAGCAAAACCTGCCAGATGGGAATATGATTAAACTACTTACAGCGTTTAATAAAAATACAAATAAAAAGAGAGGAATTCAAAATGAAAGAAAAGAAAACTACAAAATTATGCAGGCACTGTAAAACAGAAATACCAGCAGGAGCAAAGGTATGTCCAAATTGCAAGAAGAAACTTCCTTTACACAGACAAGATGGAATTCCATGTCATAGAACTGCCCAAGCTGCCCGAAGACCTGACGGAGAACTGCACGGACCTGGAACTGTGGGCAAAATTTATCAGCGCGGAACGGAAGGAGGAATTTGACATGCTTGCGGAAAAGAACCCTTATATTGACAGCGCCTACCAGAAACTGCAGGTGATCAGCCAGGACAGCCAGAAGCGCCTGGAGTACGAGGCCAGGGAAAAAGCCATCCGGGATTATAATGAAGGCATGTATGAAGCAGAACAGCGCGGCATCCAGATTGGCGAGCAGCGTATCATTAAGCTGTACTCGCTCCTCACCAGGGACAAACGGTATACCGACATGGAACACTCCACGAATGATACTGGTTTTCTGAAACAGCTGCTGGAAGAATATGGACTCTGACCCGCAGCACAATGGCCTGAAATAAAAGCCGTCCGATGTGACCAGCACCGAACGACTTCAGATATATCCCGGAGGATACCACATATGCAAAAATATTGTACCACCTCCGGGAGCAGCCTGCAAGAGAAATTTTCGCCGGCTGTTATTTTTGTACTCAAAAAAGGAGGATTGTACAATGCCAAAAACCGCAAAACACCCAAAACTGCCAAACGGCTTCGGCAGCATCAAGAAACTGTCCGGCAACCGGACAAACCCCTATGCCGTATACCCCCCTACCACAGAGTTTGCCCCCAACGGCTCCCCGAAGACTCCAAAGGCGATCTGCTATGTTTCCGACTGGTACATGGGATTTTATGCCCTGATGGAATACAGAGCGGGCACCTTCAACCCGGAAAGTATTGCATGCCCGCAGCTCCGGGAGACTGAAAGAAAGCAGGATGTGGTATCCAAAATTATTGCCGCCTATAACCGGCAGGCAAGGGGTACATCCAAAAGCCAGTCCTTTGCCGAAATCTACGCGGAATTTTTCGCCTATAAATATGAACGTGACAAGACCCGCACCTACTCCAGATCATCCATCGGGGCGACAAAGGCCGCATATGGCCAGGCGGCTGCCCTGCATGACATGCCATTCCGCAGCATCAAAACCGAAGATCTTCAGGCAGTAATTGACAACTGCACGAAAAAGCATGCCACAAAAGAGCATATTGTAAACCTTTTCCGGCAGATGTACGACTATGCCTACGCCCATGACCTGTGCGACCGAAAATATTCGGAGCATGTCAGGATCAACACGCCTGACGATGATGAAAAAGGGGAACCCTTCACGGAACAGGAACTTTCCCTCATCTGGGAACATGCGGACGAGAACGAACTGCTGCAGGCAGTCCTTATCATGATATACAGCGGCTTCCGGATCTCCGCCTACAGAAAACTGGAAATCAATATGGAAGACCAGTATTTTCGCGGCGGCGTGAAGACTGCTGCCGGGAAGAACCGGATCGTCCCTTTCAACCGTGAGATTCTTCCTTTCATCCGCAGGAATAACCCACTCTTTACGGCTTCTGCCGACAGCTTCCGTCCGATGTTTAATGCCGCCCTGGCTGAGATAGGCATAACCGGCCATACCCCCCCATGACTGCAGGCACACATTTTCCTGGCTCTGCGATAAATACCATGTGGATATGCTGTCCAAAAAGATGCTGATGGGCCACTCGCTGGGAACGGATGTCACTGACCAGAAGTACGGTCACCGGACGCTTGACGAATTAAGGGCTGAAATCAATAAGGTAGGCCGGTGACTGTTGCTAATGTGTTGCTAACCGTTCCATTTTTTGCTTATTTTTTCCGTCCGGATACCATTTTAAAAAGTGTCTGGAAATGCGATAAACTCTGGCTTTTTTCGGATTTTTACTGTTGTTTTGCCCAGGAGATAAATTTAATTCATCCTTATTCTCTTCTGTTATTTTCCTGAAAAGATAATATTGCGGCTCCTGATTTTCGTCATAGTCAAGATTATAAATTTCAACCTCTTTTTTTTGCCAATTTACAATCCAATATTCGTTGATCTCTTCCTTGCGATAAATATCTTTCTTTTCTGTTCTGTCATACCTTTCTGTAGAATCTGATAAAACCTCCATCACAAACTGCGGGGCATTTACAAAAGCGTTTCCCCTTCTTGATCTTACCTGGCAATTAATAGAAGCATCCGGAATGACGGTTTTTTTCTCATCTTCAAACCACCATGTATATTGCACATTGTCCGGAAATACCCGGCACATGCTGTTTTTCAGTTGATTGCCAACCATATTCGTAAAATTTGTAATTACCATGGAATGTTCAATATAGGCGCCTGCCATATCTGTTAGCTGGAGATTATGCATGCTTTTCAATCCTGCCTTCCTTCCTTTAATAAACACAGTATACCAGATATTTTTCGGAATTGCTACACTCCGTTCCATCCATATTTCTTCCGTTATCCTGAGCGGTCAGACTCTACTCCCCGGCCATCCTGTCCAGATATTCCTGGAGCTGCCGTCTCACCTCCTCCAGGACATCATACAATCCGTTCTCCTTCGCCTCCTCCACTGCCTCCTGCATGACCTGCACCGGATTCTCCAACAGGCCATTGCTCAGGGGAGACCAGGCCTCCTTGAGAATGGGGACCACCTTCTGCAGCGCATTCTTGACGGCAGTGTCATCAAAGGAAAAATCCTTCAGCCGTTGTTCGTAAAAAGCGCTTTCCTGCAGCTCATACTCCTTGTACTCCAGAATCTCCCGGGGCATATCCGCCGGGAACCTCACGTAATGGGAATTCCAGGTCAGGGTATAACCGGGAAAATGATAATATTCCCCCTGCTCATCCGGAATCTGCTCATAGCGCTCCTCCCCTTCCGCGCGCCAGTGCACCCCTTCTACCCCGTACTCGAACAGGTCATGATTCTCCCTGGACGCGAACAGCCAGTCCAGGAAACGCACGGTCTCCTCCACATGGCGGGAGGATGCCGGAATGCAGACATAATTGTTAGCGCGGTAATTGCTTGCGATGGCGGCTTCCCGTCTCTCCCTGACTGCTTCATTTATAATATAGGCTCCAAGCTCCGCGCCTTCCACCCGGCCGCCCAGAACCTGCCCAACCTGCTCATAATCATCCAGGGTACCGATATATGCCCCCCCTGCCCCGGACCAGAAGACCTCCTCCTGGTCCTGCCGGTTCAGCACGTCCTCCTCGCAGTACCTGTTCCATTCCCGATACCCCTCCAGGGAAGAAACCATGAAATCATACTGCAGTCCCTCCATGAAATCCCCGAAGCCCTCCTTATCCCCCATAATCCCGACGGCCTCCACTTTTGTCCCCGATTCATCTAACTGCGCCACCACCCGGACTTCCCCGAGCCGCACCGGGTACACCAGTCTGGCGGCCTGTTCCTCCTTTAACCGCCGGGGATTGGGCTGAAAATTGTAAAATCCCCTGTCCCCCCGCAGCACCAGGGGTATCATCCCCGTCTCATGGCCAAGCAGCGCCTCCAGATAAGCCTTCAGATCCTGCTCGCTCTCAATGGCGGCAATCCCATACTTCTCTGCCAGATCCTTCCTGTAATAAATGCAGGGAATCCCCGAACCGTAAGTCCGGCACACCGGCAGCGCGCACTGCTCCCCTCCTATCAGGTTATTCTCCAGGACCTTCTCCGAAAAGGCCCCATAAAGCCCCGGATACTCCGGATTTCCCAGATAGGGGCCAAGATCCGCATAAATTCCCTTCTCCTGCATGCTGTCCAAATGAATCCAGGCGGCATCGAAGACCAGGTCATAGTTAACCATGGAAGAAAGCCTTACATCGCTGAGCTTCTTGTACTCTACCGCATCCTCTATCCAGTCAATCTCAATCCGCAGCCCAAGCGAGTCCCCTGTCCTGTCCTCGAATTCCTCCAAAACAGCGTCCATCCCCTCCGGCTGCGCCCCGAAAAGCAGAAAACGCAGGGTAACCGGATCTACCCTGTTTCTCCCCGCCCCTCTCAGTCCCAAAAACGCCGCCCCCGCCGCAGCCGCCAGGCACACCGCCGCCAGAACAGGGAACAGCCACCGCCTGCTCTGCTTCCGCTTCCCTCCGTTTTCCCTTTCTTCCATGGAATGCTCTTCTTCCATGGAATGCTTTTCTTCCATTATGATGTCTCTCTCCCGCTTCATGTTCTTCCTCCGTACACCTGTTTGTCGGTACCTTTCTCCCGCTTCACAATTCTCCTGCACAAACCTTTTGACGAGGCATCTTTATCCGGAAATTGTATCCGGCCGCTTCCTTTCAGGAATAAGGTCATTTTACCATATTTCCCGTTCTCCGGGAACTGACAAAACCTGCAAAAAAGTGTCCTTTGCTGCAAATTTGCGTTTTTTTCTGCGTAATATTGAAAAGCACAATGTCCTATGATAAACTAAAAGCATTGTGTAAACCTACATACTCCTACGCCAAATAAGGATAAAACCATATGAAACTTTCCAAAATACGCCCCGCCATCGGCAGAGACAATGTTTATTTCCATAAAATATTCCGTTATCTTGCCATAACCACCTTTATTTTGTTCTTCTGCTTTACTTTCATCATCTCCGCCCTTATCATACGCAGGTACTCCCAGGAAATCGTGAGCGGCAGCCTGCAGAATATGGATGCTTCCGTGACGGCTAGTGACTCCGCCTTAAACGGGCTCTACAGCTATTGCTATTTTCTGGCCAACAACAATGCCGCGGTAAACGATATTCTCTATGCCGATTGTTTCTCTTCGGAATTATCTATACAGTTTTCCTCCCTGAAGGATGATTTCCTGAATTACTACGATCTCATAGACTCCTTCTACCTGATTAACTTCGGGGCGGATATGGCCTTCTCCAGTACCACTACCCGGCAGACCCTGGAATCCTTCTATGACCAACAAATCCTGGAGCTGTTAAACGGGCATTCCGGCCCTAAGGGAAATTTTCCCTCGGGAAACTTTCCCCCGGAAAATCTTTCCCTGGAAAACTTCCTGTTCCTGCCCAGAAGCGCCGCCTCCGGCGCGCCGGCAGACGTGATTACCCTGGCCTTCCGAACCGGAAACGGAAACGCGTTCGTGATAAACCTGAAGCGCTCCGCCTACGAAACACTGCTGAACCATAATGCCGTTTATTCCGACACTCTTGTCATAAACAGCCGCGGCCTGGTGATCAACAACAGCAGCGACATGGCATTCGGCGCGGATCTGTCGGAGACCGGCTGGTATCAGGATATCCAGGCCTCCAACCAGTCCCAGGGAGAGCTGCCCGTAAAGCTGCACTCCACACGTTACAATGTGCTGTACCAGAAGAGCGCCTCCTTTGGCTTTACCTATGTGACGCTGCTTGCGGTATCGCCCTTTTCCACCAAAAACACCATGCTCTACTCCACCCTGGCCTCCTTTGTGCTGTTCACCTTCCTGGGGCTCGGGCTGTCGCTGCTCTTAAGCTACACCCTTTATCTGCCGGTAAACAATCTGATAAAGCTGCTGACCCCTCACTACAAACAAACCGCTGAGGGCCATCCGGATGAAATCTCCTATCTGACGGACACCGTGACCGACCTGGTCCACACCTCCGCCCAGAACCGGAAACAGCTTCACATGACGGAGCGCCACCGTATCCTGCAGCGCATTCTCACCGCCGATCATTATTTCGGCGCCCTGAAAGGAAAAACCCTGGATCAGTACGGGCTGTCCTTTGATGCGGAATACTATCAGGCAGTCCTGTTCTCCCTGGAAAGCGCCCAGAAACTCCTCTCCAGCAACCCGCCTGACTACAAGCTCATGTTGGATTCCCTCCAGAATATCGCCTCCGAACTGATGCCGGAATCCCTCTGGGTGGAGATGGAAAACGGAATCCTGGCCTATATCCTGTTCTCCGACACGGACGATGCGCGCCGCTTTACACCTCTCATCGCCAAAGCCGGGCAGTGCATGAGCGAATACTTCCATGAGCCCGTCACCGCAGGCGTGGGACTGCCCTGCGACACTCCCTCCAGCCTGCCGGAGTCCTATGCCCAGGCGAAGATGGCCCTGCGCTACCGCTTCCTTGCGGGCGGAGGCAACGTCCTGAACTATGCGGATCTGCCTGCGGACAATGATTCCACCATCCTGCTTCAGGAGCAGAAGGAAATCGTCTCCGCCATGCTCTCCTGCAAAGAACCTGCCGCCCTGGAAAAACTGGACAGCTATTTCCAATGCCTGGCCCACAGCCACATCGACAACATCTTCCTGAACCTGATGGCGCTGAATACCGCCCTGCGGACTGCGGAAGCCCAGTCCGGGCTCCAGACCAGGAACCAGTTTGCCTATGACAGCAGCCCCTACAGCCACTATACCCTGTTGGAAGTCCGGGATCTGTTCACACGGCGCATCTCGGAGGATGTGGCCCAGCTCCAGGAAATCCGGCAGAACATCAGCGCAAAGCCCAGAATCATCGACGAAACCATCGCCTATGTGGAGGAACATATCAGCTCCGGCAGCCTTAACGTGGAGCAGATTGCCTCCCGGATTCACCTGTCCACCAACTACCTGCGCAACATCTTCAAGGAGCACATGGGCGTCTCCCTGTCCAAATACATTACGGACAAAAAAATCCAGTACGCCTGCAGGGTACTGGCGGAGACGGACGATTCCATCCAGTCCATCTGCGAGCGGCTGGATTTCACCTCCGCAAATTATTTCTATACTTATTTTAAAAAGAATACGGGAATGACGCCCAGCCAGTACCGGGAGCGGCACAGGGCGAACGTGCGCCCGCCGGGCGCACCAGAAAAGTGACGCCGCCCTGTGAGGCCGCGTCCCTGGGTTCACTGATCATTATTCAAAATGTCTCCTCCTGAGTCCAGCCAAAGTTTCTTCGGCATCTAAGGAAGTGTCTGCAAATAACTGCTGCGAGTTTAATGCAATTTTCCTTGTATTTCCGGGCTTTTGCCTAAACAAGTTGCAGCAGTTATTTTCCGACAATTCCTAACAGAATGCCTGTCTTCTCATACTCTTAATCTGCCTCAGCAATCGCATTGAGCTGTTTTTCGCCACCTGCCCCCTCGATCCTTTCAATCACGCAGCTATGGGCTTTCGTCTTTTCATCATAACCAATTCCCACCAACACGATTTCGCCGCCATAATCCTCCAGCGCTGCGGGATAGTTCCTGTTTTTTATTTGCTGAATGGCTCCCTGGGACGGCCTGTTCCATTTCAGCTCCACCACCAGGGCCGGAAGCATCGATCTGCGTTTCGGCAGGTACACCACGTCCGCGATCCCTTTCCCCGATGGCAGTTCCTCCACTTTCAGATACTGGTCTACGGCGGCAATGTACGCAAACTTGATTACATACCGCATTGCCTGCTCATTGTTGTAGAAAGTCGGCGCATATTCGGTTTCGCGTATCTCTTCTATTGTTTTTGCGACTTCCCGTGCATTGCCCGCGATGGTGTCCTCCAACAGCTTTCTGGAACGGCCAATCAGCTCCATCCATTTCCTGCTGGCTCCCGTTCCCGCCAGAATCTGCTCAAACTCTTCCCTTACCTCTTCATTCGGAACGTGCGCCGTCCCCTCCTCCTCATTCCAGGTCAGGTATCCCAGATGTATCAAAAGCGTCAGCACATCGTCCCGGCTCCTGAATGTCTCGAAGTCATTTTCAAACCTGTCCGTCCTCACCTCGATTTCCTCCCCGGATATCAGCCTCGCGATAATCTCCTGCAGCCCCTCGAAGTCCATGTTGATATAGGCCAGCAGCGATTCCGCCGCGGAAGTCTTCTTCCAGTAGGAGCGGCACTTCTGTTCCTCCATGGCGCACATCACGGAATAGGGATTGTAGATGGCTCCATGCCCGGAAAAATCATATCCGTCATACCACCGCTTTACTTCCTCATAATCCATCCCGTATTGCCCGCACAAGGCCCGGACTTCGCTCTCCGTAAAGCCCGTGTATTCCACGAACCTGCCGGGATCCAGGATGGTGTATTCTTTAAAGTCCGAGATGGCCGACTGGGAGCCGTCCTTCTTGATGGGCAGGATTCCCGTCATGTAAGCCGCCGCCAC
>CANDMH010000062.1 GCA_947385785.1 uncultured Lachnospiraceae bacterium
CGGACAGGCGCAGAATGGCCTGATGATATTCGATACTTCGGACGAAGCGAAGCGGAGTGCGAAGGTACCGTCGGACAGGCGCAGAATGGCCTGATGATATTCGATACTTCGGACGAAGCGAAGCGGAGTGCGAAGGTACCGTCGGACAGGCGCAGAATGGCCTGATGATATTCGATACTTCGGACGAAGCGAAGCGGGAGTGCGAAGGTACCGTGTATAACACAGAGAGGAGAAAGAGTCATGGCAGGAATAACGAAAGAAATGACAATCGGGGAAATCCTGAATACCAACCCGGATGTGGCGCCCGTGCTGATGGAGGCGGGAATGCACTGCCTGGGATGTCCCTCGGCGCAGGGAGAGTCCCTGGAGGAGGCTGCAATGGTGCACGGGATTGATATTGATGCCCTGATGAAGGCGATTGAAGAAATGTGAGATCGGGTACTGGCTTTGGAGCAAAAAACACCCTCTTATGTCCGCAGAGGACGGAGGGTGCTTTTTTGTCCCGGTAAGGAACGGAATCATTTACCGGTTTGAATATCTGATTTTCAGGATATGCCGCCAGCCAGAGCGTGTATCGCATTGCCGCTGACCAGGGCTTCATAATGCTCTGCCAGAAATGCATCGTCGCCGGATGCGGGCCGCTGTGGCGTTCCGTATTCCGAGATGATATTGCAGAATCTGTCAAAAGATGCGGCGTCTTCCTCCCCCTGTGCCAGAAGCAGCAGATAGCCTTTCGTGCTTCCGTCAGTGTGAGGCTCCCGGTACAGAGTGCTGGAACCATGATAACTGCCGGCAATGACTGAAGAAACGTCCATTATCTGTCGAAGCGTATTCATCCGGAATATCCGTCTGTGCTCTCTGGTGTCTGCTGGTTCGGAATCGGAAGAAGGCGCATCTGTC
The DNA here is from genome assembly GCA_947385785.1 of uncultured Lachnospiraceae bacterium. Classification (GTDB taxonomy): domain Bacteria; phylum Bacillota; class Clostridia; order Lachnospirales; family Lachnospiraceae; genus Acetatifactor. The sequence goes on from CANDMH010000062.1 coordinate 901, forward strand.
ACGCCATTTTCCTGCTGAGTCTGCATCTGGCGGAACAGGTCAAGTATCTCGCTGGATGCATTGTCAGCATATTGAAAATCAGCATCTTCCCCATCGTTATCTTCCGTTATGGATGGAGCAAAACGGGAGAAGCGGGTATCCAGTTCTTCCGGATCCTCCACTTTCGTAATGATCAGGACGATGCATTCGGTGTTTAACGGAATAGCCTCTATCATAAGGGGAATGTCCTCAGCTTCAAAGCCGAATTCAAAATTCGCCTGTTTCATCATATCGCGGAACAGAGTCTTGGCCTTCTCGGTTCCATAGGCCAGTTCGCTGATCTTCAGTTCGCGGCTTGCCAGGTCTTCTCTTGTCAGAGTGCAGCGAATCTGGTTCTCATTTACTTTTTCGATTTTCATACGACAACCCTTTCCTTTCTGCATGGCTGAACTGTAATAGCATTTGGATTACAGGGTTCGCGGAGCGGTTCCTGTAAGATAAAGCTTTGCTATGCAATCATATACTGTCAGCGCATTTAAGTCAATAGCAGATTGTGAGTTTAAATTTTTTTTAGAATTGAAAAAATTGCTTGCCAAAATGGTTCAGGTGTGTTATAGTCATCTTGTAAGTGCCTTCGGTACTCTGTACGGGGAAGGAGGCGTAGCAGTCTTGACTTCAAGTTGATTTAGCTGATTTTGTTTGGAACATATCGTTCCATTTCATCCTTTATATTCTAAGTGTGTATATCACATTATATGACAGTATAAGTAAACTGGCATAAATCTAAGGATGTCTTACAAGCGATAGTTTGGAGTTCGCTCCGTGCTTGATCATAAGTATGTCAACTAATTTTCACAATTATAATTCATTTTAAACCTGGTAAGCAATGGAAATTTTTACCGTTGCACGTACTGCTGAAGGCATTTACTTTACTTGAAGAAGGAGGTTCCGGAATGCGAGGGTTCATCACAGAGTCAGGTTCCTTTTGGAATTGCTTCCGGAAGCCTGGGGAAAGGAGGAAGGATTTTGTGCAAAGAGGGGAATAGAGTCGAAGAAATAAATGCTGTAAAGGAAAGTATGCTGTTTCGGCTGGAGCAGATGCAGCAGAGCGGGGTAGCACTTTTCGTTGACGGCCGGGCGGCGCTTCCGAAGGAAGCCGTGTCAAAGGCCGTGCGGGAGAACAGCCCTTATATGGCTGACTATGTGCTGGGGGCATCTGGGACTATTGAACAGGTGCGTTTCGACAGGGTGACACGCTGGTAAGGAAGCGGACAATTTCCAGGCGGAAAAGGAGGCCCGGCGGTGCCGCCGCGTGACGGAAAATGGGATTGCCTCTCGTGCTGCCTGCGGCGTGATAATCCGTCCGGCTTTGCATCCGGCTGATCAGCATGTGCCAAAATGCTAAAAGTTACAAAAGTATGACAAATTAAGTAATGACGTGAGAAGCAAAATGTGTTATGATGTAACTGCCTGTGCTGATGGCAGGCAGTTACACTCATGAGCGTATTCGTTTGCCTTATCCTGAGCGATGTTGCGGAAATGCTCACTTGTGATACATTTGGAGCAGTTTTATTAGGAAGCAGGTGCAGCTTCCCATAGTTGAATGCGGCGCGAAGGGATTGCTTCTGATAAGACACATTATGAAGAAAGGTCAGAATATAAGATGAAGAAGAAAATCATACCGGTAATTGTAGCGTTGGTACTGATCCTGATAATTGGTGGTGTGGGGATTGGCGGAAAACTGCTGGAAAAATACTCTTACGGCAAAGAGTCTGCTGACATGGATGCATATTACGGCGTATCGGAGGGGCAGCTGGCAATTCTGCTGCAGGATGAGTGGCTGTCCGAAAAAGCGGTAATGATAGACGGAACGGTATATTTTGACCTGGATACGGTGCACGGCTATCTGAATGAAGGCTTTTATGCGGATACAAATGAGCAGAAGCTGCTCTATACGACGGCAAATGACACGGCGGAAGCTATGTTCGGCGCCAGGGAATATTCTGACAGGGAGGGAAGCCATTTAACCGGATATGCCGTATGCCAGATGCAGGGGGAGGTCCTGTACCTGGCTGCGGAGTATGTGAAGCTGTACACCAATTTTGCCTATTTCGTCTATGACCGGCATCTGCAGGTATATACCCAGTGGGGGGAGAAGCAGACCATGGAGATTGCGAAGGACACTCAGGTCCGTCAGCTGGGAGGCATTAAGAGTCCTATCCTGAGAGAAATGGAGAAGGGTGAGGTCGTGGAAGTCCTGGAAGAGATGGAGGACTGGAGCAAGATAAAGACGTCCGATGCCATTATCGGATATGTGGAGAATAAGAGGATGACAAACAGGGCCTCAGAGACGGAGACTCCTGTTACGGATTACGTGGCGGAAGAGTATACTTCCATTTCCATGCCGGGAAAAGTAAGCCTTGGATTTCATGCCATCGGAGGGGAGGGTGGCAATGCGACGCTTGCCGACATGCTGGCGGAAGGGAAGGGGATCAATGTGATTGCGCCTACCTGGTTCAGCCTGACGGACAATGACGGTAATTTCCGCTCTTTTGCAAGCGCGCAGTATGTGGAGCAGGCGCATGGAAACGGGCTGCAGGTATGGGGAGTCTGGGATAATTTCAATTACAAGAATGAGACGGGGGCGGATGTGAGCAGTTATGAGGTGCTTTCGTCCACTGCGAAGCGCAGGCGGCTGGCGCAGAGCATTATCGATACTTCGAAAGAATTTCAGCTGGACGGCGTCAACATTGACTTCGAGGGTTTGACAGAGGATTGCGGGATTCATTATGTCCAGTTTTTAAAGGAACTTTCCGTGCTGTGCAGAAGCAGCGGGCTGATATTGTCGGTTGATAATTATGTGCCTTTTCATTTCAATAATTATTACAGGCTTGATATTCAGGGACTTGTGACGGATTATGTGATTATCATGGGCTACGACGAACACTGGCATGGCAGCGGCGACCCGGGAAGCGTGGCAAGCATTGATTATGTGTCAAACGGGCTGGACAGAACGCTGGAGCAGGTACCGGAAGCAAAGGTAGTGAATGCACTGCCTTTCTATACCATTCTCTGGAAGACGGAGGGGACAGAAGTAACGGATCAGTATATTACCCTGAATAATGTGAAGGACTATCTGACAAGGGTAAACGCCGTTCCGGAATGGGATGAAGAAACCTGTCAGAATTATGCGGAATGGGAAAGCGGAGCGGCTACATACCAGATCTGGGTGGAGGATGAGGAATCCATCAGTGTGAAGCTGAGCGTAATGGATGTGAAAAATCTGGGCGGTGTGGCGGTATGGCGCCTGGGGTATGGGACTCCTGAAGCCTGGGAGCTGATAGCGGATTATGTAAAACCGTAACGATTTAACACTTTCAGGCCTTTTTACCGATCAAAATACGAACGAATTTCATCGGCGTGCGGTATATACCCATGAACGAAAATAATTATCAATCGAAAGGTATAACCAGTGAACACTTCTACAATGCTGGTGTAGTAAGCGGCAATTAAATGCGTTCACGATTAAAAATTTCGGGAACGGAAACATGGGTTGCAGGAAATTTCTGTTTTCGATGAGAATATAAATGATACAAAGCTTGCACAGGCAGGAAGAAAATGAAGGGATTTCAGTACAAACTGTTGTCGGGGGCAATCGCGGTAATGCTCCTTGCATCCATACTGTATGTAGGAAAGGAGGCTGCCGTGTATGTCACCGGCAGAAGCGTGGATGCGGAGAAAGAAAAGATATGTGTGGTGCTTGACGCAGGGCACGGCGGAGATGACCCGGGTAAGGTCGGCATCAACGGCGCGAATGAGAAGGATGTGAATCTGCAGATTGCAGAGCAGGTGAAAATATTTCTGGAGGCAAATGAGATTGAGGTGATCATGACCCGCGAGTCTGACGAGGGCCTGTATGACGCGAATGCTTCCAATAAAAAGGTACAGGATATGAAAAGGCGGATAGAGATGATCGATGAAGTTTCACCGGCACTGACGGTCAGTATTCATCAGAACAGCTATCCGGAGGAATATGTCCATGGGGCGCAGGTGTTTTATTACACAGGAAGTGTACAGGGACAGCTGTTGGCAGAAGCTGTACAGGGGCAATTGATCAAGCGGGTAGATTCGGAGAATAAGCGTCGTGTCAAGGCGAATGACAGCTATTATCTTCTGAAGAAGACGGGAGTGCCCATCGTCATCGTGGAGTGCGGCTTTCTGTCCAACAGCGCGGAGGCAGAGAAGCTCTGCAGCCCGGAGTATCAGCAGCGCGTGGCGTGGGCCATACATATGGGAATTCTGCAGTATTTAAACAGCGCTGACTGAAGGAGATTTTTCTTATTTGTGATAGGTTTTCAAGAGGAGATGAGGTCCGATGTTTCACAGAAAAATCCTGCCCGCAGAGGAAGAACTGGGGGATGTGGCCATGCTTCTGATGTTTGCCGCTGTCTGGTATAGTTCTCTGTTCCGCAGTACACGAGGCGGAATGGCGAATACAGCGATATTTTTATTGGGCGGATTATTGCCGCTGTATACGGCGTATATAAAAGGACGGTCCGCCATGAACTGCCGGAGGAAGCGCCGGGAAGCCATATCCGGAGGGAAATGCTGCCGGGGTGTTATCCGGCGTTTTGAGTCGGAGAAGGTTTCTTTCACGGGCCGCCACGGACATATTCATTATCGGAAAAAATACTACCTGATCATCGAAAAGATGGAGGAGGGCCTTGTCTGCGGCACAGAGATAAGGACCGGCTCCTACCGTGTTCCTGTGCACCTGTATCTAAAATCGCCGGAGGTAAAGCTTTATTCAGATGCCTCTGGCTGGAACTGGTATGTGGAGGGACTGCAATGCGGCAGATTCAGACAGAATCCCGGTGTGTTTAAAACGGATGATGCGGACGGGGGCGCCTATGTGGGGGATGTCCTGACCCGTTTTATCGCTATTGCCGTTTTGCTGTTCATGCTGCTGCAGGGTGTCCTGTAATCCTGCAGAGAAGCGCGGTAAAACACGGCTTTTATGTCAACGCAGCGTCAGTGCCCTTGTAAATCATCTCTTAACTGGCTAAACTGGTGGCGCGAGATTCTCTTGAGGAATTGTCGGAAAGACACTCCAGGAATTGTCGTAAAAGCATTTCCCAGGAAATGTTCTTCGACAATTCATTAGGAATGCGCCATTGATTTATAGGAATTTCCCCATGCTTCCATAGCGTCAAGAATGGGGCGCATGGTTTCCCCCAGTTCTGACAGGGAATATTCCACTCTTGGCGGAACCTCCGCATACACAGTGCGGGTAATCAGCCCGTCTGCTTCCATGGACCGCAGGCTGTCTGTGAGAACTTTCTGGCTGATACCGTCCAGATTCTTCTGCAATTCATTAAAACGCCATGGCCGCATCCGCAGGTTGCGGATAATCAATAATTTCCATTTATTTCCGATGAGTTGAACGGTTGTAGCCACCGGGCATTCAGGCAGCAGTTCGGCTTTCGTCTTCATGATACACCTCCATTACTTCAAAAAGGACTGTTACATTTCCATTATACTGTAACATTCCTTAAAATGCAATTATGGGATGCATTGAAAAATATTTGTAAAATTTGTTCTGGCAAAGACACGGAAATGCTGTAAATCTCCAAAAGTTACAAAAAGGTAAGTATCCCAATAAAATAGTGCGTACTTGCGGCGACAGAAAAATTCCGTACAATGGTAGGTACAGAGGGCAGAACAGCTCCCTGAATACTGAGATGGAGGTTATTGCAATGGCACTTTCTAATTTATCGGGATGGAGCAAAAACAATGCGGAGGCGGCGTGCGGAGCAGCCTGTGGAGCGGCAGACAAGCCGGAAGAGAAGCCCGCGGCGTGCGGAGCAGCCTGCGGAGCCGGCGACAAGTAAACAGTTCAGTTTTTTCCCCAAATGCATCCCCGGTGGGAGATATCCCATCGGGAGCATATGAAATTTTTTCGGTGACAGGCCTGGCGTCTGAACCGATTTCCTATAAAAAGGCAAAGTGAGGTACATGAAATGAAGCAGAATTTTTCCCAGGCGAAGCAATATTTCGCTTTTCAGTGGCATATTACGGACGAGTGTGACCAGAGATGCAAACACTGCTACATTTTTTCGGGAGATGCCTGTAAAAAGACAGATTCCATGAGTTGGGAGCAGATGCAGGACACCTTCCATAACTGTCTTGATTTTTGTAAGGTTTACAACCGCCTTCCCTATTTCTATCTCACAGGCGGTGACCCAATCCTGCATCCGGATTTCTGGAAACTGTTGGAATTGTTTCACGAACACGCCATACCGTTTACCATACTCGGAAATCCCTTTCACTTAAATGACCGGGTATGCCGTGAACTCAAGGCATACGGCTGTGAGAAATATCAGCTGTCCCTGGACGGGCTTCGGGAAACCCATGACTGGTTCCGAAAACCCGGATCCTATGACTGTACTTTGGAGAAAATTGGCTGTATTAACCGGGCGGGGATCCGCAGTGTGGTTATGACGACGGTATCCCGAACCAACCGGATGGAAATCCCCTCCATAATCGACGCCGTTGTGAAGGCAGGCGTGAATATATTTGCCTTTTCCCGCTATGTTCCCGGCGGCGGAGAGTTGGACGCAGGCATGACGCCCGGGGAATACCGGGAACTGCTTGCCATGTGCGATAAGAAATTTAAGGAGTATGAGGCGGCGGGCTGTGATACTTATTTTAATAAAAAAGATCACCTTTGGACGCTGTACGAATATGAGACAGGAGCCTTTAAAATTCCCGAAACTGCAGAGGAGGGCATGATTTACGGCGGCTGTAACTGCGGAAACTGCCATATCACCATTCTTCCCACCGGCCAGGTTTACGCCTGCCGCCGTGTGGCGGACAGCCTTGTGGGAAATGTCTTTACGGACCGCCTTGCCGACATATGGGTAACGAATATGGAGCGCTACCGGGAGTACACAAAATTCAGCAAATGCGCAAAGTGCAGGCTGCTCGCGTTCTGCCGGGGCTGCCCTGCGGTTGCGAAGGGGACGAAGGGGGATTTCTACGCCGCAGACCCCCAGTGCTGGGCAGACGAAAGCAGCGATCTGTTCCAAAAGTGAAGGCTTTCATGAATGTTGAAATGAATGATGAAGTGAGTACTGAAATGAATGTTGAAGTGAGTGCTGAAATGAGCACTGAAGTGAATGCTGAAGTGAGTGCTGAAATGAACGCTGAGGTGAGACTGGAATGAATGCTGAAATGAGTGTTGAAATGAGCACTGAAATGAATGCTGAAGTGAGTACTAAAATGAACGCTAAAATAAATTCTAAGATGAAAGCAGTTTTGCTCGACAGGCCTACACCGGCCGAGGATGTTGTGCTCAGTGAGGTTCCGGTTCCCGAAAGCAGGCCCGGCTGGGTTCTGGTAAAGGTACGGGCTTTCGGCATGAATCACTCCGAGCAGATTCTGCGGCTTGGTGAGATTCGGGCAGACTACATTCAAAAGCCCGTCATCCCCGGCATTGAGTGCGTGGGAGAAATTGCGGATCCGTCGGACAGCGGTTTTTCCGTCGGACAAAAGGTGGCGGCGCTTATGGGCGGCATGGGGCGCAGCTTTCACGGAAGCTACGCACAGTATGCGCTCCTGCCGGCCCGCCATGTATTTGCCGTGGAATCCGCGCTCTCGTGGACGGACATGGCGGCAGTCCCCGAAACCTACTTCACTGCCTGGGGCTCCCTCTTTGAGTGCCTCCGCCTGAAGGCAGGCGATACATTGCTGATCCGCGGCGGAACCTGCGCCCTTGGATATGCCGCCATACAGATTGCGAAGGCGGCGGGCTGTAAGGTGATTGCAACCACGCACAGAGAGGCCAGGCTGCCGCTTTTGGCAGCTGCGGACGAAGCGGTTCTTGACACAGGGAGGCTTGCGGGGACGTTTCGGGGCGTCACAAAAGCATTGGAGCTGGTGGGCCCCAAAACCGTAAAGGATACGCTTGGCTGTGTGGAGAAAGGCGGGATTGTCTGTAATACGGGAATTTTAGGCGGCGTATACGCATTAAACGGTTTTGACCCGATTAAGGATATTCCCAACGGCGTTTACCTCACGGGGTTTTACTCTAACAATCCAGAGGAAAAGACAATACAGGAAATTTTTACGTTTTTGGACAGACATCATCTCAAGCCCGCTGTCGGCGCGAAATATGACTTTGAACACATAAAAGATGCCTGCGCCGCCCAGGACAGCGGAGGCGCAAACGGAAAAATCGTTGTGTATGTTTGAGATAAAGAATACAGGAGGACGGATAAATGGATGCAAAGACCTGTTTGGAAAAATGTAGGCTTGTGGGCGTGTTATCCTTTGCCACGGTTGACGGCGAAGGAAATCCGCAGATTCGCTGCATCAGCGCAATTCACTTTGAGGAAGACGGCTTCTACTTTTTTACGGCCAGGGGAAAGAATTTCTGCCGCGAGCTTCTTGAAAACGGGAAAGTCCAGATACTTGCCTACACCCGTTTCAAGGAAATGATACGGCTGTCCGCAAAGGCGTCTCCGGTTCCCGAAGCGGAGCAGGAAGAGAAAATCAACCGGATTTTTGACGAACAGCCCTACCTGGCCAATGTGTATCCCGGCGGCACCCGGAAGATTGGGATTGTTTTTGAGGTGAAAAATGCCGAGATAGAATATTTTCATCTGGGCGTCAATCCCATTTTCCGGGAGAGCTACACCCTTGGGGCAGGGGTGGTTTCCGAAAAGGGGTATTACATCACCGACAGCTGTATTGGCTGCGGGAAATGCCGGAACAACTGTCCCCAGAGCTGTATTGTACAGGGAAAGCCCTACCGCATCAGCCAGAAACACTGCCTGCACTGCGGAAGCTGTTACGAGAGCTGCCCTGTAGGGGCGGTTCGGAAACGAGACGGAAAAGGAAAGGCGGTTCGGAAACGAGACCGAAAATGAAAGGCGGTCCGGAAACGAGGCGAAAATGAAAGGCGGTCCGGAAACGAGACGGAAAATGAAAGGCGGTCCGGAAACGAGGCGGAAAATGAAAGGCGGTTCGGAAACGAGGCGAAAAATGAAAGGCAGTTCGGAATCGAGGCGGAAAATGAATCAGGAAGAGAAAAGGAATTATTTAATCAGGGCATTGCTTTCAGAGCGGGCGGAATATGGCGGGCTGCAGATTCCGGAGGAGGAATGGGGACAGAAAAAGCTCCTGCGCTCCCTTTTCAACCTTCGGATGCCCCTGCCTGCAGGGGATGATTTTTTAGAGATACAGGATGCCTATTTACAGGAGGAGACGAGAAAAAAGGGAATTACAAGGCTCTCCGGGCTGACGCCGGTGCAGGAGGGGCTCTATCTCTGGCAGGGGGACATTACGACGCTTGCCTGTGACGCCATTGTGAATGCGGCCAACAGCCGGATGCTTGGATGCTTTTGTCCCTGCCACGGCTGTATTGACAATGCGATTCACACCTATGCGGGCATTCAGCTTCGGGCTGCCTGCGGGGAGCTGATGGAGAAGCAGGGGCATGAGGAGCCTGTGGGAAGGGCGAAGCTCACGCAGGGCTTTAACCTGCCCTGCCGCTATGTGCTTCACACCGTGGGGCCCATGATTCAGGGGCGGATTACCCGCAAGGATCTGGAGATGCTGGCATCCTGCTACCGTTCCTGCCTGGAGCTGGCGGAGGAAAACGGGGTAAAAAGCATTGCGTTCTGCTGCATCTCTACGGGGGAGTTTCATTTTCCGAATGATAAAGCGGCAGAGATCGCGGTCAGGACGGTAAAGGAATACAGGGAACGGAATCGCAGCGGCATGGAGGTGATATTCAATGTTTTCAAGGATGAGGATTACGAAATCTACAGAGAACTGCTTGGAGCAGACTGAAAAACTGAAAGAGGCGCTTGCAGAGGCGGAGGCGGTGATTATCGGAGCCGGCGCAGGCCTTTCCGCATCTGCGGGTTTTGTTTATACCGGGGAAAGGTTTACACGCTATTTTTCCGATTTTGAAGCGAAGTACGGTTTCCGGGATATGTATTCGGGAGGGTTTTACCCGTATTCCACGCCGGAGGAACATTGGGCGTATTGGAGCAGGTATGTCTACATCAACCGGTATATGGATGCCCCCAAACCGGTGTACCGGAAACTGTATGACCTGGTGAAGGACAGGGAGTATTTCGTGCTGACAACAAATGTGGACCACTGTTTCCAAAAAGCCGGATTCGACAAAAGGCGGCTGTTCTACACACAGGGGGATTACGGCCTGTTTCAGTGCAGCAGGCCCTGCCATCAGAAGACCTACGATAATGAGGACGTTATCCGGAAAATGGTGGAAGCCCAGGGTTATGTGGCTGATGCGGACGGCACCCTGCTTTTGCCGGAGGGAGTATCTCCCAAAATGACGGTTCCGCCGGAGCTTGTGCCATACTGTCCGAAATGCGGGGAGCCTATGAGCATGAACCTCCGGGCGGATCATACTTTTGTGGAGGATGAGGGATGGCATCTGGCCTCGGAGCGGTATGCGGAATTTCTCCGCAGACATCAGGACAGGAAGGTGGTGTTTCTGGAGGCGGCAGTGGGATTCAATACGCCCGGCATTGTGAAGTACAGCTTCTGGCGTATGACGCATCAGTGGAAAAATGCCGTCTATGTCTGCCTGAACAATGGGGAGGCATATGCACCTGACGAAATTAAGAACAAGTCTATATGCATTAACGGAGATATCGGGGAAATTCTGTATCGGCTCTGAAGAAAGATAAATGCTCCCTGCCCTTTGGCGGGCAGTTCCTCTTATATTGTCCGGATTCCGGCCGCCTTCAGCTGGAGTCTCACTATGTGCCTGTCAAAGGGATCTTAGATTCGTTCCATAAGCTGCGGCAACACAAGTCGGTCTGCCAGAAAATGCATTAAGGGATTTGTATTAAGAACTTCGCAATACAAAAAAACTTGACAACACCGGAGATTGTGCTATGCTATATCTATAAAGCATATTTTTCTTGAAGATAGTGACATGAAATTCTATCCATCTAAATCTCACTTGGAAACTCTATGCTTTGACACCTGGATTATATTTGCAAGGCAGGAGTTTGTTGTATGACAGTGTCATATTCTCCTGTCCGAAACAGAAAGGAGAATTATGAAAAAACTGGAAGACATGAACCTGGTGGACGACTTTCTGGCGCATAGCCTGACAGCCCACAAAACTTATGGAGAGGAGGCATCCCGTTACATCTTGGAGTGTATTCTGCAACGTAAGATACGGCATCTGACGGTGGTACCTCAGAAAGTCTGGTATGGGGAAGAGCCGGAAAGCCACGGCGTACGTCTGGATGTATATATGGACGAGGAGGACGGGGAGCTTTTTGACATGGAGCCGGACAATAACAGTGGAAGCGGGGATGTGGCGGCGCTGCCGCGGAGGGTAAGATTCTATCATGCTAAAATAGACGCGGGGAACCTGGTGGCAGGAGAAGATTACAATGCATTGCGGAATGTGGTTGTGATATTTATTACCACTTATGATCCTTTTGGGCGGAACCGGATGGTCTATACCATAAAAAACGGCTGTGTGGAGGAACCTGATCTGCCGTACGAGGACGGAGCCAGGACGATATTCCTGTATACAAAGGGAACAGAAGGGAATCCTCCGGAAAAGCTGCGTCAGCTTGGACAGTACATGGAGAATTCCACGGCGGAGAATGCGAAGTCCGAGGGCCTGGCGAGATTACATGAGATGGTGACGAAAGTAAAAGCAGACAGGAAAGTGGGGCTGGCGTATATGAAGTGGTATGAGATGGAAAAGCGTCTCCGGGAGGAAGCGATGGCAGAAGGAAGGGCAGAAGGAAAGGCAGAGGATATCGTGGAGTTACTGAAAGAAGTCGGCACGGTTCCAGAGAAACTGGAGAAGCGCATCCGGAAGCAGAAGGATCTGGAGACTATGAGTAAATGGCTTAAACTGGCAGCGCGTTCCGAAAGCATAGAAGAATTCGAAGGGCTGATTTCCGAATGTGCCGATGAGGTAGGAGAACGGACGGAGAATACGGCATCAGGCTGATTCTGCCGGTGCAGATGCCTGTTGCAGTGACAGCGTGACAGTCGGTGCAGCGTCTGGGACATGTATTTTTTCGGGCGGAAGCTATTTGGGGGTCATGATGGGAGTGCCAGGGATTGAAGCGGCCCCCGGCTTCGGCGGCGGAACTGAAAATTGTGCGACAACAGGGAGGGGCTGTGGCGGCAGCCTCTTTTTTATGCACAGGTCCGCATATGGAATTATGCCGTTGACACGGCATGCGGGCCGCGCGGCGAGTAGTGAAGAAGGATAGCCCGGGGTCATGACTTTTGGGAAGTACGAAGAAAAAACAGAATAAAAAATTACCAAAAATAAATGAGATTTTCCATGGAAACCCAAAAGCGTATGAGATATAATAAGATAATTCTCTGAAACCGGCTACATGGCAGAAGACAGAAGCAGGAGGACGGAAAAACCGGTAAAACCAGGCGGGTGGCAGGGAGAAGAAGGCAGGAGGCACGGAGATGAAATATACAATGAACAAGGCCCCTATGGGCTGGAACAGCTACGATTATTATGACACAACTGTCAGCGAGGCTCAGGTGAGGGCAAACGCCGATTTTATGGCGGCCCATTTGAAGGATGCCGGATGGGAGTACGTGGTGGTGGACATCGAATGGTACGCCAAAGATGCAGGAACCATGCGGGACAGGTACCAGTACATACCTTTCGGGGAGGAAGAGATCGACGAGTACGGGCGGCTGCTGCCGGATGAAAACCGTTTTCCCTCGGCGGCAGGCGGGAAGGGCTTTGGCCCTCTGGCGAAGTACGTGCACAGCCTGGGGCTGAAGTTCGGCATCCATATCATGCGCGGAATCCCCAGGACTGCGGCCCATCAGCATATGCCCATCCTGGGGAGCAGCGTCACGGCCAACCAGGCGGCGGATCCGTCCTCCATCTGCGGGTGGAACCCGGACATGTACGGGCTGCGGAAAAATGCGGAGGGCGCCCAGGCCTATTACGATTCCATTATCAGCCTGTATGCGCAGTGGGGTGTTGACTACATTAAATGTGACGATATCTGCAACACCAATCTGTATCCCCACAATCCCTACTCCGCCGCCCATGAGGTGGAGATGCTGCATGCAGCCATCGGGAAGAGCGGCAGGGACATGGTGCTGTCCCTCTCCCCGGGACCGGCGCTGATCGAGAAGGCCTGGCATTACGAAAAATACGCAAATATGTGGCGGATTACCGACGATTTCTGGGACAGGTGGGATTTGCTGCGGAACATGTTTGACAGGTGTGAACTGTGGCAGAACCATGTGGCGCCCGGTTCTTATCCCGACTGTGACATGCTTCCCCTGGGAAAACTGGGAGGAGGCTTCGGACAGGGGGAGTGGGACACCCATTTCACCAGGGAGGAACAGATCACCATGATGACGCTGTGGTGCGTCTTCGGCTCGCCGCTGATGGTGGGAGCGGAACTGACGAAACTGGACGACTGGACGCTGTGGCTGCTGACCCGGAAGGATATCCTGAAGCTGGTTTCCAATGAATATGTGGGAAAGCAGTTTGAGAAAAACCAGGATTATGCCATCTGGAGCTGTCTTAACAGGGAAAACGGGGAGAGGTACCTTGCCTTTTTCAATTTCCGGGAAGAGGAACAGCAGATTTCCTGCGTCCTGGAGGAAGTGGAGCAGCTTGCAGGCAGGATGGCAGGCATCCGGAAGGCCGCAGAGTTGTGGAGCGGAACGGACAGGGAGGTAACGGAGGGCGTGCTGACGGATTTGGTGCCTGCCCACGGTGCCAGGCTGTTTGCGCTGTTGGATTCCTGAGCCGGACAGGCGGAATTGCTGTGCCAGACGGAACAACGAGGCGGGCGGAACAACCAGGTAGGCGGAACAACGAGGTAGGCGAACAAACGAGGCAGGCGGAACAACGAGGCAGGCGGAACGACCAGGTAGGCGAACAAACGAGGCGGGCGGAACAACCAGGTAGGCGAACAAACGAGGCAGGCGGAACTACTGGGTAAGCGAAACAATCAGGCAGGCGGCAAAAGGGCAGCAGACAATATTAATTGTTTTATAACAAAACATAAATGAAATATTGATAAAACGAAAAGTATAGAAACAGGAGCAGCGAAATGGCAGGATATTTATTTGTACATTTTATCGGGGAAGGGCAGGACGGCGAGCAGGTTTACTTTTCCCTTAGCAGGGACGGTCTTCACTGGCAGGACCTGAATGACGGAAAACCGATTCTGTATTCACGAAAGGGCGAAATGGGTGTCCGTGACCCCTATCTGGTGCGCAGTCCCGGAAACGGGAGATTCTACCTCATCGCCACAGACCTGCGGATCCAGGCAGGCAAGGGTTGGGCAGCGGCCCAGGAGCAGGGGAGCCGTGACCTGATGGTATGGGAGTCTCCGGATCTGATCCACTGGAGCGAGGAGCGCCCCTGCCGGGTGGGGATACCGGAGGCAGGCTGTGTCTGGGCGCCGGAGGCGGTGTACGACAGGGAGAAGGAGGCTTTCCTGGTCTTTTTCGCCTCCATGGTGAAAAGCGGCGGGGATAAAGCGGCAAAACAACGGATTTACGCCGCCTATACCAAAGATTTCCGGGAATTCTCGGAGACCTTTCTGTTCATGGAGCGGGAAAACCATGTGATAGACACCACCATACTGGAGAGCGGCGGAAACTATTACCGTATTTCCAAGGACGAGACGGAGAAGGTATTGATTCTGGAGGTGGCGTCTTCCCTTATGGGGGAATTCACCAGGATTCCGTCGCCGGTTCTGGATGCCCTGAAGGGGGTGGAGGGACCGGAAGGGTACCTGCTGCCGGACGGGAAGACCTGGTGCCTGATTGCGGACCGTTTCGCGGAAGGGCGGGGGTATCTGCCCATGGTGACGGATGACTTGTCCTCCGGAGATTTCCGTATCCTGGAGCCGGATGAATATGACATGGGGCATGCGAAGAAGCGGCATGGAGGTGTGCTGGCCGTCACGGATGAGGAGTATGAGCGGCTGTGGATGCAGTTCGGCGGGACAAACCCGGTGGCGGAGGGGCTGTATGCGGATCCGGATCTTCGTTATGAAGACGGAGTTTATTACATCTATCCCACCACCGACGGGTTCCCCCACTGGTCCAGAAATGAGTTTTACGTCTTTACATCTGCTGACGGACGGCATTTTCAGCGGAGGGAGAAAATCCTGGACGTGGCGTCGGAACAGGTGCCCTGGGCAGTGGGCAGCGCCTGGGCGCCCTGTATGGCAAAAAAGGACGGGAAGTATTATTTCTATTTCTGCGCCAAGGATGCGGAAGGCACCTCCTGCATCGGCGTGGCGCAGGCGGACACGCCGGAAGGGCCCTTCCATGCCATGGCGCAGCCCATGGTGACCATGGAGATGATGCGCAGGAACGGTATTCCTATGGGCCAGACCATTGACCCTTCCCTCTATGAAGAGGATGGGGTATGGTATCTGCTTTTCGGAAACGGTCATGCCGCCATGGCCAGGCTGCGGGAGGACATGCTTGGGATTGAGGAAAATACCCTGCAGACCATAGAGGGACTGACGGATTTCCGTGAATCTGTCATCCTGCTGAAACGGGGCGGGCTGTACCATTTTACATGGTCCTGCGATGATACAGGAAGCGAGGACTATCATGTGAACTATGGCGTGTCCGAAACCATGGGTGGCCCGGTAGAGTTCCGGGGGACCATTCTGGCAAAGGACGTCTCCAAAGGCATCCTGGGCACCGGGCACCACAGCATCTGCAAACTTCCGGGGGAGGACAGGTACCTGATTGCCTACCATCGCTTCGCCACGCCTTTGGAGCAGTATCCGGAGGGGAAGGGGTGGCACAGGGAGCTGTGCCTGGCGCCGCTGATGTTTGACGAAAACGGGGAGATGATGCCAGTGGTTGTAAGCTGAAGAGGCATGCCGGTGAAGCCGGGAAAACCTGCATAAATCGGCTGAAAGGGAATGCCGGTGAAGCCAGGGAGGAACCTGCATAAAGGGGAATGCCGGTGAAACCAGAGGGGATTCTGCCGTAAAAAGTATAACGCCAGCACCCAGGATGAGCCTTCCAGGTATGAAAAGGAAAGTTGCCTGCAGGCGGTTTGCACCGGCAAACAGCAATCAGAAGGAGAGCAGTTATGGGAACATTTGAAATCAAAGACACTTTTTACATGGACGGAGAACCCGTGAAAATTATCTCCGGCGCCTTCCATTATTTCCGGACGGTTCCGGAATACTGGCGGGACAGACTGGAGAAGCTCCGCAACCTGGGCTGCAACACGGTAGAGACCTATATTCCCTGGAACATGCATGAGCCGGAGAAAGGGCGGTTCCGCTTTGACGGCATCCTGGATGTCGAGAGATTTGTGAGCCTGGCGCAGGAACTGGGGCTGTATGTCATCCTGCGGCCCTCGCCATATATCTGTGCGGAATGGGAGTTCGGCGGACTGCCGGCCTGGCTGCTGCGGGAGGAGGGCATGAGGCTTCGGGTGAACTACCCGCCCTTCCTGAAGCATGTGGAGGAATATTACAGGGTGCTGCTTCCGAAGCTTGTGCCCATGCAGTGTACCCAGGGAGGGCCTGTGATCCTGATGCAGGTGGAAAACGAGTACGGCTATTATGCCAATGACACTGGCTACCTGAAAGCCGTCAGGAAGCTGATGACAGACGGGGGAGTGGATGTGCCCCTGGTGACCTCGGACGGCCCCTTTCCGGAGAGCCTTAATGCGGGAAAACTTCAGGGAGCCCTGCCTACGGGGAATTTCGGTTCCAGGACGGAAGAACGTTTTGAAACACTGAAAAAGTACACCGACGGCGGTCCCATGATGTGCACGGAATTCTGGGTGGGATGGTTTGACCACTGGGGCAACGGCGGCCATATGAGGGGCAATCTGGAGGAGAGCGTGAAGGATCTGGACAAAATGCTGGAACTGGGACATGTGAATATCTACATGTTCGAGGGCGGCACCAATTTCGGCTTTATGAACGGCTCCAACTATTACGACGAACTGACTCCGGACGTGACCTCCTACGACT
>CANDMH010000063.1 GCA_947385785.1 uncultured Lachnospiraceae bacterium
CCGCACTGTCTGCCTGTCTACCCTGTCTGCCATGCTGCCCGCACTGTCTGCCTGTCTACCCTGTCTGCCATGCTGTTATGCTGCCTCACTGTCTGCCCTTTGATGCCCACCATTATAACAGCCAGATGTAACCCCGCTGTAAATTCCCGGCTAAGATTTTCCTAATAAATTATTAGGAATACTTGTTATCCCCCTTTACATTGGCAAAGGTTTGGCGTCTGGATAGTCGGAACGGACGTAGAAAGGGGAATTGTTTTCTGTAATTGGGTATGTTATAATATCCTCTGATAAAAACCGACAAACGGGAATTTGTGAGGGAGAACCACGATGAAATGCTTGATAGATTTCATGACGTTAGTTTTACTATACGTTTTCGTTTTTTTCAGAAAGTGGAAAGTGAAAGGCAAGGATATACTACTCATCAATACGCTGATGTATGTATATCTATCCTTTGTGCTTTACTTTACCCTTATGCCTGTCATAACATCTCTACCGTTTATTCTGAACCATCCATATGTTCCTATGAATATGGTTCCATTTATAGATGTATTGACAGGCCGTGGAGATTATATCAGGCAGGTTTTATTGAATGTCATTATGTTGGTACCATTCGGTTTTCTGTTTCCTATGACACGAACCCCAGCCGCTGGATTTGGTAAGACTGTATTTTGCTGTCTTCTAATGAGTTTGGGTATTGAACTACTGCAACCGCTTATTAACGGTTTGCGGTCTGCCGATATCACGGATGTAATTACGAATGCAATCGGTGGAATGGTTGGTTATGTTCTTTATATTGCTTTCAGACCGATTACATCATGGATTTTAGCTCGTCTTAGGAACTAAAAAACAAATTCCGGTTTATCGGCCTGACAAAATCCAAACAGGGCGGCGGGGCAGGTGTTTACAATCCCGCCGCCCTGTCTGTTATCGCTCCATATCCTGCGCCCTGCGTGACAAAATGCCTTGTTTGGAGATACACGCCTTTAACTGCCGCAGCTTCCCACGCATACTCTACAGCCGCACCACCACGGCCTCCGCATTCCAGGCCTTCACCTGCAGCCGCTTCCCGGCATACCCTTCCCCCGCAAATGTCAGGGTAACCGTCTTCCTTCCCCCGGCATCCAGGTGGAACATATTATCGGAATAAAATACATCCGTGTCCTGTATAGTGAGTGTCACATCCTGGGCAAAGAAATCTGTCTCCACGATAACCTGCATCTGATTCTTATGTGCACCCTCCCTGGGGTGTCCCACCTCTTCCACGTGCGCGCCCTCTCCGGGGTGCCTGGCCTCGTCCATGTGTGCGCCCTCTCCGGAGTGTCCCACCGCCCCCGGGTATGCCACCGAAACCCCAAGCCTGGCCCGGGGCAGCTTCATCCGATCAAATTCCCCGATTTCCAACAGGCAGAACCGGTTCTCATACCGCTGCTCCCCGCTGGAAAAGACGGCCCGCACATAGGTTTCGCATCTGTCAAAGCCCTCCAGCTCCTCTTTGGGAATCAGTAACATCTTCGTGGCCGCGTCCGCCTCTATCGCCGTGGACTTACGCCACCGGCCCCGCACCGCGCCGCAATAATCCAGGACTTCCACCTCCAGAGTCCCAGGCAGTGCCTGCTCCGTCTCGTTGCATCCGTAAACCGCCAGCCCTTCCTCTTCCTCCCTCCAGGCCAGAATCACATCCTCATAGGCCCGTCTGGCGTAATAGTAAGCCAGTTTAGGCCGCCGCATAAAATCGATGGCGGACATCAGGGTAGGAAACAGCATGTTCTCCCGGTTGGGCGCGACAGGATCATTAAACTTCCAGTACAGCGAACCGCCGCAGGTCCACTTTGCGCTGCGCAGGTACTCGATCCAGTACTTCAGCGCCTGAGCGTGGGTGTACTGGGTGATATAAATCAGCTCGCTCTCCTTCTCCTGCTCCCCCATGCGGGCCAGCCAGGACAGCTCCCCAAGCCAGGGATTCCTCTGCAGATCCAATTTTTCTCCGAAGAAATTAAAGCTGTAATAGGAATCCTCCGCCGGAAGGCTGCTAAAGCCATATTCACTCATAAACCTGGGCACAAATTCCAGCAGCTTCCTGTAATAATACTCACTGCTTTTTTCAAACCGGGTCAGATAGATATGCACATCTCCCTGCAGGGGTGACGCGGGAAGATTCCCTCCCTCTTCTTCCTCAAAGGGGCTGCAGGGACTGCTGATCAGAAACGGCCTGTAGGGATCGCATTTCTGAACGGCCCTGCGGACGGCTACCCGGTTCACCCGGTTTTCCCGGAAGCGTTCCTGCTGCCCTGCCCATTCGTAAGCCTCGTCCAATTCATTGTCCGCGGACCACAGCACAAGGGAGGCCCGGTTATAATACCGGTCAATGACGACCTCCACTTCCTCCGACACCTGCTCCAGAAATCCCTCGTCCTGGGGAAAAAGCCCGCAGGCCAGCATGAAATCCTGGAAAACCATGATGCCTTTCTCATCGCAGAAATCAAAGAAGAGATCCGGCTCATAAATCCCGCCGCCCCACACCCGGAGCATGCTCAAATTGGATTCCAGAACCCTCTTAAAATAAAAGTCGTAATCCTCCTGCCGTATCTCGCTGTAAACACAGTTTAGGGGCACCCAGTTGGCTCCCCGGATGAAAATGGGCTTTCCGTTGATCTCAAACAGGAAACGCCGCCCGCCTTCCGGCAGCTTTCCCTGGTTCAGGTTCACGGTCCGGATGCCGAAGCGGAACCGCCTGCTGTCAGCCTCCATGCCGTCCTCGTACAGGCAGGCGCTGACTTCGTACAAAGCCGCCTCCCCGTAGGGGCGGGGCCACCACAGATGGGGATTTTCCACCCGAATTTCCGCGCTGCCGCAAAATGTCCCATCGGCTCCTCGTTCCGTATTATGCGCTGTACTGGTAACGGCTGCAATCCCACGGCCTGCCGTCTCTTTTGCCACGGTCTCCGTCCCGCCTGAACCGACCGCCTCGCTGATGCTGTCTTCCGTCCCGCCTGAACCGACCGCCTCGCTGATGCTGTCTTCCGCACCGCACGTTGTCTGCCCGATAGGAATCGTCTGCTCCGCAGCAACTACCCCTTTATAGATAAACGTCAGCTTCAAGGTAAGCTCCTTACTTACAGTATCCGTCCCGGATTCTCCAATCCCGTCTGTTCTGCACTCACTACCGCACTCTGCCCCGGAGCCTTCCCTGCTCCCTGTCGTTTCGGTCCAGGATATCCCTGCGGTCGGGCCTCCCCTGCCCCCGGCCGCCGGCTCCCAGGGCAGCACCTCCCAACAGGCCTCCAGAACCGCCTCTCCATCCCGGATTTCTTTCGTCCGCAGATGCAGCTTCCCGATTGCGGCCCTGTCCCGGCTCTGGAGATACACGGATTTCCAGATTCCGTTTGTCAGGCAGTGCCCGCAGAAATCCCATCCCCAGTTCATCTGGGACTTGCGGATTACCATCCTGGTGCTGTCCTCAGGGGGCCAGATATCCGTTCTGTCGATATTTTCTGTACCCCTTACCGGAGATATGATACGCACCGCCAGGGTATTCCATCCTCCGTACCGCAGTATCTCCCCTGCATCGAATCGATAGGGGATGAACATATTCCGTGTTTTCCCCACGCATTTTCCGTTGAGCCAGATTTCCGACAGTGTGTCGATGCCCTCGAAGCAGAGCAGATTTTCCTTCCCCTGCAGCTCCTCCCCGCAGTAGAAATCCTTCACATAGAGCCAGTCGCTCTCCTCAATCCACCGCTCTTTATCCAGGTTTTTCCCCAGATAATAGCCGTCGATATATCCCTGCTCCCGCAGGACGGTCCTCACATCCCCCGGCACCCGGGCATCCAGATACCCCGTCGGGAAAAATTCTTCTGAAAATACGGGGCCCATATCGGCCCCGTACTCCAGTCTTTTCAGTTTATAAATTCCATCCAGACTTAATTTTACCATATATACTCCTGTTTTCCGGTTATACTCGTGAGCGCTTATATTTGCCAGGTTTTTGCCTTGCGGCGCGGGTGCGCTCACTCGTTATACTTTTACGTTGGCAAATATTTTCGGCCGTGCGTATATATTGCAGTTCCGCCGCATCTGCCGGCTTTCTTCCTCTGCGTCCGCCGGGCCTCCTGTCCTGCCTTTACTCCATGCGCCCGCCGGGTCTTCTGCCGTGTCCCGCGAAAAATCCACGGTCCTGACCACGGCCTACTCCTGCGCCGCCAGATACTCGTCCAGCTGCCTCTGATATTCCTCCACTACTTTTTCGATTCCTGCCGCCTTCAACTTCGCCAGCGCATCCTCGTAGCCCTCATCCATGGAGATGATGCCGAGCTTAATGGGCCATACCCTGGCTTCCACTTCCGCCAGGCAGTTTGCGTATTCCGTGGCCACGCCCGCCGGGTCAAATACGAAGTTCAGCACAATGCTGTTTTCCGCATCCGGTTTCTCCACGCCCATGATATCGATGAATTTCTGGTAGGTTCCCACTTCGTAGCGCTCATATTCCATATTGCCGATCATCCAGTCCGCATTGAACTCAAAGTCCGGAATCAGTTTGGTATACAGGCCCTCGCCCTCATTTTTCCAGGTCAGGCCTTCCACACCGTACACCATCAGGTCATAATTTTCCTGGGAGGAATACACCCATTCCATAAACTTCACGGCCTCCGCCGGATGTTTGCTGGTCACGGATACCGCTGTGTCATTCCTGAAGGATGCGGGACGGAAGGACGCCGCATCCGGATTCAGATAGATGGTATCCAGCGTGGTTCCCGGAATCCGCTCATTCCATACTTCTTCCGTTCCCCAGAGCTGACAGCCATCCACCCAGATAAAATCTCCGGTGAGCATGGTATTCCAGGATGACCAGGAGGAAGACAGCACGTCTTCAGGAATGTATCCCTTTTCATAGCATGTCCGAAAAAACTCCGCAGTCTGCCGGAATTCGTCGGTTTCCATCCAGTTTTTCACGTTTCCTTCCTGATCGATGAAAATCAGGTCCTTCTGCACCGTGAAGGGATATGTGTCCAGAGTACGGAACAGCCAGGTAAAGGGCTCCTTGTACATGGGGATAATCACCGGCGCGGAAGGGCCCTCCCACTTTTCCGTAAACACTTCGCACATATTCAGGAGGTCTTCCATGGTCTTAGGATCTTCCAGGCTGAACTCTTCCAGTTTCTCTCTGCGGATGGTAATACAGCAGGCCTGGTCCGCATTCTCCGTCCAGTTGGCTGGAATGGTATAAATCTCGCCGCCCACCGTGGCGGATTCCCACATATACTGGGGAATTACCCGGTTCAGCACCTCGCTGTCCTTCACATACTGAGTGATGGGGATGATTCCTTCCGACCCGATATAGGTGGTAAAGGACTTCTGATCCTCCATCACTGCCAGAAGGTCAAACTCATCGCCTCCCTGCAGCATCATGTTCACCTTGTCCGAAAAGACATCGGAGGGCACATACATAATCTCCAGCTGCAATCCCGTGCCGTCCGCCGCCAGCTTGTCGTTGATGGCCTGCACCAGCTCGTCATTGTGCTCTACCGCCGTGCCGGGACGCAGATATTTGATGGTTACTGTCTCACCGGAATTTCCGCTTTCCTGGCTGCCGTTCGCCGAGCTGCCGCTCTCCTGGCCGCTGTTTTCCGTGTTATCGCCTGCCTGACTGCCGCTCTCCTGATTTCCACCGCCCTGGGAACCGCTCCCTGACGGCGTTCCCCCGTCGTTTCCGCAGCCCGCAAGCAGCGCGGCGGAACATAAAACGGCTGCCACCAAACCTGTAACCTGCCCTGACTTTGTTCTTCTCATAAAAACCCTCCTTTTCTTTCTGCCGAATCTCTTCCTGTGCCCCCAATCCTCTTCCAGACTTTCACTCTCCTGCCGGAATTACTGCCCGGCCATCAGTCAGACAACATATGGCTGAATAACCACGGCTATTCCGAAAACACGGCGGTATTATGCGTCCATTTCTGTTGGAAATACGATTACGCCATCCGGTCGCACCTGCCCGGAACATGGTTCACTATGTAATGATTCGGCAACTGTTTCTTAAGCATCTATTGACAGAAAGCTCCGTCTCTCCATCGCCCGCTCCTGCATATACTCTGGAATGTATACTGCGCACCACTGAAGTTTGCAGTAAACTGCAGCGAAAGACCACCAGCCAGGTATGTTCGTTTCAGGCGGAACAGTCAATCATGGCGGTCTTGAGTATAACTGCATTTCCCTGGAAAGCAAAAACGGACACAGATTCCGGAATCCTTCCTCTCAACCCTTCACCGATCCGATTACCAGACCTTTCACGATGTATTTCTGTAAAAACGGATACAATAAAACGATAGGCCCTATGGTAATGGCGGCCGTAGCCATCTGCAGGGATTCCGAAGGCGCAAAGGCCCCCCGTCCGGCCACTCCCGCGCTCTGAAGCTGCTTCATAAAATTCTGGTCCGAACGCAGTTTCATCAGATAATACTGGATGGGATACATTTTGGAATCCGACACCAGCATGATGGCATTCCACCAGTCGTTCCAGTAGGCAATTCCGTAAAACAGCGCCACCGTGGCCAGAATGGGCTTACACAGCGGAAAATAAATCCGGAAGGCGATCACCCCGTCATTGGCCCCGTCCAGTTTCGCCGACTCCATCAGGGATGCCGGGAGCTGCTGCATGTAATTGCGCATCAGGAACAGGTTAAAGGGGCTGAAAATCAGGGAGGGAATCAAAAGCGCCAGATAATTCTCCGTCAGGCCCAGGTTTTTGCACATAATATACCAGGGCACCATCCCGCCGTTAAACACCATGGTCACGAAGAAAAACATGGAAATCGCGTTTCGGTACTGCACGGAAGGGTTTGCCAGGCTGTAGGACGCCATTGCCGTAATCATCGTGGCCAGAACCGTCCCCGCCGCCGTCACGACCACGGAATTGATGTAGCAGCGGAATACCTCTTTTCCGTTTTTAAAAAGCATTTTGTAGGCCTCCAGGGACAAACGCCCCGGAATCAGGGAATATCCGTTGCGGATAATCTCCTCCTCTGCCGTAAAGGAAACCGCCACCACCAGAACCAGGGGCAGCAGACAGAAACAGGCCACCAATGTCACCACAATATAAATCAGGATTTTTCCCGGTGTTATCTTCTTTCTGGCTCTCATCAAAACAGCGCTCCTTCCGAAAATTTCTTCTTTGCAAGGTAATTGGTTCCCCAGACACAGACAAATCCCATACAGGCCTGAAACAGACTGATGGCCATGGCCTGGGACGGACTCCCGATGGTCCGCATGGTGCGGAAGACATAGGTGTCGATTACATCCGTGGCGTCATACAGCACCCCATTGTCCCCCACGATGGCATAAATCATGCCGAAGTCCCCGTAAAACACCTTCCCCACCGCCATGATGGTCAGCATCACCACCGTGGGCATCAGCATGGGCAGCGTAATGTACCTGCACATCTGAAACCTCCCTGCCCCGTCGATGGCTGCGGCCTCGTAGACTTCCTCATCGAAGCCCGTGATAGCCGCCAGGTAAATCACCATCTGCATCCCCAGATCCTTCCACACCTTCAGAATCACCAGGATGGCGGTCCAGTATTTTGGCTGCACATAAAAGTTAATCCGTTCCAGCCCCAGAAACTGTAAAAAGCTGTTGGCAATACCGTACCTGCTGCCGATGATGGCATTCAGTATGTAGGACACAATGGCCCAGGACAGAAAATACGGCAGCAGATAGCAGGACTGGGCAATCTTCTTAAACCGCCGCTTTCCCACCTCATTCACCAGAATCGCCAGCGTCACGGCCGATAATGTGGTAAACGTAATGAACAGCAGGTTCAGCTTGATGGTATTCAGAATAATCCGCAACACGTCATTGGATTTAAAGAAAAATTCAAAATTCCGCAGCCCAACCCATTCGCTGCCAAGGAGCCCTCCCCTGTAGGAATATTTCTGAAAGGCAATGGCCATATAGGGGATGGTGCAGTACCCGAAGGCCAGGGAATACACTGCCGCCGGCAGCAGCATCAGGTAGGAAACCGGGTTTTTCATGATGTCCTTTATAAACGATTTTTTCTTCATTTTTTGTGCAAACCTCCGTCCAGGGATTTTCATGTCAGATTTATCCTATGTACATATTAACTAAATATGGCAAAAATGTCAATAGTAAAATTATGTAAATTATATTTGATATATTTAATATGTCTCATGCGGCAAATTAACTGCACACCACTGAAGTTTGCAGTAACCTACAACGAAAGACCGCCAGCCAAGTATGCTCGTTTTAGGCAGAACAGTAAATCCTGGCGGTCTTGAGTATAACAAAAAATGCCGTCGGCGACGGACTTTTCTTTTCATATAAAAAATGCTGTATCAAACGGATATACACAGGATTCCCTTTGTTACCTGGAAACATACCTGTGTTGATCCGCTTCATACAGCAGTCTTTGTTCTGCTCGTGCTTATCTGTATCTTTACATCTATCCGTTTCTCTTCATTTGTCTGCCGCTTTCCACAGCTTCATGCCTTCTGCCTTTCCGGCAGCCATTGCAGACCGAAATCTGCCAACCATCTTTCAAGAGACTGCCAGTCTGCATTATCCGCAGCCATCTCTCACCCTTCCCAAGGAAGTGTTACGGAATTACTGCACAATGGTTATTCCGGATTCACCACCCGGGACTCCACATACATCTTCTCAATAATCGCTTCCCCATGAATCAGCCGGATCAGGGTCTGCACGGCAGTTTTCCCGATGCCTTCCTCGTCCTGGCGCACATGGGGATAGGTATATTCCCCGTAAGCCGATACCGGCCCGTCAAAGCAGGCGATCACCATCTGCTCCGGAACCTTGATTCCCATCTTCCTGCACACACTTTCCGCCAAAACCGCAATGTCAAACTCCGCCGCAATGACAGCGTCCAGATCCCTGTGTTCCGCGAAAAAGGCCTCCATTTTTTCCGCATCCGCCTCCATGCTCTGCTGACTCTGCAGATCCGGTATGGTACTGCGGATGGTGTCCAGCAGATATCCTTCCCAGGGCTGCCCTTCTGCCTGACTGCGCCTGCACTTTTCCTCAAATCCCTCGATTCGTTTCTCCAGGGATACAGCGTCCACGGCCTTGGCCGTAAGCAGTGCCAGCTTACGGTATCCTTTTCCAAGAAGATCATCGATCATCCCTTCGATAGCTTTTTTGTTGTCCGTTCCCACGAAAGGCACCGGAAGCCCCTCCAGATACCTGTCCAGAAATACCACCGGCATTCCCTCTCCCACCATCTTCAGAATCTCCCGGTTATAGTGCTGCCCGTGAGTGGGCATGACGAGAATCCCCT
This sequence comes from uncultured Lachnospiraceae bacterium, assembly GCA_947385785.1. Lineage (GTDB taxonomy): Bacteria > Bacillota > Clostridia > Lachnospirales > Lachnospiraceae > Acetatifactor. Next base: position 9,299 of record CANDMH010000063.1, read on the forward strand.
TCACTCCCATTTCCTGGAGGGATTCCAACATCCTTTTCTCCCGCTTCTGATCCCCTCGGGAGCGCTTAATGCACAGGGAATACCCTTCCCTGTCCGCCTCTTCCTCGATGGTCTTGAGCAGCTCCAGGCCAAAGCTTGCGGAAAAGTCCTCCATCACCAGCCCGATGATCCGGGCCGCTTCCCCATGTCCGCCGCCTTCCTCTCCCTTTTCTCCCTCCAGCGCCTTCGCATTCATGGTCGCAAAGCTTCCCCTGCCCGGCCGCCTGATCACATAGCCGTCCTGCACCAGCATGCTCATCGCTTTCTGCACGGTAATCCGGCTGACCTCAAATTCCTCAGCCAGTACTTTCTCCGCAGGCAGACGTTCTCCGGGCTGAATCTTTCCTGTCCGGATCTGCTCCTGCAATGTGGCATATACGGTCTGATATAAACACTTCTCTTCCTCCATGGCTGCCGCCCCCATTCTGACATATTTATTATGTTTGCCATATCTTTTTATTATCTTACCACTTTTTCGGAAAATATGCAATTATAGTGTTATGTCAAACAGGCATCATCATAAAACCTTTTATATCCTGCCGCGCTGCTTACCACAATGATAAGAATCGCCGAAAACCCATATCCGAAAAACTCGCCTGTAAAAACCTTATCATAGACCGCACAGGCAAAAAGATTCCTGATAACATTTGTGGGCAGGAAACCAGCAAATGTCTGGACAGATGCTATTCCGTTTATTTCGGCAGCCTGGGAAATAATCAGTTCCAAATACACCAGCCCTATTCCGGCTACAATAGCAGCCAGTTGATTTTTTAAAAAATAGCACATCGCATTTATGACGGATACATGTGCCAGCAGCTGAAGCAGTACCACTGCCATATAGACGGCCAGCTTCTGCCACAGGAATTCTATCCGGATATCCGACTCTCCCTGCGGACGGAGAGAATGGCAGACCACATGTATCAGCCCTGTGCAGGCGAAGAGCGCCCCCGTCATCAGGCACTGTACCGACAGCCTGGAAAAATAATAATGTTTCTTATCGGTTCCCACAGACAGTGTATTCCGGATGGTGCGCCTGCTGAAATCGCCTCCAATCACATAGCCTGTCAGTATAGCCACGGAAAAGGGAAAGAATACATTCGCAATTTCGGGCAAACTAAACAACTCCAGCCCCTTGTAGATATCCATCACTGCATGGTCGTATAATCCGGCATTCACGCCCACTGCGCAGTACAATAAAGGTACAAGCCACAGCAGCCTGTCATGCCTTAATATATAGCATTCTGCACGAAATACATTTTTCACTGTAACCTCCTGTCGCACACCGTATTTGCTTATTCCACATCTCTACAGGAAAAAGCTTATGCCTGCATCCGCTCACTCCACATCCTGTGCTGGAAAGAAACTGTGCCTGCATCCGCTCACTCCACATCCTGTGCTGGAAAGAAACTGTGCCGGTGTCCGCTCACTCCCACATCCTGTGCTGGAAAGAAACTGTGCCGGTGTCCGCTCACTCCACATCCCGTACCAGAAAAAGGATATACGCCGCAGCCAGCGAAATCACCAGAATATAGATGCAGGGCGTAAATAATGCGGCGAACTCCGGGGACAATATCCTGTCACTCTTTATAAAATCGATTGCATCCATCGCGATCCGGACAGGTCCTCTGAACAGATTAAAAAGCTCACACAGCGTGATTACAAAGGCAGCGATGAAGGTCGGGACAGCTTCCCTGAGCAGGCATGCAATCAAAATATAGACAGCCACATAGGACAACAGAGAACAGATTGCCCATCCGTTAAAGGCCAGCACCTTCAAACCGTAATCAGCAAAAATCAGGTCTGCCGGGCCAAAGCCCACAGTCAGGCACTTAAACAGGCACAGGGCGGCGATACCGCCCAGATAAATCAAAACCGTAACGCCGAAAACAGCGATTACCTTTGCAATAAAGTAACTGCTTCTCTTCACACCGCTTTCCAATACATTATGGATAACCCCCAGTTCAAATTCACTGGCAAACAGTCCGGCCACGACAGCGGCATACAGGAAAAAGCCTGCGGCGCCATTGCCGAATATCCACATAAATGGCGAGCCAAAACCGTACACAAAAACAGGCGAAGGCGCCCTTCCCCATATGGTTCCTGCCAGTATCGCAAAGCAGAAAAAGGCCGCCGTAATCCCCTTTACGGATTTTGAAGCCTTGATTTTACACAGTTCGTTGACAAAAAGTCTCATCGTTTTCCGCCGCCTCCCGCCTCCAGAATAAGGTTCAGGAAATATTGTTCCACATCAATTTCCCGGGCGCTGCATTCCTGCTCCAGCTCCTGCGCGGAGAGCTCTTTTATCAGCCTCCCCCGGTTCAGGAAGCCATACCTGGTAGCCAGCCGCTGCATCTCTGACAGGTCGTGGCTGCTGAAAAAAATCGTCAGCCCCTTTTCCCCGTTCAGCTTTAACAGAAGGTTTCGAAGCTCTGCCTTTCCAACCGGGTCAAGACCTATGGTGGGTTCGTCCAGAATGATAAATTCCGGATTTCCTGTCAGGGCAATGGCAAGCCCCAGGCGCTGTTTCATCCCCAGGGAAAAATCCCGGGCTTTCTTCCTGCCGGCGTCCGCCAGCCCCACCAGTTCCAGCAATTCCGTCAGCATCTGTCCGGAATCTTTTCTTCCGATTCCCAGATACCTCCTCTGCACCTCCAGATTCTCCAGAGCTGTCATATTGGGATAGACCGCCGGATTCTCGATAAGTGCTCCCATATTCTTCCTGGCTTTCTGCAGTTCTTTTTTGCCCGATACGCCATAGAGCTTCAGCTCCCCCTCCGATGGCCTGGCCAGGCCGCACACCATCCGCATAAACGTGGTTTTGCCTGCTCCGTTCTCCCCGATAAAGCCGTAGATGTCTCCTCTTTTGACGGACATGGAGACACTGTCTACCGCCAGTTCCTTATGATATCTTTTCGTCAGGCTTCTTGTGGTTAAAATGTCTTCGTTTCTCATTACTGTTTTTCCTCCCTTCCTGTTAAGCCTGGACACCTGTATTTATTATATTGATGCGGTATTTATTTGCAAAGCAGGCTTTTGTCAGTTTTTCTGTACCTTATCGTGCTTTTGTCGCACTTTATCGGCATATTCCTGTTTCAGTTCTTCTGCCAGGTACGCATCGCTCATGCAATGCATATCAGAAACGCCCTCACGGATCAGCTGATAGACTTCAGAATGATAAAAGAAATCCAATGCCGCATCAAGTGAAATAACCTGTTGTTTTGCAAAGCACTCAATGACACGGCAATATTTTTTCTGAAGTAAAATCGGATTCGCAGTCATATCATTTCACTCCCTTCAAAATGCAGTAAAGAACCATGATAAAGAATCATACTTGCACGCCCCTTTCCTGCATCACATCAAGAAGGTCGTCTACAATATATTCCCGACTCTGAGTGTGCAGAATTTCATATTCCGGCACAATATAGCCATTCAGAATATCGCTCTTTTCGGTAAATGCCTCATATACTCGTTTCCCATTCACACCCAGCTTTGCCGCAACATTTTCAATACAGAACACGGCAAATTCCAACTCGTTGGAATTTTTCATCATATTGTCTCCTCCTGAATATTCCTGGCCCATTCCTGATACATCGGCAAACGGCAGACTTCCTGCGGTGTTCCGCCTGCCGCAATCCTTCCGTTCTTCATAATATACACCTTATCTGCATAGCCCACAAGCGCCGGATTATGCGTTGTGTATATCAATGCTGCGGAACGCTTCATCAGTTCTTCAATTACCTTTATCTCTGTCTGTATGTCCAGATTTGCCGTGGGTTCATCGGCAATCATAATGTCCCCCGGCATGGCAAAGGCCCTCGCAATGGCAACCCGCTGTGCCTCTCCCCCAGAAAGATTCTCTTCCCCGTCTGCCAGTTCCTGCGACAGGTCAATACTGTCGATTCTGTAGATATCCGCCGCTTTCACAATATCATCAGCGTCCTCTGCCCTGCTGCCGGGAGCATATTGTATATTGTCAAGAATGCTCACAGGAAACAGCTGGGGATGAACCGGAATGTATGAAAATACAACCGAATCCTTTCTCCTTATCTCCCCCCTGGCCGGCCGGAGCAGGCCTGAAATACATTTTAACAGGGTGCTCTTTCCCGCACCATTCAGGCCTATCAATGCCACCTTTTCGCTATGTTCTATTTCTATATTAATATTCTTAAGAATCTCACTTTCTCCGGCCTGATAGTACAGATTGTGTACCTCAACCACATGTTCTTTCGATACCTCCGGTTTCTTTTCCGGGTCCTCCCGCTTTATCGCAATGTCCTCATAACGGTCCACTATATATCCTTTTTCGGCAGTACTCATCCACACGGAATTCAGATCATTTCCATACCGTTTCATGGTCTCATAGGCCGAAATCATGGTCAGGATAACAGTTCACAAAACTTTCCTTCCGCAGCCATCAGAATGCGGAGATTCCCCTTTTCACGGATCCGTCCCTCTTCCATAAACAGGATTTCATCTGCCATCTCCAGATTCGTCAGCCTGTGGGAAACCAGAATCACCAGTTTCCCGGTCTCTGCCAGGGAGGACAATTTTCTGAAATATACCTGCTCCTTTGCCGGGTCAACAGCAGAAAATACTTCGTCCAGAAGAACTACATCCTTCGCTCCATACAGGATACCTGCCATGGAAACCATCTGGCCCTCTCCCGAGGATAACGGATTTCCGCGGAAGGTTAATTCCTGCGTGTCATCAAAACCGTTCTTCTCGAAAATCTCACGGATAAAAAAGGTATCCAGGATCTGCTCGTACCGCCTCTCATCCTCCTCCGCGTTCAGGCAGATGTTTTCCCTGATACTGTCCTCCAAAAAAACCTGATTCTGCGCCTGATAAGAAAGCCTGTCATACAGCGCCTGCCTGCTGACCGTGGCAAGCTCTGTCTGATTCCAGCAAACAGAGCCGACATACGGAATCAATTTTGCAATCACCTTTAAAAGAGTGCTTTTCCCGCACCCTGATGCTCCTGCCAGAATATAAAACTTTCCTTTTTCAAAAGTAAAACAGCTTCTTTTTATTTCCTCTGTTTACCATGCTTAAGATCACACCGACAACCGTTATCGCCGCTGTTATCCCGATATTGATGCTGCAGCCGTAAAGTATATAGCATGGCATAATGATAAAATCCGTAAACAATGACGCTTTGGAAACCACAGCGGAAACATAACCGGAGCAGTCCTCACTGGCCATTGAAAATCTGTCGTTTGCCCCCATTGGACAGTTGCTCAGGGAACGCAGCTTCTCATTTTTATCCATTATTCTGCTTAAAAGCTGCCTGTAAATATTCCCTTCTACTTTCGCATATTTGTAGTTCTGAAAACGTACTGTTGCGGAATATAAAAGCTCATACACGGCCAGACAGATAATTTCAAGGCATAAAGCATTCCCATCCAGAGAAAACAATGCCTGAAGAATCCTTCTGTCAATTTCTATTCTTACAATTGTTCCGGCAGACAATATCAGATTCAGCAGCGTTATGATCAAAATCAGCGACAGTTCCAAAACATATGGTGTTTTAAATATTCCGTTCAAATATAAATTTATTCTTCTTTTCATTTTGCCCCCCAAAGACCGATATCATTTTACCATACTTTACTTCTTTTGTAAAAACGAAATATCCTGTTTTCCTTTTCAGAAATTTATGCTAAACTATACGCAGGGCCATTGGAATTCCAGGAACTGCTTATAGCAGAGTTATGGCTGATGCTCACCAAAAAGCATCATATTTCGTATAGCCGAAGGGATGACAGGTATGAATAAGACGGTAAAACTGCCAATTGGCATCGAAAATTTTGAAGAAATAAGAACAGAAGGCTTGAAAGGGGTAAGCGCTATGGATTTCGCCGGGGCAAAAGCCATGCTCCGCATCATTATCGGGAATGAAGCCATGCGTTTCCGGTTCCTTATGGACAGTCCGATACTGGAGGATGAAGAAAAAGAAAACTACAGGCAGCTGATAGCTATAGATCCCGAAGGACGCCAGAAGTTTTCCGTGTCGGACGATGCGATGGAATTGCCTGCTATAAAAAAGAAATGCAAGGGACTGCTCAAAAAATTTTCTTAGGAACGATTGGAACGCGTCATAAAACTGATGAGAGGACATAATGCCCCTCTTCTTTGTTTTACTCATCCATACAAGTCTGTTTAATCATGCTCCAGTTTGATTGAAATCAACATCCACAGAATTAAATCTGAATAACCTTATCATGGCACACAACTGTAAAGTGGAAAATAATGTGGAGCTTACACAAACAAAGACATCTGTGCATAATCCGGCTGCCCTGCAAACTCAATAAGCGACTCTGTATCCTGTACAGCGCTCGCTTTGCGGCTGTCAACTAACAACCGGTTTCCCGCAGGAGATTTCATTCCGGTACCCTCAACAAAGCACCCTAAAGGTTTCGCATACTTTGCAGCATACTCTGCAGTATGCATTGTTCCGCCATTTTTTTCTGCATCCACGATAAACACCTTGTTGGATAGCATTGCCTGGATCCTGTCCCGCCGCACAAAGGTATATTTCTGCGGCCTGGATCCGTTCGGATATTCACTGATCAGACAGCCTCCTGCCTGCACTATCTTTTCCGCCAGTTTCTGGTTCGATTTCGGATAAACTTCATCCAATCCCCCCGGCATCACAGCAACAACTCTGCCATTCGCCTCTACTGCCCCTTCAGAAGCATATGCATCCACGCCAGCGGCCAGCCCATTCAGAATCGTAAAACCTTGTCTCGCTAAGATCTCGCCAATCCTCCTGGCAATCTTCAAATACCTCTCTGTCGCATTCCTCTTTCCAACAACAGCAATCACAATATTCTCACATGCAGAAATATCCCCGACATAGTACAGAATGTCTGGGGCGGTCTTTATATCCCGCAGGATTTTGGGATAGCATTCATCACTTCTCTGGCATGATTGAATCTCCCACATGCCTCTCACCTTCCTCGTCCAAGTCTGTCACCAAATAAAACCAATAAGCCAAAATCCATCAAACGGACTGTCCCAGCGCAAGCATAGCCACACGCTCCGCCCCATGTTCCAGCAAAATCTTTCTGCATGCTTCAAGCGATGCACCTGACGTCGTCACATCGTCCACAATCAGGACAACATTCCCCTCCACGGACATATCCGGATTCACGCTGATGCTGTCCAGCTGTGCCTTGATATCCCTGCTGCCGCCATGCGCCAGCTTGTCAATTGTCTTCGTTCTCAACAGGTAGTCAACCTTATCCACTCTCCCATTTTTTGCAAGCCTCCTCGCCAGTTCCGCAATCCCTGAATCGTTCGTTCTCCCTTCCATATGCGAAGGAACTACACAGATGGCTACCCCTTTGCAGATTTCTTCATCCAACTGTCGGAAGAAATAGGATATTCCTTTTTTTTTATTTCTTATCTTTTACGTCCAATATTCTGCCGCTGAACATATCAAAAGTCTGGTTGCGTGTTCTATCCGGATTCCAGTACCTGTGGTAGAACCCACACAGAACTACCAGTCCGTTTTCAGAGACAGCTTCCCACTCCTCATTATAAAAAATATGCTCCATACCTGAACCTCCAAAAGTTTGAACTTTTGTTCTGTATTTAGTATAGCATAATCCTACATTTTTTCAACATGAATATTTCTCCATAAATTAGAACTGTAATCAGTTGTCTCTTCGCTCTTTTTTTCGTACTGAGCATTTCAATTTGGAGGTTACAGAATGAATGACGCAGAGATTATCGAGCTATACTTCAGGCGGTCAGAAAGTGCTGTCCATGAGACAGACAGAAAATACAGTCGTTTTTTGCATCAGTGAAGACTGCTTTCTTGCTGTGACAACAGAGAACAGAGGCGGCAGAATCACAGAAGCAGTGCTGCAGGAGCTTACAGACCAGATCCATTTTAAAGAACTGGAGGACATGGCAGCTCATAAACAAAGCCAGAGACTCCGGCTGCCGGGAGTCGATAAAGTATCTTTGTCAGGTTTAAGTTCCTCCCGGGAGGCAAGAGCTTTCGCGGAGTGGAACGACTACCTGGACGGATATGATATGGAAGCGGCAGTCGGAAACGGGAACAGTGTATTTATTGCCGAAGGAAGGGAGGACTGGTCCTGGATGAATATAATCCGGAGAGGGGTTTTATCAATGGACAGCAGGTTACAGGAGAAGAATTTCACCGGCTGTTTGATCTGACCAGGCTGGCAGATGGCAGCCGCATTGAATACTGCAGGGTGTATGAAGAAAATGGGGTCAATGTAAGGATTGATGATAAAAAGATGGTAATTGGTGATATAGATTTTCAATTGTTAAAATGGTAAAAACAGATTTGACCAATTCGGTCTATTGTCTGAAAAACGAGAAAACACATCCTGCTAAGTTTGAGTTATCATTGTATGTTGACAATGTTGCTAAAATATGATAATATGGTAACAATAAAGTTACCAGTTGGGAGGAGCAGATATGCATACAATGTTAACTTCCTGAAATTTTCTCACTCAAATTGATCTTTTTTATCCTTACAC
>CANDMH010000064.1 GCA_947385785.1 uncultured Lachnospiraceae bacterium
CCGGCTTTCCTGTCTGTCGGTTTTCCTGCGCTCCGGCTTTCCTGTCTGTCGGTTTTCCTGTCCTCCGGCTTTCCTGTCTGTCGGTTTTCCTGCGCTCCGGCTTTCCTGTCTGTCGGTTTTCCTGTTCTCCGGCTTTCCTATGTGCCGGTTTTCCTGCGCTCCGGCTTTCCTGTCTGTCGGTTTTCCTGTTCTCCGGCTTTCCTATGTGCCGGTTTTCCTGCGCTCCGGCTTTCCTGTCTGTCGGTTTTCCCGTGTTTCCAATTTCCCCAGAAGCACCCTGCCGAACCAGATTCCGAAACCGAGAGCCAGAAGCCCCTGCAGCAGCAGTATCCGCTGAACCGGCGCAATGTTCACCGCCCCGAGCTGCCATTCTTCCGGCCACAGCTTCAAAAGCAGCGTACTCAGCCCCTGCCCGCACAGAGAACCCGCGCTGACCAACATCAGGTACCAGGACAGGTAGGCGGTCCTGTCTTCCTCCGGCGTAAAAAGGTAGGCCATATTGTTGAAATACAGTGTCCCGCCCGCCATAATTGCCTGATACGCCAGCATCGTCACCGGAAGCAGCCAGACATAGTTGCTCTCCGCAACCATCATATGCAGGAAGGGATACAGGGAAAACAGCAGAAAAACCTTCTGGAATGCCTGCAGCCAGGATGTCCTGAGAAGCAGCCTGTGCCAGAACGGCATGATAACCGCCGTCGTGATAATATTCATGGCCTGCAGTACGCTTATGAACACATAAGATACTTTCACATCCTTCAGCAGATAAGTATTGGCGGAGTATAAAGTCATGGTGGAAACCGTCATCCACGCAAAAACGGGCAGCATGGTAAGGCAGAATTTCCGGTTGCCAAAGGGCAGAATCAGAAGCCGGACACCTCTGACACTGCCCCGGGGATACTCCGGTTCTCCCGGCAGCAGCAGCAACAGCAGCTCTATCAGAGCCAGCCCGAAGGCGGCAAGCCGTATCAGTCTCATCCAGTACAGCTGCCTGCCGGAGGCTTTGGCCGCATCTGCCAGCAGACTTGCCCCAAAGGTGGCCAGCGCCGTAAATACACTGTTTACAATACCCGATATGGCGAAAAACCGTCCTCTGATATCCTCCGTCAGAAACCCGATATGCCACGCCGGGAAACCGCTGGCCACCAGAATATTGCAGATATTTCCCAGAAGCAGCGCTGCCGCCATCCACCATAACAGGCGATTCTCAGATACCCGTTCCGGCAGCAGCGTCACGCACAGTATTACAAGCGCATGATACAACAGTCTTGCCGTCCCCAGCACCGCTTTCCTTCTCCGGAATCTCTCCAGCAAAAGCGGAGAAAGGGGATACAGGATGCCTGCCAGCAGCGGAAGGCTGGTCACCAGGCCGATCTGTACCTGATCCATTCCCGCATTCAGCAAAAATCCTGTGAGGAACACCCCTGTGGTAAACGCCGTATAAATCGCCTTCAGGCATTCAGCGCACAGGATATAGAGCCTGGCCCTCCCCTCCGCTTCACCTGGCGCAAACAAACTGCCGCTTCCCATACTTACCCCCCTGTCCGCATTTTCCCTGACACCTGGAAACTGTCGTTCTTCGGTGCCCTGTCCTGCATCCTGTCTGCGCAGGTTCTCCTGTGTCTCCTGCTTCGGCTCATCCGCACGCGCTTCCGTCCGGCTCTCGCTACGACTCATCCGCATGCACTTCCGTCCGGCTCCTGCCACGCCTCATCCCCCTGCGCTTTCCTCCGGCTCCTGTCTCAAATCATTGACAAATGCTTCCAACTCTATCACCTTCCCACCGGACCGGCGGGAAAGCTCGGCCGCAAGCGCCATGTAATGGCTTTCCAGGGACTGTCTCAGGGACGTCAGTGTCCCCCTGCCCCGGCTCCGCGCCTCGAACATATCTTTCAGCATACGGTAGTCTCCTCCGCCATGCCCCGAAATCGTCTCCTGCACGTCCATCCGGAAAGTCTCCTCCGCGCCGCCGAACCTGCGCAGCACCAGAGTCTCCTCCTCCAGATTTCCGCTGATATCTCCCGCTGAGCCCATAACATGTATGGTTCTGTGATTGTCCCTGTTCAGGCCGCACATATGGAAGCTCACTGTGACGCCGTTTTCCATCTCCATGGTCACAGACTGATTATCCACTACATCATTGTCGCAGTGGTAGACGCATCTGCCGTAAGGGCTGGTATGCAGTGCCTTCAGCAGCCCTTCCCTGGTGGGATGGGCCATCACCGCTTTCTGCATCCATCCGTCGCCGTTGGTATCATAGCCCGTGACCGCGTCCGTCACATAGATTTTCTCCGCGTCATAAGGACATTCCGCTTTTACGGGACAGCCCTCCATGCAATAATGCGGCGCTCCCTCCGGCGCATTTTCCTTCCGAAACCAGGTGAGGCTCCCCATGGAAGAGAGCCGTTTGCAGCGGCTGTCCGTAAGCCAGACCAACAGATCCATATCATGGCAGCATTTTGCCAGAATCATGGGGCTGCCCTCCCGGCTCCTCCTCCAGTTGCCCCGCACAAAGCTGTGGGCCTGATGCCAGTATCCCACGTTTTCACAGGCCTGTATGGACACAACCTTTCCCACGGCGCCTGTCTCCACCAGTTCTTTCAGCTTCTGATAAAAAGGCGCATACCGCAGCACATGGCAGACCGTCACGCTTCTGTTCAGTTCCTCCGCCTTCTCCAGCAGCCTCCTGCACTGCGCCGCGTCGGCGGATACCGGCTTCTCCAGCAGCAGGTCATATCCCCTGTCCAGCGCCAGGCAGGCATGCCGCACATGCTCCGCGTCCTGCGTGCAGATGAAAGCCATATCCGCCATCCTGGGCTGCGCAAACATCTCCTCCACCGTAGAGAAGCAGCGCTCCTCCGAAAGCCCGTACTCCCGCCGCATCTCCTGCAGCCGCTCCGGAATCCTGTCCGCCGCCGCCACAAGCTTCATCTGCTCCGGAAACCTTTTGGAATAAGGCGCATAGGTCAGCCGCCCGCGCCCTCCCGCACCTGCAATCACCACAGTTGTAGCACTCATTCTTATACCTCCTGCACCTTCGATGCGTATAGCCTTTCAAGCGCCATGCCCCTGGCGCTTTGTCTGCGTTACTGTTCACGGCTTCGCCGTTCACAGCAACATGATGCACACATACCATAGAATTCAAATGCAGAATTCTATGGTCAGGAATTGAGCAAGGTACGCTCATTTTAGCGCCTGCACAAGGCAACCTGCTGGTTGCCTGGGATTCTTCGTGCAAAATGCGCACGAAACCGCCTCGCGGTGACGCTGAGTGAACGGTAACTTGTCCACGTACTTTGCGGGCTTAAGAAAGCTTTGCACCCTTCCATCTGTCAAAGGATACCAGCTCTTCTATCGTCACAGGCCTGTGTTCCCTGATGCTCTTATTCGCGGCAATTCCGATCAAAATGGACATGGAGCCGTCCTTCGATCCGGCAAACTGCCCCAGCGGATCCGCCAGGTCTCCCCTGAAAAGCATCCTCAGCAGCCTTTCGTCCCCGCCGCCGTGGCTTCCCGTCTCCTTCTTCAGGTCGTAAGTCATGGTTCCGCCCTTTCTGTCAAACAGCCTGATGTGGAAGCAGTCGTCACTGGCCTGAGTCCCCGTATCAAACTGGCTTGCCTCCATCCGCCCCTTTGTGCCGCTTATGGAAATCTTCCATCCCTCATAAGGGGCATGGGCCACCAGGGAGTAGGACATAAACGCGCCCTGACGATATTTCACGGCCAGGGACATGGTATCGTAAATGTCGATTTCCTCCGCGAAGACACAGCGGTCCCGGTAATAGCCGTCCTCCGATTCGCAGTCATAATACATGGCCTTCACCCAGGGCACCTGGCTGTCCCGATAGACATATTCGCACTCTCCCGCATAAGGACAGGTACAGCAGCGCTCTCCCCGCTTCCTGCCAGCCGAACCGTAAAACCGTAATGCCCCGTTTGCAAAAACCTCCTCCGGCTCCTGGCCAATCAGCCAGTTCACAATGTCAAAATGATGCGTGGATTTATGTACCAGCAGACCGCCGCAGTTTTCCAGCTTTCTGTGCCATCTGCGGAAATAATCGGCGCCGTGGACCGTGTCAAGCATCCACTCAAAATGTACATTCAGCACCTCTCCCACCGCCCCCTGGGCCAGCAGCTCCTTCATCCTGGCAAATAAAGGCATATACCTGCAGTTGAAGGTGACCGTAATCCTGCGCCCGTTGCGCTCCTCCGCATCCAGTATGGCATTACAGCTTTCCCCGTCCATTGTCATGGGTTTTTCACAGATGACATCGGCTCCGAAGTCCAGCGCTTTCACCACATACATGCTGTGGAACCGATCCACGGTAGTAACGATGACGCAGTCCGGCTTCACCTCTTCCATCATCCTGTCAAAATCCGTGTAGACAGGCACTTCATAGGGAATCAGGCTCTCCACATATTCCGCCCTCTTTCTGTTCACATCCATGATTCCCGCCAGATGCGCCACATCATTGTAACGCTCCGCTATGGCGGAGGCATACATCCAGTAACCTCTCCCTCCGGAACCCACTAAAACATACTCTTTCATAGCTTGCTGCCCTCCTTTGCAGTATTCGTCTCTTGTTTATCGTATTTACGTTTCTTGTTTTCCTCGCAATTTATGGGACGGCCCACCAGTGTTCTGACCTGATTCCATTTTGCCTGAATTTCCATCTGCCAGGAGCCATAGTTCTTTCGTCTCGTCTACAGGAGTGTCCACCGTATCGTCTCCCTCCTCCGCCTTGTCCTGGCGCGTACATCCAGCACACAGTGCTGCTTCGGCCCCTGCTTTCCCGGATACACCCGAAAAACAGACCTGCATCAGCTATTTGCAGGCACCGCCCTGCCCCAGCGCCTCCGCGAAGAAGGCTTCCGCCCGCCTGCCGCCAAACGCATGGCTTCCCTCATGAATATCCGTCCAGAGCCTGTCCTCCGCCCCTGCGGCCGTGTAAATTTCCTTCACATGGAGGTATCCCTTCCACATATCCTGAAAATAGAAGCAGCTGTCCGCCGTCCCCATCTCCAGCATCAGATACCGGGGCGCAATCAGCCCTCCCACATCATCCGTATCCATCCATTTCAGAATCTCCGGCAGAATCTGGGAGCCGCAGAAATTCCCTCTGCGCACCCCGAAGGCCGCGAAGGGATTGATGTAGGCAATCACATCCGCCGCCCGTATCCTGGGCTCCACGGCAGCCGTAAAGGCAGTAATCGTGCCTCCCTGGCTCATCCCCATCATGCCGATGCGCTTCGGATCCACCTCCGGCCTGGTGCACAGGTAATCCACACAGCATTTCATATCCCAGACATTCAGCATCAGAGGGTACAGTCCCATAATGCCTCCCTTCAGGAAATTCACATTACAGGTATCCCTCCCGAGATAATCATCCCCGTCCCTCCGTTCCCCGAAGCCCCTTAAATCCGGCATCAGCGTGAGGTAACCCTTTCTGGCCATCTGTGCTCCGTAGTCATAATTCATCAGTTCAATGTCCTCCTGATGCCCCGGCGTGGACACCAGTCCCGCCACCGGATCCTTTCCGAACCTGCCATGGCCGTGGACACACAGAATCGCAGGCTGCGAGCGGTCCTTCTTAAAATGCTTCGGTATCAGAACCTGGCAGGGCACCGACATATCCCTCTCCGTGTCAAATACTACCCGCTGCCGGATAAAGTCCCGCTCCTCCACGGAATATTCCACTTCCGCCTCCAGGGGAACCCTTTCCGGAAATTCCCCCATCAGCTCCAGCAGCTTCTCCAGCGCCGTTTTCCGCCACTCCCCAAAGCCCATGCCGCATACCCCGAACCGCAGCGCCGGCGCCAGCTGTGCCGCTCTCCTCTCCCAGTATGTCTGCATGGAAAATTGATGTCTGCTCATATATTCTTCTCCGTTTTATCGCATTATTCAAATCCCTATTCCTTCACAGCTCCAATCATCATACCCTTGATAAAATACTTCTGCAGGAAAGGATACACGCACAGTATCGGCACCAGAGCCACTACGATGACCACGTACTTCAGCTGCAGGCTGATCATGCTCATGGTGGCCGAGCCGGTGACTTCCCCTCCCACACTCTCGTTATTGATCAGAATCTTCATCAGAAAGACCTGCAGCGGCTGCAGATCCTTGCGCCCCGGCAGATAGATCATGGCGTTAAAGTAACTGTTCCACTGATGCACCGCATAGTAAATGATCAGCACGGACATAATGGGCATGGACAGCGGAATAAAAATCTTCCGAAGGATAGTCCACTCCGTGGCGCCGTCTATCCTGGCGGATTCATACAGGCTGTCCGGAATGGAAGACAGAAAAGTTCTGGCCATGATAATATAATAGGCCGCTGCCCCCGCAGGCAGCACGATAGCCCAGCGGGTATTGTACAGCCCGATTCTGTTGATCAGCAGGTACATCGGCACCAGCGTCCCCGAGAAGAACATGGAGAGCGTAAAGAAGAAGGACAGCTGCCGCCGCAGAAAGAACTGCCGTCTGGACAGCGGATATGCCGCCATCATGGTGAGCGTGGTGCTGATGGCAGTCCCCACAACGGTATACCATATCGTATTATAGTAGGAGCGCCAGACCTCCTTATTGCGGAATATCATCTCATATGCCTTCAGGGAAAATCCCTTCGGCAGAAATGTCACCAGATTTGAGATAACCGCCTCCGGCGCACTGATGGACATGCTGAACACATAAATCAGAGGATACAGCGTGATACAGGCCGCCAGAAAACTGAACACATAATTGGCTGTTGTAAAAATCCTGTCCCCCGCCGACATTCTGCGATGTCTTCTGCGGGACTGCAGTGTTTTCTTTTTCCCTGTCACCATAGAGACACCTCCGATATCTTTCTGCTGAGTTTGTTGGCAAATATCACCAGTATCAGGTTGATCGCGGAATTAAACAGGCCTACCGCGGAACCGAAGCTGTAATTTCCCTCCACCAGACCGGTTCTGTATGTATAGGAGGAAATCACATCCGCCACATCCAGCGTAACCGGATTGTACAGCAGGATGACCTTCTCGTATCCCACGCTCATCAGGGTGCCGATCTGCATGATAAAGGTCACGATAACGGTGGGAAGGATACAGGGAATCGACACATGGATCACCTGCTGCAGCTTGTTGGCACCGTCCACCCTGGCCGCCTCGTACAGCTCCTGGCTGACTCCCGTCAGCGCCGCCAGATAGACGATGGCGGACCAGCCGAAGCCCTGCCAGATACCGCTGGCGATGAATACCGTCCGGAACCATTTTGGCTCCATAAGGAAGTTGATCGGATCCCCTCCCAGGGCCTTGATCACGGAATTGACGATGCCGGAGCTGGGAGAAAGAAAGTTCACCAGCATACCGCATATGATTACCGTGGAAATAAAATAGGGAATGTAACTCACCGCCTGCACTACCCTTTTATACACGCCATGCTTTAAATCATTGGTCATAAGCGCGAACAAAATCGGAATGGGAAATCCCCACAGAATACTGTAGACACTGATCAAAAGCGTATTTCTCAGCACTCTGGTAAAATAGGGGGAGCGGAAAAACTGCTCAAAATATCGAAGCCCCACCCATTCGCTGCCCATGATTCCCTTCACCGCAGAATATTTTTTAAAAGCGATGATATTTCCGTACATGGGATAATAGACAAATACCAGATAGTGCAGCACCACCGGCAATATGATAAGAAGCAGCGCCTTATCCCGCTTTATGTTCTTCCAAAATCTTTTACCCCAACCCCTGACCCGTTTTCCAAACGGCTGCTTTTCTTTTTTCCGCACAATTTCTTTCAAAGATACCTTTCACTCCTTTCCGCTGATACCGTCCGCTGCAGGTATCTTCAAAAGCATCCTGCAACACCTCCTCTTTCCGTCCGGAAGCCTTTGGGGAATTGTACGACTCAGAAGTTATTTCGTAACATTTCCTTATATGCCCGGCAGACCGCCCATGCCTCCGGCAATTTCCAAAAAAGGGCCGGAAGCCTCTCATCCGGCCCTTTTGACTGCAATCCTGATTTCCTCATTCTTCTTGGTGACCACACTTGTTTCACCCGAATTTCGCATTATTTCAAAATGCAGTTACCAATCAGGATGGAAAATTCAAGGTCATGATTTCAACTCAGGTATGCCTCCCGCTTACTGCTGTGATGTCAGGCGGTCATACTGTGCCTGCTTTACTTCCAGTATCTTGTCCACCTCCAGTTCTTTTACATAGGATACATAATTATCCCATTCCGCCTCGATGTCCGCGGTTCCCACCGTAAATTTACCTGTCATCTCCCAGATGTAAGTGGCGAGATCCCCTGAAAGGCCGCTGATGGATTCGCTTTCCTCCTCCGTTGCGGGCGGAAGCGTCATGCCTGCCACCATGTAGGGCCTGGTGGCGTCCGTCACATCGATAATCTTCTGCTGCAGTGTCTCCGGATAGCTGTACAGCATGGCCTGCTCGCGTTTGTCGGATTTGAGATAGCACAGTCCCAGCTGGCAGCCGTAGGAGCTCAGCACCTCGCTTGCGGAAAGCCCGTCGGGATTGGCCGTCACCTTCTCCGTAAAGCTGTAGGTCCCGTCATTTTCCTTCACATAAGTATCTCCTTCGATGCCGAAATTCATAAGCTCCCTGCCTTCATCGCTCATCATATAGTCCATAAGGGCCACCGCCACATCGGGATGCTCACAGCTGCTGGTCACCACATATCCGTTTACCGTCATGTCGCCCACTACCTCCGTCATCCTTGCATAAGGTCCCTGAGGCGGCACTACGGGAATCAGTTCCGCGCCTTCCACCCCGTTGGATGCCAGCGCGGCTTCCAGTGTGGCAATACGGGACGGATATGCGGTAAACGCGCCCACCTCGTCTCTTGCCACTTTTTCATACAGCTTGTTCTCGTCCCCCAGTGTCAGGAATTCCTCATCCAGAAGCTTTTCTTCATAAAATGCGTTCAGCCAGGTATAGAACTCCTTCGCCTCGTCACTGATGAACTCATACTGCATCT
The DNA here is from genome assembly GCA_947385785.1 of uncultured Lachnospiraceae bacterium. GTDB lineage: Bacteria > Bacillota > Clostridia > Lachnospirales > Lachnospiraceae > Acetatifactor. The sequence goes on from CANDMH010000064.1 coordinate 8,987, forward strand.
GACCGTTCTCATCCGGATACCAGCCGTCCGACTGGAACAGATGCAGTCCCCATGCGTTGGCCCAGTAGGTGGTGTACCATGCATGTCCGCCTGCGGAGAAGGGAACCTCGTCGCCGCTGTCGCCGTTTCCGTTGGCATCCTCATCCCGGAATGCCCTCAGCACCGTCATCCAGTCGTCAATGGTGTCCGGAACCTCCAGATTCAGACGGTCCAGCCAGTCCTTTCGTATAATGAAGGAATAGGGTGCGAAATAGGCGCTCTCGTTTAATGTATTTACGGAATAAATGTGTCCGTCCGCGGAGGTCAGCGCTTTTACATTCGGGAACTGCTCATACGCCTTCTGGATATTCTCACTGCCTGCGATATAGTCCTCCAGGGGAAGGATGGTTCCTTCCGCTCCCAGTTCAGCCAGGCTCAGCCCGTTGGGCAGGAACATAATATCCGGAAGCTTTCCGCCGCCTGCGCCCACTCTCAGCTTCATGACCTCCACATACTGGTTGGATGCCGTCACATCCCAGTTGATCTTGATATTGGTCCGTTTCTGAATCTCCTCCCATACAGGAAGGTTATCTGCCAGAGAAGCCACATTTCCGTCCGGTGCCGCTATGGTAAGCTCCACCTGCTCAGCCAGCGGGAAAGTAATCCCGGCCTCTGCCGGATCCTCCCCTGATGCATCCGCCGCGTCGGACGCATCCTCCAGAGCTTTCGATGTCCCGCTTTCCGAACCTGTCCGGGATTCTGTCTGGCTGCCCGGCTGCGACGAGCCATTGTCCGGCTCCTCTCCCCCGCATCCTGCCAGACATCCCACAGTCAGACTCACCACGCCTGTCAATGCCAACAACCTGTTCCACCATCTGATGTTTTTCATACTCGTTCCTCCTCGTTGCTGTTCTGGGAATTGCCGCGTTATAATCTGTACAATATGGTTTCGGAAAGAAGGGTAAAATCAGAAAAACCTTCCGGACCGTACAAATTATGATAAGACACTTCCTGGTTCCGCATCTGCCCGCCCGGCGCTCAGTCCCTGGCAGAGAATTATCGGCCGGTAAAAGATACGTCCGTAAATCCTTCGGGGCACCGGGCCGGCATCTGCTGTCTGCGTTTATACCGATTTACCTGAATGGCTGAATCGGTGATGTATCTATCATATTTCTTTTTCACAAAATATACAACAAACCATTTTTGCAGGCATATAAATCTGTCAAATTCACCAATTTCCGGCCTTTTCTCCGCTTCTGTCAAAAATTGTATCCCCGGCAAGAACGGTTTGTTGCACCCCGTATTCGTTTCATACTATAATGGGAGCTGTACACAATAAGGTTCAGCTGAAGCCTCAAACAGCAAAAAGAACATACCGAAATAGTAGAGGAGGAAGTACTATGAATTTACACATTGAAGAAACACCCGTTCTGTTGGGAAAAAAAGCGGCCGAGATGACAGCCGGGCTGCTGCGCCAGGCCATCCGTGACAACGGCCATGCCCGCCTGGTATTATCCACCGGCAGTTCCCAGTTCGAGACACTGGAGGCCCTGGTAAAGGAAGAAGTCGACTGGAGTAAAGTCACCATGTTTCACCTGGATGAATATGTGGCGCTTCCCGAGACCCATCCCGCCAGCTTCCGCAAATATTTGAAGGAACGTTTCCTCTCAAAGGTCACCCTGGAGGATTACCATCTGGTAAACGGCAATCCGGACTCCATTCCGGCCCTGACAGCGCAGTTGAACCAGGCTCCCATTGATGTAGGCCTCATCGGCATCGGCGAAAATGCCCACATTGCCTTCAATGACCCTCCGGCGGATTTCGACACCAGGGAAAGCTACATTGTAGTCAATCTGAACGAAAGATGCAAACAGCAGCAGGTAGGGGAAGGATGGTTTGCTTCCACCGAAGAGGTACCGGCGCAGGCAATCTCCATGACAGCATGGCAGATCATGCAGTGCCGCCACATTATCTCCGCGGTTCCTCACAAAGTAAAGGCCAGAGCAGTGGCGGATACCCTGAGCCATGATACCACCCCTGACATTCCCGCCACCCTGTTAAAGACGCACCCGAACTTTGATCTGTTCCTGGACGCGGAATCCGCTTCTCTCGTCGCCGGACTGGCATAACCGCCTGCAAATTATACTCACGAGATTTGCCAGTTAAAATTGTATAACGAGTGAGCGCTTAAGGGTGTAGAAAAGAAAATGGTAGCAGTCCCTACAAAAGTGTCGATAAAAGCCCTGCTGCCAATAAGGAAGTACCGAAGGCAATCCCCAAGGAGGTCTCATGAAATTATTTCGTTTTTTCAAACATTCCCATACTTACAGGCGTATGTTCCTGCATAATTACATGCAATATGCGGTCTCTTCCCTTCTCGTGCTCCTGGCGGCGGGCTTCTTCCTCTTTTATCAGGATTCCCATGCCGTCAGGAATCATACGCTGCAGGCGGCTGTCAGTCTGGCTTATTACGCCGACGACCAGCTGTCCGCCTGCCAGAAGCTGTCCGCCGCCGTGGGCCAGAGCGAACGCCTGCTGAATCTGTCCTCCAACGCAGCCACGGACCTGGATTTCTCCCTGCTGGACTCCACCACGCTCTTCGCGGCCCAGCACGACCTGGTGTCCGCAAAGGCACTCAACCGATTTGCCGCTACACTGGGCGTCTATCTGTACAACAAACAGTACGTGATATCCGACTACGGCACGCTCACACTGGACAGCTTCTATCAGAGTATTTTTAACATGAGCCCAAGCATTTATTCGGAATATCTCCGTCCACTAAGCTCCGGCAGCTTCCTTTTTCTGCCCCAGGGCGCCGTCCAGGAGACCAATACGCCTCAGCACCCTCTCATTGTCCTCTCCGTGCTGGACAGCCACAGCAGACGTTACGGCAATCTGTTTATCTTTCTGGATGAGAAACAGATGAGGGAGGATATTGATCAGCTGCTCAATAATGAGGATATGGAATATTATCTTTTTGACGGAGAGGGACAGCTGATCCTCAGCAGCTGCAGTGTCGAAACGGATGCGCTTCCGTACCTCCTGTCACGTCTGCGTGCGGATGAAAACTATCAGAGCCATCCGGGCAAACATTCCGGATGGACAGGCATAGCGGGCTACTCCAAAGCCTATATGCAGCAGCACCTGTACCGCAGAATCTGGATTCTCTCCGGCGTCTGCGTCTTTCTGCTGCTGTTGGGGCTGCCTCTGGCCCATACGGTCTGCCGTAAAAATTATGCCCCCATCCGGGAACTGGCAGATATCGTCAGTACGCCCGAAGAGCGGAACGGAGACAGGGATATGGAATACGAAGCGCTGAAATCCATCATCACCTCCATCTTCAATGACAAATCCCTGTTGGAAGAGCAGCTTCTGATCTACAGACCTCTGTTGGTAAACAGCCTGCTTCTGGAACTGCTGGAGGGGACTCAGCCCAGAACAGATATTCTGCCCGGGCTGAAAAAGCTGGGAATCGAGCTTCCTCATTCCCACCATGTATGCTGCTGTGTGCTCACCTCCTGTGCGGCCCAGGAGTTCCTCAGAAGCCTTGCGCCGGCAATACAAAACGCAAATACGATATGTCTCTATATCACTTACCGGAAGCACTTCGGCATCTTCCTGATCAGCGCATCCTCACCGCAGAAATGCGAAGATGCCTGCTCCGGTCTCATGGAACTTCTGGGAAATGTGAATCCCGATGCCTTTCTGGGGGTTGGGGACAGCATAGACGACCTGGAAATGCTGGGCACCACATGCCAGCAATCCCGCAATGCCCTGGAATATCTGCCCGTGGACTCCTTTACCCGGAGTATCTTCTGGCATCAGATCGTGCAGTCCGGCATTCTGGAGCTGACGCTTCCCACATGCCTCTTATCCCTTCCCGTCTCCTTCGGAACCGGACAGTACACAGAAGCCCGCAACAGCCTGAACCTGTACTTTCAGTCGATCTGCCGCTGCGGTCTGGTCAAAAAGGAGCATCTGGTCCATGCAAGGAATCAGCTGCTGACTGCCATGTCCAAAACCGGGAAGGAGCAGCACCTGAATTTTAATCCTGCCCCTCTGAACGCCTGGACGCCGGAACAGCCCTGTGCGCTGGAGTCCCTGAAGGAGCTTGCGGATCAGGCCTGCGATAAACTGGAACAGATCACATTGGACTCCAGGGAACAGAATTTTCAGAACACCTCACAGAACCTGATGGACTATCTGCAGCTTCACCTGCACGACGACGACCTCTCCCTGAGTAAGCTGGCAGATGCCTTTCAGCTCTCCGAGAGCAGCATAAGCCGCAGGATCAAGCAGATTACCGATTCTAATTTTCTGGATTATGTGAACAGAAAAAGGATAGAATACGCCTGCGGCCTTCTCTCAGAGACGGATATGTCCGTCAATGATATCTCAAAGGCCACAGGCTATGAGAATGATATTACCTTCCGCCGATTATTCAAGAAATATATGGGAACCACTCCCGGAGAATACCGCAGGCAGGACGGGGGCTGAAGCATGTCTTTTCAGGAATCGCATGCGCAGAAAACATGCCTTCCGGGATTCCTCAGGACAGCGATACCTGGTTAAGACCGACAGGAGCCGCAGCAAGACACTATTGCAGCGCCGCATTTTCCATGGGACTGTACCGCATCCGCACCTTAATCCCATGCCCGTAGTTCCCGAACCCGTTTCCGAATAAGGTGAGCCCGCCCACATGGACCGCATCCTCCCGCACCTCCATCCGGAACCGGATAGCGCTCTTATAGTCCAGGCCAAACTCATCCAGCGTCACATTGGAAATTTTCAGGCCGTCCACAAAGGTTCCCCGCTTATTGATGACCAGCATTTTCAGCAGCCCATACTGATTCCAGTTTGGAAACCACCAGTCCGGCGTAAAAATTCCCTTCACATCCCCGAAATCCCCCGGCGAAGTCCAGCAGCCGATGGGAACGTCGTTCAGAACAAAGGAAATATCCGACGGCCAGTCATTGTTCACTCCGGGTGCCTCGCTGGACAGTTCCATGGAGAAGGTGATCTCATCGATTTTCTGGGCCATGGGAAGCACGTTGGGAATCAGGTACTCCACATACCCCCTGGTAAACCACAGAATGCCCGCGCTGATCCGCTCCGGATGCGCAAAATAACGGGGATCGTCCACCTCCCCGATGAGCTTCATGGTAGTCGCTATACCGCAGGTAGGGTATACGCTGTAATTGCTGTACTGGCCCACAGGAATCTCCGCCTCATAGAATCCGGAGCTGTCTCCCTCATCCGAAGGCACGATATCCACCAGAAGCCTCTCCTGGATCACCCGGCAGACCTTCTGGTTGCCATGCCCTGTCATATCCGAGCGCACCTGGATCAGTCCCACATCCTCCATTTTCTTGATATGGCTGGTCAGCGCCCCGTTGGTGATATTCAGGCTGGAGGCTATCTCATTCATATTCATGTCCTTGTTCTTTAATAAAAGTTGAACAATATTGACCCGCACCTCGGATCCCAATACCTTAAACAGCTCGACTCCATCCTCTAAATTCTTGATGTACAGCATGCCTACCCTCCGCTTCCCGAAACAATCGCTTAAACTTGTGTTTTTATTCTTTTAGATTTTTCTAAACTATTATATCTCTTTCTCCGTCTTCTTGCAACTGCTTTTCATGCAGATATCCCGGAAATTTGATAAAGTTGTTACTGTTCACAGGTGCCTCCGCGAGGTGTTTTCGTGCGCACTTTGCACGAAAATCCCGAGACTGCAGGCGCCAAAATGAGCGCACTTTGCTCATTTTGTGTGCATCATGTTGCTGTGAACGGCGAAGCCGTGAACAGTAACATAAAGTTTGATCCGAATCCGTCCGGACGATATACTCGTGAGCACAATCCTTTGCCGCTTTCCGTTCTGCATTGCAGCCGCGCTCACTCGTTATGCATTTACGTTGGCAAATGTTTTGGTCGTGAGTATAAATACATGCCTCAACCCTTATGAGAAGGCATTCTCCCGTTATGCATTTTCAGCCGGCAGGTGTCTTCACCCGTCATGCGCCCGCCGAATTCACCGGAAAAAGGGAATACTTGTGCCGCAGGCAGCAAATATCCCCCCTTTCATCAGATATTAGGGAAGAGTCTATCCAAACGAGAAGACAGGCTTCCCCTCCCCGTCCCGTTCAACCTTCATCAGCATGGCATGGCGGTTGGGATTGTAGAGCGGATTTCCCGTAATCTCCTCCTCCGTCCTTGCATGAAATACCATGATGTCATTCCCTTCCTCGTCCGTGGTAAAGGAATTGTGCCCGGGGCCGTAAATCCCCTTCTCCGGGGCGCTTGCCAGTACCGGATACCGCTCCTTCTTCCAGGAAAGCGGGTCCAACAGGTCAGCATCCGCATCCGCTGTCAGCATCCCCATACAGTAAGCCGCCCCTGTCTCACTGGCGGAATAAGTGAGATAGATCTTCCCGTCCCGCCGCAGCACCGCGGGTCCCTCATTGACCCAGAATCCCACCCGCTCCCAGTCGTAATCCGGCGTGGTCAGGAGCACCTGCACCGTCTTCAGACGCCAGGGCGTCTCCATCTGCGCGATATACAGGTTGGAAATCTGTTTTCCTACGCCCACTTTCTCCGCCCATACATAATACCGCCGCCCCATGCTCTCAAATACCGTGCCGTCCAGCGAGAAACCTTTGAACGAAAAATCGTCCTCCTTCGCGGCTCTCATTTTCCCCTTCTCCACCCAGGTCCCTGTCAGCGGGTCTGCGTCCGCGCACTCCAGTACATAGGGCCGGATTTTCCATTTATGGTCTGCCTCTCCCCCCGCAAAGTACAGATACCATCTGCCGTCCAGGAAATGCAGCTCAGGCGCCCAGATATGCTCGCTCATAATCCCCCGCTCATGCTTCCTCCACACCGTCACTTCCTCAGCGCCGGCCAGCGCCCCCAGGGAAGAGGCGCGCCGCAGCACAATCCTGTCATAAGCCGGCACGGATGCCGTAAAATAATAGCTGCCGTCAGTATGACGGTACACGTAAGGGTCCGCCCGCTGCAAAATCCAGGGTTCATTCCATTTTAATTCATCCTCACTCATCTTTTCACTCCTCACTGTATTCATGAAATAAGCTTCCCCGTTCCACAGCCTGGAACAGAAAGCGACAACTGTATGCGCTCACAAGTATAATTGCTTCACATGAACTGTCTACAGTTGAAAAAGGGGACTGCCGCATTGGATTCACTGCAACAGTCCCGTTTTCCCGCATATCCGCCGGATATCACACGGCACTCATGCTTTTCACAGCTCCCTGCCGCGGACTCCACAGCCCGCAGCGCGTCCTCGAAAGTACCGGCGGGACATTGGGAGACATTTCTTTACTCAGCCGCTGTCAGCCCTGCCGCCTCCATAGCCTGACGGTTGTACTCGTTGGCCTTCTCGGTGAGCTCCGTCACCCAGTCGCTCGCGTTCTTCTCACCGTTGAATACGGAATCCTCCACGCCTGCGTAAGGGCCGTCAGCGCCTACAAAGCCCGCGAATCCGGGAATCTGGCAGTCGCCGAAAGGAAGCACGCCCTGCCTTACCTGATCGAAGTAATCGTCAAAATACTTGCCGTATTTGGTATCCTTCTCATCCTGCTCCGCGCTCTTTAAGGACGGGAAGAAAGAGGTCTGATAATCTGTCCAGATCGCCTCATCCATGGTCAGAGGGGCGGGCATGGACTGCTGCCAGATGGGAATATCGCCTGCTTCCGCATCAACCAGCGTCTTGTAGGCTTCCATCTTGGCCTGCCATCCATCCAGGCCCCAGCCCATGAACTTCAGCAGTTCATACGCTTCTCTTGGATGTTCTGTACCGGAGGAAATTCCGCCGAAGTCCAGTACACCGAACTTATATTTGGAATTGGATCCCTCCACGGAAGGTGTTGCGTAAGGAACGAACTCAATCCCCTTATTTCTGTAATCATCCGTATCAAACAGGTTCAGATATGTCCAGTATGCATCAATCTGGAACCCGATTTTTCCCGAATATCCTGCCCATTCATTGGAGCCAAGCCATGCAACGATCTCTTCCTCCGTCAGAGGCGCGCGGTATTTGCCCTTCATCAGGTCGCCCAGGGCATTCACGCCCACCGCCCAGTTCGTCAAATCGAACTCCTTACCGTTCCATCCGAACTCACCGATACAGCTGGGATCGGCGGCAACCGGATAATACGTAACGATAGAGTGGAACTGGTTAAAGCCATAGATGCCCTCGTCCGGAGATGTAACATCCTTGAAGGCCTGAATCATCTCGTCCCATGTCCAGTCTGTGGGAGGCATTGCCACATTCAGTTTCTCAAACACCGCCATATCGGCATAAATTGCATCCGGGAAGAACTTCATGGGAGTAGACAGCTTCTGGTTGGTTCCGTAATACCCCAGCTTCGCGCCGTTGATGGAAGGCAGGATATTGTCATTCTCCGGGTCATTCTCCCAGTACTCCGTCATATCGCCCAACAGGCTGTTGGACAGAGCAAAATCGCAGTTTCCAAGGATCATAAAGCAGTCCGGCGTCTGCCCGGTATTTACCAGGTTCAGCAGTGTGTCATTATACTCCGCGCCTGCCGCCACATAGACTACATTCACCTTGATATTAGGATACTTCTCCGTAAATTTCTGCGCCAGATACTCTGTCAGAACTTTATTGTCAAAGTTCATATAGGTCAGCTCAATCTCATCGGTGGTCAT
>CANDMH010000065.1 GCA_947385785.1 uncultured Lachnospiraceae bacterium
CGCGATATGAGGCTGTGACTGGAGTTCAGACGTGTGCTCTTCCGATCTGGTACCCATGAGAACCACAGCCTTTTTGAAGCGGAACCGTTCTCTGCCTTCCAATGCTTCCTTTCCAATCAGAGAGACCGACAGCTTTCTTGGATAGGTAAAGTTGATGTGGAAATCATCGAATCCATAGATATTGTTGAGTTTTAAGTCCATTATAACCATGTTGAATCCCTCACAAATTCGTTTTTTGTGAATTTATAATATATGATTTTATGAGGAAAGTCAATATGGAAAATACAGGCTTCACACGCATTCCGTCACCGAAGCTTCCGCGAAAAATTCCCGTCCGGAAGGATCAATGCACCGCCCGGTTTCCAGTGTATAGACGGCTTCCGCCCGGATATCGGCGCTGTGGCCCCCGACGAAGAAGTAAAACTGTCCGGCCTCCAGACGCCAGACACCGTATTCGTCCGGAAAGGCAAGCTGATTGAGATGGAAGGAAAAATGCACGGTTCTGGACTGCCCCGCAGCCAGCGGCACGCGGCAGACGCCTATCAGCTCCAGGGCAGGCCGGATTACGGAGGCGACTACATCGCGGCCGTAAAGCTGGACTACCTCGTCGGAGTTACTCTCCCCCACATTGCACACGGTGACGCTGGCTTTCCCGGAACCGTCCGGCTCCACGGAGAGGGTGAAGCCGGAATAGGAGAAGGCAGTATAGGACAGCCCGTAGCCAAAGGGGCGCAGCGGCGAATTAGAGGTAAAGAGGTACCCTTCGGGGTTCAGGGCACCCGCCGCAAAGCTTTCGCCGGCGGAACCCGCATGCTCGCCGTGAAATACAGGGCCGTGCCCGGCGGAGCGCGGCAAAGCCAGCGGAAGGCGTCCGGCGGGAGAGAATATTCCTGTTATGGCTTCCGCAATGGCCGTCCCGCCCCAGGTGCCGGGCATATAAGCCTCCAGGACAGCGGCGGCATGTCCGTAAATCCATTCGCTGGTAAGGGGCCTGCCGTCCGTGTGCACCACTACGGTGCGGGGATTGGCCTCCAGGACCGCCCGGGCCAGCGCTTCCTGTGCGCCGGGCAGGTCCAGGGACGCGGAATCATTTCCTTCGCCGGTATTGCAGTGGCGGCCCCAGCCGTTTTTCCCGCCCACACACAGAATGACGGCGTCCGCTTCCAGAGCGGCAGCCCGGGCGGCGGGGAAGTCCTGCAGGCCTGCGTCCAGATAATCGCAGCCCTGTGTCCAGGTACAGTGGGGAAAAAGGGCCTGCAGCTCTTCCAGGATGGTTTTGGCATAAGGGTATGCCTGACGGATGGCCCGGTCTGTGGCAGCGAGGTCGTATTTGCGTTTCGGGCATTCTGCTCCAGTGAGTGCCACTCCGGCCATCTGGGAGGAATCCTCCGTAATCTGAAACATTTCCATCATGGAAGGAACGGTGTAGCCGCCGTACAGCAGACGCAGGCTGCCGGCACAGGGACCTATGACGGCGATGCGGCTGTGCCTGTCCCGAATGGGCAGGATGCCGTCATTCTTCGTCAGCGTCAGGCTCCGGCGGGTGGCTCTGCGCTCTGCCTCGCCGGTATCTGCGAAGGCATCCGAATAGCGCTCCCATTCGGGGAAGGGCTCCTCAAACAGCCCCAGCTCGAATTTCAGCGTCAGCACACGCAGAGCGGCGCGGTCCAGCCATGTGGTGTCGGCGCGGCCGTCACGGAACATCCGGGCCAGTTCGTCGGCGTACCCATGCCTGTCGGGCAGCTCCATATCAAGCCCGGCGATGAGGCATTGCAGTGCGGCGGAGCCCAAATCTTCCGCGGTGGCCAGGATATCCGGCAGCAGTCTCTGAATGGAGCGGTAGTCGCTGACCACCAGGCCCTCGAAGCCCATTTCCCCGCGCAGCAGCTCCGTGAGCAGTTCCCGGCTTGCGCACACGGGGCGCCCGTTCCACTCCGAGTAGCTGTTCATCACGGTGCGGATGCCGCTCTTCCGGACAGCGGCCTCGAACACCCTGGCAAACACCTCCCGCAGCTCCCGTCTGTCCGCCAGCGTGCGGGTGAGGTTCAAGCCGCCGGTGGTCTGGGAGTAGCCCAGGAAATGCTTGGCGGTGGCGGCTACGCCTGTCCGCATATCCGCGCCCTGTATTCCGTCTACATAGGCACAGCCCATCATGGCGTTCAGGGTGGGGTCTCCACCGAAGGTTTCGTTTATCCGTCCCCAGCGCAGATCTTTGGCCACATCCAGCACAGGAGACAGTGCGTGCAGAATTCCCATTGCCCGCATCTGCCGGCGGATGGTGTCTGCCATGCCGTACACGGTTTCCGGTGAGAAGGTGGCGCCCAGGCCGATGGGGGCGGGATAGAGACAGGCGCCGGGCACCACCGGACCACTGAGGGCTTCGCAGTGAAACAGGGCGGGAATCCGGTGAGGAGAATGCTCCATCACATACGTCTGGATTTCCAGCAGCCGTCCGGCAAGCGTCCGGGGGTCCATGCGGATATCCAGCAGAGCAATGCTGCCGATGCCTCCCGCAAGGTCTTTTTCCGCAGGGTCTTCCCTGCAGCCGGAGAGGGTGGTACAGCCCAGCTGCCGCAGCTTTTCCTCCGGGGTGAGCTGCTGTAAAAGGGCGGCGGCCCTTTTCCGCGCATGGGCGGAGATGGTTTTATTCTGTATATTCATAGGCTTCCTTTCTCGGTCTTGTAATAAAGCTTCAGCATCTTAACGGCATTTCCCGGCACTTCCGTTTCTCCAATTATGCGCGTGAACGCGTCAATTTACGTTTCTGCCGGGTATATTTCCGTTGGATTTTATTATCATAAAACAGAAGAGGGAAATAGAAAACCCCATGTAAAAATGTCGATATGCAATGTAAAGGATTCGGCATCCCAATAACCGGGCGGAAGGGATTATTATCTTTATATAGCCGTTGTTATCTGTTGTCCGCATCCGTCTGCGGTATAATGAGGCAGTGCACGCACGAACTACCATTATGCTTCGGGAGCGGAACCGGCACTTTCCGGGGGAATTGGCGGAAAATGACGAATACAACTTGAACAGGCAAAAGCAGACACTTTCCGGGAGCTGCAGAACCGGAATCAGGAGAGAAAGAAAATGAATCGGGATTGGAAAAGGAAAAGCGGGACTCCGTTCGCCTTCAGCCTGCCGCGCAGGCTCCTGGGGCTGTTTCTCGTCTTTGTGGTCAGCATTTACATTGCGGGGATGTGGGTTACGGTAAAACTGGAGCGGGAGGCGTTCCGGGAGGTACGGCAGATGTATCTGTCCAGGGTGTCTTCCCTGGCGGAGCAGCTGGATGAGGAACTGGGACGTATCCAGCTTCAGATCAATTACGCCACCACGCGCCCCGATGTCCGGCAGATGGAGCTTACGGCGCCTACGGTGGCTTTTACCAGGATCTATGCCACGGTTCTGCGGGTGGGGGAGCTGATGTACGCCCTGCAAAGCTCCAGCGGGCTCGTGGAGGACGCGGGCATCTTCCTGCCCCGGCTGGGCAAGGTGATATCATCGGACGGCTCTTACAGGGAATTTTCGGAGGAGGATGAAAGCTTCATACAGGAATATCGGCAGGAGGGAGGCAGAGAGCTGCTGCTGACGGTTAACGGACAGCTGTACCTGGCCTCGGATTCCATGCATATTTCAAGTACCGAACAGGCGTCCCTGATTCGGGTACGGTTCTCGGAGCGTGTTCTTTCCGAATGGTGCCGCAGGTTTTCGGAGAACAGTCAGATATGCCTGCTGGGAGCCGCCCGGACAGAAAGCCCTTATTTTCTCAGTGTGGGGAATGCGCTTTGGCCGGAAGCGGAATCCCGCGCGGACCTGGAGAAGGAGGCGGGACAGTGGGAGACAGGGGAAAAGGGGGCAGGTGAGGACACGGTTTGGATTGCGGGAACGGAATACCTGCGGCTGGCGGTTCCGGTAGGAAAACGGGATCTGTGGGTAATCGGGTATGTGGACAGGAAGGTGCTGCGGAATGCCTCCAGGCCCTTTTCACTCTGGCAGCTTGTCCTTACGGCATTTCTGCTGCTGGAGGTCGGTCTTTTTTTCTATATCATCCGAAAGATGATTGCACAGCCTATCAACCGCTTTATGGGGGAGGTGCAGAGCCTGGAAGAAAAGGGGGTCATAAGGCTTTCGGAGCCGCCGGGCAGCAATATGGATTTTCTGTATTCCGTCTTTTTGGGGGTAAGCGAGAAGCTGAAGTTATCCATGGAGCAGGTGTATAACAATAAGCTGCTGGCCTATCAGTCGGAAATCAAATATCTGCAGGCACAGGTAAACCCTCATTTTCTGTATAACAGCTTTTACCATTTATATCGGATGGCGAAGATGGAGGACAATGAGGGGGTGGCCGAGATGAGCCGGCGTCTCAGCTCGTACTACCGCTATATCACACGCAGCGGTCAGAATACGGTGCCGCTGTCCATGGAATATGAAAATATAAAGGATTATACGGAGATTCAGACAATCCGCTTCGGGGACAGGATAAGGGTGGAACTGGAGCCGCTGCCGCGGGAGTATGAGGAACTGGAGGTGCCGCGGTTTGTGCTGCAGCCTTTGTTTGAGAACGCCTATAACCACGGAGTGGAGAAAATGACCGGGGGTCTGATTCGGCTGCGTTTCGAGATCCGGCCGGAGGAACTCATCATCTATGTGGAAAACAACGGCGCCTGTGCCGACGGGGAACTGGCTGCTCTGTCGGCATACCTGGAGGACGGCGGGGAGAACAGGATTATGACGGCACTGAAAAATGTGAAAAGCCGTATGCGGCTTTTGGGGGGAGACCTGACGGTGTCCCATGGAAGCCTGGGGGGCTTCTGCGCGACGCTTACGCTTCCCTGCGCGAAGTAACCGCTAAAGCTCAGGGTGAAGGGAGGGCACGAAGTGATGATGAGCTTCAAAGCGAAAGGAGAGTGCCAAAGAGACGGCCATGAATTTATACTCATTAATGAAAACATTTGATATACCAGGAGGATTGGAAACGTGCAGACACTTTTGATTGTGGATGACGAACCGAATATCGTGGAAGGACTGGCCAGCCAGTTTGGGCAGCGGTATGGGGACAGCGTTATCATTTTGAAGTCTTTTACCGGGGAACATGCGCTGCGTATTCTGCAGAGCAATAAGGTGGACGTCATACTTTCCGACGTGCGTATGCCGGACATTGACGGTCTGGAACTGATACGGGAGACGGAGCGGCTCTGGCCCGGAACGCATTTCATTTTCCTGAGCGGTTTTGATGATTTTGAATATATTCACCGCGCGTCCAAGTACTCCATTTACCGGGGATATCTTCTGAAGACAGAAGGAGACGAGGTGGTGATGGAGAAGGTGGACCAGGAGATACGGATGTGCGCGGAGGAACTGCGCGCCGAGACGGAGCGGGGGAGGATGCGCGCCTTTGCACAGCGGGCCGCGCTGGAAAGCATGCTCCGGGGCGGCGGCTCATGGCGGGATTTCCCCATGCAGGAGAATGCGCTTTCCCTGGAGCTGGACACCGGGCGGCCGGTTTTTATGGTGCTGGGAAAATTTCTGCTGCATCAGGCGGCTGAGGGAATGCAGATTCTGCAGCAGCTGAACGGGTTGCTGGCAGGCCAGGCGCCGGGGCTTTCCTTTGAATTGCTGCTCCCGGAGGAGGGAACGCTGGTGTGGCTGCTTCAGGAGCGGAATGCCGCCGGGCGCCAGAGCGCCGGGAATTATATCCATGCTCTGTTCGAGGCAATCCAGCAGCAGATAGATGACGCCTGCGGTTTGGCAGTGAGCATGGTCGTCGGCGGCGCCTGCGGGTTTGACGGGATAGTGGAAAAATATGGACGGTTAAACGATATTTATTATATGATATACAGGGATGCGGGGAAGCTGATGATTGTGGACGAGACGGATTACTCGGATGTACTTCTCAGCCAGGGGAGCGCGCTTCAGGAGCGGTACCAGTTCTCCACATTTATTCATAAGCTGGGACAGCTGCTCCACACCGGAACGCCGGAATCGGTGCGGGAATTGTTCGGACAGTATTTCGGGGCTTCCGGAGGGTTACTGCAGTGCGGGCGGCTGCATTCGGAGCAGCAGCTGACTTTATTTACACTGCTGCTGAGCTTCCTGCGGGAGAGCGGGATGGGAAGCGCATATGAGCAGGAGCTTGCCCATATGCTGGATGATTTCCTGCACGGCGTGAACCGGGAGGAACCGGAGGCTTTCCTGGAGAAGGCCGTTTTGTTCTGCGGCGCTCTCTGCAGACAGCGGGCGGAGAATGAGGCACATAGTACGGAGGCTGTCATTCACAGGATTCATCTTTATATAGAAGCTCACATTGAGGATTATAATCTGTCCCTGACAGAGCTGGCCCGGATGACAGGATTTAACCCCTCCTATCTGTCCCGTCTGTACCGGGCGCACACAGGAAGAAAGCTCTCGGAGTATATCGACGAGGTAAAGCTGAGGCATGCCCGGGAGTTAATCCTGTCCGGGGAGCTGGTGAAAAACGTGGCCGAGCGGACAGGGTTTGCTTCGCCCTCCGCGTTTATCCTTTTCTTTAAGCGCAATACCGGCAGGACGCCGCGGCAGTATTTTGAGGAGCATGTACCCGGAGCGGAAAGTAAATAGAACGGCATTTCATGTCAACAGTTATTGATTGAAAGATTTCTGTACAAAAGTTACAATAAAATTGTCGAAAACGCAGTTTGGTTGTTGAATATGAAGGAGGACATGCTATGAAAAAATTGAAGTTTGGTGCTGTGGTGATGGCTGCCGTGGTGTCGACGCCCATGCTTTTATCCGGCTGCGGGCAGGAACCGTCCAGCCCGGAGGCGACATCAAATCCGCCCGAAGCATCGGATTCATCGGAGGCTTCCACGGAATCTCAGGGAGAGACGGACTCTGAGCCCCAGGGCACGGCAGAGGATGCACAGTGGCTTACACCCTTTGAGGAGACAGTGAAGCTGGATGTGGTGGTGGGCTGGGACGCCGACGCAGGCGTTAAGGAAGGGACTACGCCGGAGACGAACGCTTTGGTAGAGGCAGCAAGGGACCTGCTGAATATAGACCTGAATTTTCTGTGGATGGTACCCAACGACCAGTTTTCCGAAAAGCTGGCACTCCAGATCAGCTCAGGCAATATTCCGGATATCGTCATGCTGGACAGCGGGAATTTCTATGAATTTATGTCCAGTGATTATCTCAGGGATCTGACGGACGCGTACGAGACCTGCGCATCCGATGAACTGAAAAATACGGTGGAGGGCTTCGGTGAGGAGGCCGTAAGGTATTCTTCCCGTGACGGCAGGCTGTACGGCATCCCGGCGCAGCTTGATACTTCCGAGAGCGTGGCGGGCCTGTATTACCGCTCCGACTGGCTGGATGCGACAGGAATCGGCACACCCACGAATGTAGAGGAAATGAAC
The DNA here is from genome assembly GCA_947385785.1 of uncultured Lachnospiraceae bacterium. Classification (GTDB taxonomy): domain Bacteria; phylum Bacillota; class Clostridia; order Lachnospirales; family Lachnospiraceae; genus Acetatifactor. The sequence continues at coordinate 7,398 of CANDMH010000065.1, forward strand.
GATATGCTGGTGGCGCTTGCCGGGTACGGCGCTTCCGTCAACGGCGGGAAGGATACGGTGGGGCTTGGGACGACTTCCAGCGTATTGAATACCAATTTTGCGCTGAGCGCATATTTCCAGTGCTATGGCGCATATCCGAACAAGTGGATTATGCGGGACGGCGCCCTGGTGAACGGGATAGTCCAGGACGAAATGCTGGATGCTCTGAACGGGCTGAAGGATTTGTATGAGCGCGGCGCCCTGGCCGCGGATTTTGCCACATGGAATTCCGATCAGTTCAATGAGCGCGTTACCACAGACCAGGTGGGTGCTGCCTTCGGCACCTATTATATTCCAGCATGGCCCCTCAACCAGAATAAGGACGCCAATCCGGAGGCTGAATGGGCCGAACTGAATATTGCCGATATAGGCAGCAAGCCGGCCATGAACCAGGTGAGCATTAACCATTTCAATGTAGTCACCAGGGACGCGCCGGAGAACGCGGAGGCGGCTCTGATTAAGCTCCTGAACATGACGCTGGCGGCCAACGGGAATTCCACCTTTGACAAATCTGTTTTCGAGGGAAGGGATTTGCCTGAAAACGGGGCTTCCATCTTCTATCTGCCGGTGTACATGTATTTCCCTACCCCCTGGAAGCAGTACCGCGAGAATATCCGGGCTGCCTACGAGGCGCAGGATCCTTCCGGGCTGATAACGAATGTGGAGCAGGAATGGTACGGCTACATGAATGATTATCTTACCAACGGCAATGCCTGCGAAAACCTGGGTACCGCATGGGGCATGTACAAGAGCCGCCTGTCGGAGGACATGGGGATTGCCATCGGGCTTGCGGCGCGGGAAACCGGGGAATATGAGCCGGCTTACTATTACGGGCCGGCTACGAAGACCGAGCAGCGCGTGTCCTCCACCCTGTCTGACATGGCTGTCACTTTCATAGTGGAATATATCATGGGACAGAAGGGAGAAGCGGACTGGGAAAGTTTCAAGCAGAGCTGGAATGAGATGGGCGGACAGGCCTGGACGGAAGAAGTGAATGAGCAGTATAAGAGCATTACGCAGTAACCTTGAAAATATGAGCGGCGGCGTTGGGCTGCCGCTCTTTTTCTTCACATTGGTAACTTATTCCAGGGCTCTTTCCTATGGAAGAGCAGGGTACATCCCAAGGGAGAGTCGTGGCACATCTCAAGGAAGAGTTGTGGCACATCCCAAGGGAGAGTCGGAACTCTTCCCTGGGAAGCAGTCCGGAAACAGAAAGCGGGGGTTTTCATATGACATATAAAAAAGAGCGGCCGGGGAAGGCCGCCGCCCCAAAGGGGCATTTCAAACGGGAATATCCGTTTTATCTCATGATGATACCGGGAGTGGTATTCCTGCTTATTTTTTCCTATTTTCCCATGTTTGGGATTGTGATGGCATTCCAGGATTTTTCGCCGCTGAAATCCTTTTCCGGCTCGGACTGGGTGGGGCTGCGGAATTTTAAGGACATGCTGATGCTCCCCACATTCTGGACGGTGGTGCGCAACACGCTGATGATTTCCCTCAGCAAAATTGTTCTGCGTCTGCTGGTGCCTCTGGTGATTGCATTGCTGCTCAACGAGATCATGAGCATAAAATTCAAGCGCATTTCCCAGACCGTATTTTTTCTGCCCTATTTTCTGTCCTGGGCCGTGATAGGGGGGATTCTGCGCAGCCTGTTTCAATATGACGGGATGGTAAACGGCATTTTGACATCCCTTGGAGCGGAGCGCATCATGTTTCTGGGCAGCAATACCTGGTTTCCCGTGATAGCGATTGTCTCCGATGTGTGGAAGGATATGGGCTACAATATGATTATCTTTCTGGCCGCCATCACCAATGTGGATCCTGCGCTGCATGAATCCGCCGCGCTGGACGGTGCGAACCGCCGGCAGCAGGCCTGGCATATCACCCTTCCCACCATCCGGCCCATTGTGGTGATGCTGCTGGTGCTTTCCCTTGGTTCCGTGCTCAGCGCGGGCATGGAGCAGATTCTGCTGCTGTACAATCCCATGGTATATGAAAGCGCCGATATTATCGACACGCTGGTGTACCGCCTTGGCCTGGTAAATCACCAGTGGTCTCTGTCTGCGGCGGTGGGGCTGATGAAATCGGCGATATCTTTTGTGCTGGTGGTATTTTCCTATCGGATAGCCACAAAATATTTTGATTATCAGGTTTTTTAAAAGGGGGTGCACTATGAAGGGCAAAAAAATATCCGTATTCAGTATCCTGAATTATCTCTTCCTCTCGGTTCTGGTGGTGGTCTGCCTGATACCGGTGCTGCATGTCATCGCGCTGTCCTTCTCCGAGAAAATCGAGGCGGTGTCCGGCAATGTGGGAATATGGCCTGTGGGATTTAATTTATCGGCATACCGTTATGTCATGGAGGACGCCCAGTTCTGGCGGTCGCTGAAGGTTACGCTGCTGCGGGTTGCCATCGGGGTTCCCGTAAACATTATCCTTGTAATCCTGACCGCCTATCCGCTGTCAAAGCCAAACAGCCGGTTTCACGGGCGCACGGTGTTTTCCTGGTTTTTTGTGTTTACCATGCTGTTTAACGGAGGTATGATACCGGCCTACATTGTCATCAGCAAGCTGAAGATGATGAACACCATCTGGGCGCTGACGCTTCCGGGGGCAATGAATGTCTCGTACATGATACTGATGATGAGCTTTTTCCGGGGGATTCCCATAGAACTGGAGGAGGCTGCCGTAATTGACGGGGCAAACCAGATGCAGGTCCTGCTGCGGGTATTCCTTCCGCTGTCCCTGCCGTCCCTGGCAACGATTATCCTGTTCGCGACGGTGGCGAACTGGAATGTGTGGATGGACGGTTACCTGTATATGAATACGCTGGATAAGTATCCTCTGCAGACATATCTGGCAACGATTCTGATGGAGTCAAAGAATAATGTGGAAGCTCTCATGACGCCGGACCAGCTGGCGCGCATGTCCCAGATAAGCGAGAAGACCATAGAAGCGGCGCAGATTTTCCTAGGGGCGCTGCCCATCATGTGCGTGTATCCTTTCCTGCAGCGGTATTATGTCAAGGGGATGGTGGTGGGAAGCGTTAAGGGGTGAGAGGATGATTTACGTATACAAAACTCCAGCTTCACTGTATCAGAGGGAAGGTCATTTTGTCTCTTTTTTCTCCCTGCCTGTCCTCTGATTCGGTTCCCCGCAGGTCATGGGGGTGGTATGATAAACAGTAAAATATGCATGACGGATAGCTTTGTGACCTGAGTATGTTTGAGATTTGTTCCCGCCGTCTGCACACTGCGCTTTGCGGTATATTTGACCTTTATTCGGTCGACGCAGCCTGCGTGACTGACAGCATACAGAAATAAAAAGGGATGGTTTCCTATGGATAAAAACCTGAAAAATGGCCCGATAAAAGGTGTGGCAGATAACTTAACCGGCAGCATGGCAGATAAATTGGCCAAGACAGGTGAACTGGCCAAGGCAGATAAACCAGCCAGGGGTATAGCAGATGACAAAATCGATAAACCCGCGGATAAAGACCCGGCAGAAATGAAAATCGATACACAGAAAACCAATCCGAAAAGCCGTCCCAGGAGACTTTACAGCGACGTCACCGTGGCAGGCGCAGGCCTGGCGGGAATCTGCGCCGCAGTGGCCGCCGCCAGGGAAGGCCTGAGCGTAATACTGATCAACGACAGAAGCGTTTTGGGCGGAAACGCATCCAGTGAAATCGGCATCGCAATTAACGGTGCCAGCCACCTGGGGCTGAACCCGGCCATCTATGCAAGAGAGGGCGGTCTTGCGGAGGAAATCCGTCTGCGGATGCTTGAGTATAACAGGGGCGGCGGGTATGAGCGGGCCGCGCTGACGGATGCCGTCCTGTTTGACCTGATTTATGAAGAGAAGGGCATTACCCTGCTTCTGAATACCGGCGTCTATGAATGTGAAAAAGAGGGAAATCGCATATCCCTGTGTCGGGCCAGGCACAGCGTCAGCAATGTGGTCTATGAAATGGAAAGCAGATTTTACATAGATGCCACCGGAAACGGCATACTGGCCTGCGAGGCAGGGGCGTCCTTCCGCATGGGCCGGGAGGGGAGGGCGGAACATGGGGAGCGGAAGGCGCCGCCGCTTTCGGATGCCTATACCATGGGGAATACCTTTTATTTCGAAACCCGGGACTGCGGCCACGAGGTAAAATACACGCCGCCCGCCTTTGCCAGGAAAGTGGGGGAGATGGATTTTATACGTGAGATTGACAAGCCGGGAAATCACAGAGCCCTCTCCGTGAAGGGGGCGCACTGGTCCTTTGAATACGGCGGCCAGAAGGATGTGATCTACGACAGCGAGGACATTGACCTGGAGCTGCGCCGCCTGGTGTTCGGCATCTGGGATTATGTGAAAAACAGCGGAAAGTATCCGGAGGCCAGGAACTTTGCCCTGAAAAGGGTCCATGCAAAGGCCGGCGCCCGGGAGTCCAGGCGTATACTGGGAGACTACGTGCTGACGGAAAACGATATTGAGGAGAAACGGGATTTTCCCGATGCGGTGTGCATTGGCGGGTGGCCCATGGATGTACATGCGCCCCTGGGAATCTATGACCCGGGCCCGGCCACGGAGTTTATTCCGGTGACGGGAATCTACAACATTCCTTTCCGCTGCCTCTACAGCAGGGATGTGGAAAATCTGATGATGGCGGGCAGAAATATCAGCGTCACCCATGTGGCATTAGGCTCCGCCAGGGTGATGGCCACCTGTGCCTGCATGGGACAGGCGGTGGGGACGGCGGCGAAATGCTGCGCGGATTTGGAAATCGCGCCTGCCGCTTTGGCGCAGCGGCATCCCGAAGTGCTGCGGGAGAAGCTTGCCCGGGCGGACCAGACCGTGGCGGGCCTGAAGGAACTGTCGCCCCTGATGGAAAATTTCCGGGCCTCCGCTTCCGGAGAGAGATGCTTTGAAAATAATTCCATAACGGTAAAACGACAACTTGACAGAACCTACGGACTGGCGTTGATGCTTTCCGCGGAGCATCTGGACAGCCTGGAGCTGTGGGTGGAAAATGCGGGCGGGCGGGACATGGAATCGGAAGGCGGGCACGGGCACGGATACGACGCGGAATTAAGAGGTGAGCCTTGGGGCGGGGCGGAATCGGAAAGCAGATTTGGATATGGCGTGGAATCAAAAGGTGAGCCTTGGGGCGGAGCGGAATCGGAAAGCAGATTTGGATACGACGCGGAATTAAAAGGTGAGTCTGGATGTGACGCGGAATTAAAAGGTGAGTCTGGATGTGACACGGAATCAAAAAGCGGATCTGGCCATGGCGCGAAATCAAAAGGTGAGCCTGGAGGCGGGGTATCAAAAAGCGGATTCGGATGTGCCACAGAATCAAAAAGCAGACCCGGACACGGTACGGAATCAAAAGATGAGTCTGAATGTGACACGAAATCAAAAAGCGGATCTGGCCATGGTGCGAAATCGGAAAAAGAAATCCGGCAGGACACAAAACTGGAATTTCAAATTCTGGAGGGTGTGCACAGGGAAACATTTCTGCCGGAACGGCTTGTGAAGACCGGGGAGCAGCGTGTTGCGGCAGACTTTCGGGGATGGCTGCGGCTCGATTTGGACGGAGACAGGGGCCGGGACGGAAAACTATATTTGATTCTGAAACCCAATCCTGACCTGTGGGTGGGGATGACCTCTGCGGAACTGCCGGGAGCAGTGACATTGCGGCTCTACCCGGAGGGAGAGTGCCGGGAATGCAATCATGACAGCGTGCCCCTGAATCCGGAGAGCGGATACCTGTACCTGGATCATCGCTATAACAGAGAGGAAAACATTTCATTTCGTGAAGTTGTTCCCAGACAGAACGTATTTGCCCCGGAAATGGCATTGACGCCTTATACCAGGCCTTACGGTATGCCCAATCTGTGGATTGGCAGCGGGGCGTATCCCCGGACGCTGATATTGACGGCAAAGCGTCCGGTAGATGCGGACTGGATGGCGGTGACTTTTGATACGGACTTGAGACTGGAGCCTCTGACGGAGCTGCCGGGGTGCCTGGTTCGGGACTTTGATGTGACAGTGTGGATGGGAGAAGGGGATTTCCGGGAGACAGGGAATGTTCCGGGAGCAGGGAACCTCCAGGCAGAAGGGATGTGCCGGGGAGCGGGGAGCTTTCAGGAAGAAGAAATAAGCCCGGGAGGAGTGAATTCCCGGGAAGTGGAGAGCTTTCAGGAAGAAGGAATAAGCCCGGGGGAGATGTGTTCCTGGGAAGCAGGGAACTTTCCGGAAGAAGGAATAAGCCCGGAAGGGATGAATTCCCGGGAAGTGGGGAATATGCCGGGCGAAATGAGCTTTTGGGAAGCAGGGAGTGCTCCGGGAGAGGGGAACACTTCGGAGGAAGTGAGTATCCGGAAAGTAGAGAAGTTCCAGGAGACAGGGAGCGTTTGGGAAGAAGGGATATTCCGGCAGGAAATCAGAGATAATTGCAGGAGACAGGTTCGGTTCTTGATAAAAGGAAAGAAAATCGGTAAAATAGAGATTACCATACGCAGAAGCTGGGGCGGGGACGCGGGCATATACGGTGTGAATCTGTGGTAAAAATGTGGTAATGGGGCAGGTAGAATTCCCGGACACAGCTCCGAGGCAGTCCGGCAGGAAAGGAGACAGAAGGCATGTATCGACTGATTATAGCAGATGACGAGCCCTTAATCAGGGCCGGGCTGTACTATCGGAACGATTGGAAACAGATGGGCTTCGAGGTGGCGGCCATGCTTGAGGACGGCAGCGACGTGCTGAAATTCCTGGAGGAGGAGCGGGCGGACGTACTGCTGACCGATATCTGCATGTACCAGGTATCCGGCCTGGAAGCGGCGGCTCTGATCCGGGAAAAATACCCCTGGATGAAAATTGTCCTTTTGTCGGGATACCGTGAGTTTGAGTACGCCAGGGAGGCTATTCGATGTCAGGTGTACGAATACCTGCTGAAGCCCATTGACTACGAAAAGCTGAAAAGCGTTTTTTCCAATATAAAAAAGGAACTGGACGAGGCGTCCCAGGAGGAAACCCTTCTGCGCAGTTTCGGGGAAGGCGAGTATGACCAGGTACTGAACCTGATTAAATCGGTGGCAGGTTCCGTTCTGGGGGAAGGGGAGGAAGCCTGGATAGCCTATGCCCGGCTGAAGCCCATGATGCTGAACGCGCCCCCGGAAATCCGGGAGGTACTGGCGAAGCGGCTTCTGGAGCAGCTGCGGGGAAAACTGGTGCTGAAGGATCCCGGACTGGAGGAATCTTTTGCCACGAAGCTGAAGGAACTGCAGCCCTCGGACACGGAGGATTTTCACAGACAGCTCCTGGCATTATTCAGTTGGCTCAATGACGAACTGGTGTCAGGCAATCTGGTGACGGCCAGGAAGCCTGCAGTGGACGACTGTATCACCAAGGCCTGCAATTACATCGACAACCATTTGGGGGAGGATTTTACTTACCGGGATGTGGCGGAATTTGTGCATTTAAGCCCCAGACATTTTATCCGGCGTTTTCGCAGTGAGATGAATGAGACCTTCACGGATTACCTGGTGCGGATTCGCATTGAGGGAGCCATGCGCCTGATGGACGAAGGCCAGACGGATGCGGCCGATGTATCCGCGGAAGTGGGGTATCGTGATGATAAATATTTTCAGCAGCTTTTTAAAAAACGGGTGGGATGCACGCCCAGGGAATATCAGAGGGGCAGACGGGGGGAGCTGCCGCAATGAAGAGCCGGAAGGAAGTAGACCGTGAAAGCAGCCGCAATGAAGAGCCGGAAGGAAGTAGACCGTGAAAGTAGCCGCAATGAAGAGCCGGAGGGAAGTAGACCGTGAAAGCAGCCGCAATGAAGAGCCGGAAGAAAGTAGACCGTGAAAGCAGCCGCAATGAAGAGCCGGAAGAAAGTAGACCGTGAAAGCAGCCGCAATGAAGAGCCGGAGGGAAGTAGACGGTGAGATCTGCGACAAAGAAGAACTGTGACGAAGCAGGCAGTGAGAGTTGCTGCAAAGAGGAATCGGAAGGAAGCATGTGTGGGGAGCAGCCGCAATGAAGAGCCGGAACGAAGCATGCAGTGACACTTGCCGTAATGAAAGACAGGAACGGGACAGACGGGGGGACACACCATGAAATGGAAGAAAAAAGTCAGCAGTTCCGCCAGACAGATTTGGGATTATCTAAGGGACTACCGCTTCAGCAGCATTCTGCTGAAGTATTTTTTACTGCTGTTCATCTGCCTGGTGCTGCCGGTGACTGTGCTCAACATGTGGTACGGAAGGCAGCAGCGGGAGCGGCTGTACCAGGAATTTATCAAGAGAAACGAGGCTTCCCTGTGCCAGGCCTACGGCAACGTATACTCGGTGATTTTATCCACCAAGAACCTCACCTACAGCCTGTCTGTGAACAGGAACGTGAAATACCTGGCCTCCCGGCCTTCCGTGAGCAGGGATTTTACGGAAAATCTGGAAAGCCTGACGGATATGCTTTCCGTAATTAAGAATGCAAATGCCTACATTGATTCCATCTATGTCTATTTTGCCAATTCCAACGAGGTGGTTACGGATCTGGGGGTGTCGGGCTATGAGGAATTCCGGGACAAGGATGCCCTGGCGCCTTTTTCCAGGGATATGCCCAGACGGAACGCGCTTCTGCCCCGGATTAAGAGAAACCGGTATCCCTACCTGCTGACGGTGCTGTATCCGGTGAGCATCAGCAAGGACAGCAATGTGGGACTGGTGGCCGTAAACCTGGATGTGGAAAAAATGGGGGACTACATCGGCAGCGGCAAATACCGGAATACGGACCAGGCCCCCAGGCTGCTGATTTTTGACCATTCCATGGAAACGTTGGTGTACAGCGATGAATACCGCCTGTTCCGGGACCAGGAGGAACTGGAGCAGCTGAAAGCCCTGGGGGAGTGGGAGGGGAGCTTTTCCCAGGTGTGTACCCTGTGGGGGAACCGGTATGTGGTATCCGGACTGGAGAGCGGGGAGGATGTGCTCCGGTATCTGTACTTGGCCACCATGCAGGAATTTGAGGAGCAGAACCGGGAGGCGGATACCCGGCTGCGGCAGGTGATGGGGCTGACGGGGGCCATCAGCCTGATTCTGGCCTTCTGCCTGGCCGTCTGGGTGTACCGTCCGGTGAAGCGGACCCTGCATGTGCTGTCTGAGGTTTCCATGCTGACGGAGTGGGACAGGAAGGAGCATGTGGACGAAATCGAGGCGATTCAGCGCAGCATTTTGTCGGCGAAAAAGGAGAACGACGACTTGAACGCCCAGATTCAGGAACGGATTATCAGTCTCCACAATGCACAGATTTGTGCCCTGCAGACCCAGATTAACCCCCATTTCCTTTTCAATACCCTGGAGGCCATCGGCAATGCCTCCGCCCTTTTGATGGAAGGGGAAAATGAAATCACGGAGATGACCTATACCCTGGGGCAGCTCATGCGCATCAGCCTTTCCAACGAGAACTACCTGGTGCCCTTGGGGGAGGAACTGGAGCATGTGAAACTGTATGTCAAACTGGTGGAATTTCGGTTTCACGGGCGGCTCTGCCTGCATCAGGAGATTCCGGAGGCCTTGAAGGGAGAGCGGATCCTGAAACTGACGCTGCAGCCCCTGATAGAGAATTCCATTCAGCACGGACTGGCGGGAAAGCGCAGCGGCGGAAATATCTGGCTGCGGGGTGAGAAACGGGGGAGGGACAATTATATCTATGTGGTGGACAACGGCGACGGCATCACGGAGGAGGTGCTGCAGAGACTGCGGGCACATCTGCAGAATTCCGCCATCACAGGCAGCCGCCACATCGGCATGCGCAATGTGGACCAGAGACTCAAACTGGTGTTCGGAGAGGAGTACGGGCTTTTTGTGAGCGCTTCGGAGGAGGGCGGGCTCTGCGTGACGGTGCGGTTTAGGACGCTGTAAGTTTAGGCCGCTGTAAATTTGCTGTATATTGCCGCTGCAAATTTAGTGCCCTTAATGTGACGGGGGGAGAGCGGTCGGTACAGGCGCCTGCCTGCGGAGGCGGCGGAGATAGTGAGTCCGGGGGTTTAAGATGAAGATGCGCTTCCGGGCCGGGAAATATCTATTCCGCGGCGATTTCCAGGGAGGCCAATGTAGATTCCGCATGTTATTTCAAATGTTATTTCAAATGTTATTTCAAATGTTATTTCAAATGTTAT
>CANDMH010000066.1 GCA_947385785.1 uncultured Lachnospiraceae bacterium
CTTCCAGCTCCCTGCATCTTTGCAGGATGCCGATATAAGCCTGCCGCTGTGCCCGGGCTTCCGCCGCGTCCGCAGGCGTCATGGGGAGCATTTCCTGGACGCATTTCTCACAGATGGACAGTATCTCCTCATATTTCGAGATGGCTGCCGTGAACGCGTTTTTGTCGATATCCTGTATCAAATGCGTACAGAGCTCCAGGAATTCCCTGATGCGGAGCTTCCCTTCATAGTGGATGAAAATATGCGGGAACATACATCTGATTTCCACCAGACCCTGACGCGTCTCTTTGCGGAGTTCTTCGCACCAGTTGTCATAGATAACCAGCCCGCATCCCACAAGCGGCTGATCGGTCAGATGCCTCTCATTGCTCAAAAGCCGATACCCCCGCCCCAGGGCTTCCCTGCATTTATCAGGGACGGCAATTTTCTTTGCGCCCGGTCTGACAAGCACCAGCTCAGACTCTTTCGCATACCATTCCGGAAAGCTTTTCAGCTGCCCGAACGACATGACGGAATTTTTGTCGTCATCACCGTCCAGAAAATGGATTCCCCGCAGGATCCTGCCCTGATTGGAAAAACCTGTGGCCAGAATGGTGTCCGTGTATTCCCTGGGAATGACAACTACAGGATATCCGCTCTTGATATTGTCAGCCGCCATCCGGATGAAGCTTTCCTGGGTAAATTCCGCGCCGACATGAACCTGACAGGACAATCCGTATACTGCAAGACAGCTTTCCCAGTCGTCGTCAGGCCCCCAGGAATAGCCGAAGCTGACGCCGGAAAACGCGGCCTGGAGGATGTACTCCGTGTCGTCATTTATCTGTCGGTTCATCGTGTCCCTGCGCTCTTCCAATCCCATGAAAAGCTTGATGGCCGACAGTATGGCGGGCCTGGACATGCTTCGGGGCCAGCGTCTGCCTGAAAAATCCGCAATGGGGGCGTATGGCAGCAGCGTCTGCTCAAAATTGGCCCCCGAGGCAGGCACAGGCGCCGGGAAAAGGATCTGGTCTATGGTGCATCCCAGCAACTCTGTCAGCTCCACAAGGACAGACAGCTCCGGCATGGTATGTCCGTTCTCCCATTTGCTCACTGCCTGGGAGCTGATGTTCAATTCTCTGGCTACGTCCTCCTGGGTCAGGTCTTTGCTTTTTCGAAGCAGCGCAATCTGCTTCCCCGCTTTCACATTATCGAACATTTCCGTCTCCTTTCCTGCTATTCCGGCCGGCTCTGCCTCCCAAAGGAATAGCAACTGTGTTGGTCTTCTCCATAAATTCCTTTTTCAATGAATGCCCTTTTTCATTATTATACGGAAATGCGGCTACCCTGACCATACCTGTGAGGTTGTACGCAGGGTTCGGAACTCAACCTGAAGTTGAGTTGCCCGGACACATTTTTGTCTGTTTGAATCCTTATAAAAATTTCTCCAAAACAACTCCATATTCAGTCTGCCGTTTTGGATAAACTGGTTTTGGCCACTGTGACCTTTCTGCCCATGTCGTCCACATTGGTTCAAAGCCATATAGAGCCTTCCCCAAAACAAGCTTTACAGAATTATTGCTCCCTCTTCTCCCGTCCGGCCAGAAATGCCCAGCCCGCCTCACTCTATCTCATAAATATACCACTCGTCTTCCGCAGGTCGAAAGCCTATGGACTGGAACATCCTCCGACTCTGCTGATTGAATGCATAGATATTGGCTTTGACCTGGCGCATTCCTTTTTCCCTTGCCAGCTCAATCATGTTCAATACACATTTGCGGCCGATATGGCGATTCTGATACTCCCTGCAGACGACAATGGCGATTTCGGAATTATCCCGAAGCGAAACGTCTCCTACAAGCTTTCCCTGATATTGAATATAAAAGCACTGGCCATGGGCGCTCAGGAAATCATACATGGCTCTGAGCCTGTCCAGGGAATACACATGGTCAATATTATCGACCTGTCTGCACACTTCCTTATCCTGATACCATTCCAGCGCCACACTTTCGTTTGGATAATACGGTTCCAGCAGAATGTCACCGTCAACTCTTCGCTGACACTTGTCAATGGACATAATGTAAACCTGGCACGGATTCGCCTCATCCCAAAGCGCAGGGAAGACTTCCAGTTCCCGGAACCCCAGCGAAAGGTAGAACCTGTTGGTGTCATCGTAGATATCGTATCGGCCCATCTGGACGGTCTTGACCTGGATGAAAGAATATCCCATCCGCCTGGCTTTTTCCCTTGCTTCTTCAAAGAGGCTCCGGCCAATGCCCTGCCTGTGACATTCCCTGGCCACGCCCATGACCGCCACTTCCACGGTATGCCGCCCTGTTTCTTTCAGATAGAGGAATCCCACAGGCCTTTCAACCTCAAATGCGCAGAAGAAAGGCTTTCCCCTGCTGCCGGCAATGTATTCCTCCCGGGCCTGGGGAATGCCGAACCACTCCGGGAGGAACTCCAGGAGAATCCTTGCAATATGTTCTTTTTCCGCGTCGCTGTCAATCTGCTTTATCTGCATCATAATCCTTCCTGGCTCCGCCGCCTTATCTACAAACTCTACAGACTTTACCTTCCCATTCAGAATTATATAACAACATCCCGTGAAAATCAATTCATAAAGTTCGGGGAGAACAGCTTTGCCGTATGGTACATCATGAGAATCACCTCGCTGAGATACTTCCAGTAATCCGCCCGCGGATACCGCTCCCCCACCATCTCCTGAAACAGGTCATTGGCTTAAGCTTTTTTCATATCAGTTTATTTTCATTTCAGCTTTATTTTAACATGGGGGCACGTTTAATGTCATTCCCGTCTTTCAGTCGAAAAAAGAACGGGAGAAATCCCATTTACCGATTTCTCCCGCATCCTCAGTTCCTGCTCCTCCCCCGCATCTCACCCAGAATCCGGTAGACGCTCTTGTCGGAAAGATAATATTTCTCCGCCAGTTCAGGCACCTTTCTCCCCTGCACATACAGTCTGTAGATTTCCTGATTCCGCTGACGAAGCTCCTGCCTGTAACTGCATAGTCCCCTTTCCCGGGACACTTTTGGTATGTATAAATTCATGCCGTTTACGTATTTCTGAATCTCTTTTATCAGTTCTTCCGGCAATACGGCTTTCGCGTTGATATAATTCATTTTCTCTCCTTTCAATCGTAAAACCTGATTCAAAAGAGAAAAATTATCCCGCGATTCCGCCGCTTTTCTGTTTTCATGAAATCTGAAAACAGAAACCTCCTACCCAGATAAACATTGTATACTACTCCTTTCCTGTCTGTATTTATACTCACGATCGAAAACATTTGTATCGCTTCTGAAGATTTGCTTTTATCTTCCAAATTAATATCGGCCTGTATTTCCAAAAACTTAGGCTGTCTTTCCGTTATATCACTGCTCCTTGGCGTACCCCTGATTCAGACCGGTTCCGTAGTGGTGAAAACCAGCCCGCTCCATCTCCCTTGTGCGGCTGTCGTATTCCTCGTCTCCCGCATGCCAGGCGTTGACAGCGGTAATCTCTCCCAGACGGTTCCTCTGGACAATGATGTCTACATCCCCGTCTTCCCTGGACTGATAGGAGCCCAGCATCTCGTCCCGGTAGGTGCGCACCTGCTCCCCCTGATAGCGCAGGAAGCCATTATCCAGACGTTGGATTCCCCATTGGGCGTATTGGGCGTCCACTGTCTCCGGGTCCAGGCACAGGCTCACCGACACATCAAAAGCGCTCCGCTCCACGCCGAATTCCCGGGCCAGGGCCGCCTGGACTGCCTCCCGGATGACATCCGGATCCTGGGTGGCGTCCGCCCCCAGCACGGAGAACACCGCATCCTCCGCCCGCTTCTGGGAACGCTCCCCCAGGGCGATATCCCGGGTGATCTCCACCCGCACGCCCCATCTGGAGTTCGAGCTTGCGCAGTAACTGGTCAGGTAACGGGAAAAGGGAGCCTGTCCTCCGGTGGCAAAAACCGCCGTGCCTCCCGCCAACAGCAATACGGAAAACAGCAGTGCAAAGGCCGAGGCTTTCCTGAATGCCAGAATGCCCTTCACCCGCCTCTCCACCTCGGTCCTGGAGAACGCGCTGTAAAGCAGGGAACTGCGGCCCCCTCCCACGGCCATGGCCAGCAGGCTGTAGGCGTATCCTTTCCTCTCTTCCTCGCCCCACCGGCTCAGCACCGCCGCGTCACAGGCCGCCTCCAGGTCTGAAGCCAGGCATTTCGCCATCAGCCACACCAGCGGATTGTACCAGTTCAGCACAAGCGCCGCCAGCATGACGGCCTTCATCCAGTTATCCCTGCGCCTGATATGCATGGCCTCGTGGGCCAGCACATGGCGCAGCAGCACAGCATTTCCGAAGTCCATCCGGGTGGGCAGGTAAATGCGGGGACTGATCAGCCCGCAGGCCAGCGGGGAGGCGATCTCGTCATTGGAGAACACCAGCACATGCCCCATCCCCATGTCCCGCAGCAGCTGGTTCACAGTCTCATTGTGCTCCATCAGCAGGCCTCCCTTCAGTCTTTTCATGTATGCGATTTTCTGCCATGCCAGGACCCCCGCCACCGCGGCCAGTCCCAGGAAGTAAAGCAGGGGCAGAGCCTTTCTCAGGGTTCCCGTGGAAAAAAAGGAACGGGAGTCCATGGCATTGTAGAAAGAGGCTTCCGCGCCGGCGCCGTATACTACCTCCTCCACCACTGTCTGCCCCACGTTTTCCGCGCCAGTGCCGCCCTGGTTCTCCAAGCCCCCAAAGGCTGTCGTGGGACCGGAGGCTCCTGCCGTACCTGAGCTTTCTGTCTGCCACCCTGCCGTACCTGCCTGGGGCAAAGCCACATCTTCTGTCAGCGCTGTCTGCTCCAGTTGAGCCAGTGAAAATCCTGACAGCCCGGCCAGAAAATCAGGTACCGGCAGGCTGAAAGGACTGCTTAAGGAAAAAGGTACCAACAGGCGCAGCAGCACCACCGCCCAGAGCACGGGAAACACAAATTTAGGCAGCCTGTTCTTAAGCAGCGCCCGCAGCGGGAGCACCGCCACGATCATGATGCTTCCATAAAACGCCATGAGAAAAAACGGCATATCCATTCTAAAATGTAGCATTTATTTCGCCTCCTCTATCATGCGGGCAAGCCGGAGGGCCTCAGCCTCCGAAATCCCTTTATTTTTAAGAAATGCTGAAAAAAACAGCTCGCTGGAGCCGCCGAACATCTTGTCGATGAGCTGCTCCGTCTCACTTTTTGCCACCTCTTCCCTGGTGACCAGGGGCGTGCACAGGAATCCCGGCTCGCTGCGCTCTATGGCGCCTTTTTCCATACATTTCTTGATGACTGTGTAAGTAGTATTCTTGTTCCAGCCGATGCGGCCCGCAAGTATATCTACGATGTCCCTGGCAGGGGCAGGCCCCTGTTCCCACAGAACTTCCATGACCTTCAGTTCCGAATCAAACAGCTTTCCGTCCATGAAATCTCCTTTCTGGCTGTTGGTTTCCAGTGTCTGAAATACAAAATGGACTATTGCAATAGTCTGAGCTCGTTTATAGACTATCACAATAGTCCAGCGTTGTCAACTGGGAATTTGTATATTTTGGGGTTGCATGTCAATTATACTGCCCATGATCGTTTTTTATGTTTTAAGATCTTCCGGGCTGAACAAAAATAACAAATCCGGCGCAGAATTTGTTCCGGCGGCCGCATACGCTTTTATCCTGGGAAAAGGACTGGTCTGGCTCCATAAATTTATCCATGCCCTGCTTTCCCCATGCCCCGCCTGCGGATAACGCTACCCTCACAGCGCCAGAACTGCAAGACGGAGCGCCTGCACGATATCTTCCAGCGGCATGCCGGGACGTTTGCTGCCTCCCTGTTCCGGCAAAGCGGAACCCTTGCCGTCACCCTGCTCCGGCAAAACGGAACCCTTGCCGTCACCCTGCTCCGGCAAAACGGAACTCTGGCCCCCATTCTGCTCCGGCAAAACGGAGCACTTGCTGTCACTCTGCTCCAGCGGCACGGAACTCTGGCCCTCGCTCTGCTCCAGCGGCACGGAACTCTGGCCCCCGTTCTGCTCCGGCAGGCAGGGTACATGAATAAACCCCACTCCCGTCCCGCTTCCCTCAAAATGATGCCGCAGGCTGTAGAACAAATCATTACACACATACGCCCCCGCGGAATAAGAAATCCCGCAGGAGATACCGCCGCCCTTCACGGACTCCACGATCTTACGCACCGGAACGGACGCAAAATAAGCAACAGGTCCCCCCGGCGCCACCGGCTCGTCCCGGGGCTTCTTCCCCGCATTATCCTCTATGGAAGCGTCACGCAGGTTGATGGCCACCATCTCCGGCGTCACCATGGCCCTGCCCCCTGCCTGGCCCACGCAGAGTATCACATCCGGCTGCAGCTCCCGGGCCGCCTCCAGAACCTTCTCCCCAGCCTCCCCGAACACCGTAGGCACCAGGAGCTTCTCCACCTCCCAGTCCCCCACACGCTCCTCCAGCCGGCTCACCGCTTCCCAGGAGGCATTCACTGTATCCTCGCCGAAAGGCTCAAACCCCGTAATCAAAACCCTCTTTTTCATCGCATTTTTCCTCCTGTCTGATTTCTCCCTTTTCGTAAAAGTGTTTTGGAAATTATCTTACTCTCCTCTACAAAAAGATTACCTGATTTGGAGCTGATAACATTCTGTCTGCAATGGTTTGCACATCCCGGCCCGACATTATGTAGTTCATTACATCCGGTATTGACATGGATTTATACAGTAATTCGACGTAATATTCTGCCTTGTCGTCTTCCCCGGATATAAGAAATTCCCTTATCATTCCTATGATTATTTCTAATTCTGTCCTGTCCAAATCTCTCACACATGGCGGTTCCGGTGTCAATGTAATTCTTGCCAGACTATCCAAACCGGTCCATCCCCAATACTCTGCAAATTCTTCAGCCGAATGTGGTTTCCCGGTCAGACTTTGCAATTCATCCAGTTCATTTCTACAATCCTTGTCTAAATTACCCGCGATGATTTCAATTATTTTTGAAACCTTCTCTATATCATTTTCATCTATTGGCGGAAACTCTAATATTTTCCTCATACACAGTACCTCTATGAAATCCTTATCATAATTCTTTTTGGTCAAAATTTCGGTCATTTTTTATTGCCTGGAAGTTCACTGCAGCAACGGGCAGTCGCTTCCCTCCCTGACAAAGACCGCAAATTCCCGCAGGCTCACAGACACCTCAAGCCAGGACCGCCCCCGGTGGACGCTGCGGTCCTTTGTGAGGATCCAGTTTCCCTCGGGGAGGTAAAGCCGCTTCACCCGCTGCCCCTGTCTGACTACAGGCGCGAATATAATGTCATCCCCGAACAGATACTGCTCCCCCAACCCGTAGCACTGCTCATCCTCCGGGTAATCAAAGAACATGGGCCGCATGACGGGAATGCCCTTTCGGGAAGCGATCTCCATATGTTTCCTGATATAGGGCTTCATCCTCTCCCGCAGAAGCACCAAATCTTTCAAAATCTCAAAATTCTCCTCCCCGAAGCTCCAGATCTCATTGTCGCCGCCGGAGGGCTCTATGATGGCCTTCGTATTGTCCCGCCCCTCCCTGCTGCCGTGGAGACGCATCACCGGGCAGAACAGGCCGTACTGGAACCAGCGGACGATCAGCTCCCGGAAATACGGGTCTTCCGTCCGTCCTCCGTAAAATCCGCCGATGTCCGTGGTCCACCAGGGAATGCCGCACATGGCCATGTTCAGTCCGGACTTCACCTGGTCCGCCAGGCTCTCGAAGGTGGAAGGAATATCCCCGGACCACACCAGAGTGCCGAAGCGCTGCGCGCCGGGATAAGCGCAACGGGACAGGGTGAGGATGTCCTTTCTGCCCTCCGCCCTCATGCCGTCATACACCAGTTTCGCATAATAATAGGGATACAGAAGCCCCACCTCATCCCCGTTTCCCAGGGAAAGCACCAGATTGTCGAAATGCTCCGGATGAATCTCCGGCTCCGCCTCGTCAAACCAGAGACAGTCCACGCCCTGGTCTATGTAATTTTCCTTCAGCTTCGCCCACACGAATTCTCTGGTCTCCGGATTGGTGGGATCGATCTCCGCCTGGGGACCGTAGAAATCGAATACCCGGTTGGAGCCGCCGGCCGTCCGGATCAGAAGATTCCGCTCCAACATTTCCCCGTAATTTTCGCTCTTTTCGTTGACGGTGGGCCACATGGACACCATCAGCTTCACCCCCATGGCATGGAGCTCCTCCGCCATGGCTTTGGGGTCAGGCCAGTAGGCGGGATCAAACCTGTAATCCCCCTGCTCTGTCCAATGGAAATAATCTATCACAATTACGTCAAGAGGAATTCCCAGTTCCCGGTACCGCCTTGCCACCCGCAGTACTTCCTCCTGGGTTTCATACCGCAGCCTGGACTGCCAGAAGCCCATGGCCCAGTCCGGCATCATGAGGGCATGCCCCGTCAGGTCCGCCAGAGTCTCCGCCGCCTCTGTCGGGCTTCCTCCCATCACCACATAATCCATCTGCCGCAAGCAGTCGCTGCTCCACCGGGTCCGGTTACAGGCCAGCTCGCAGGTTCCCGTGGACGGCATATTCCACAGGAAGCCGTACCCCAGGGAGGAATACACGAAGGGCATGGCGCACTTTGCATTCACATGGCGCAGATCCACCGTGCAGCCCTTCAAATCAAAGCATCCCGTGGCTTCGTGCCCCAGGCCGTAAAAATGCTCTCCCTCCACGGCCTCAAAGGTCACACGCCCCTTCCAAAGCCCGCTTCCCCTGCTCCGGTAATTCCGAATGCCCGCACCGAATGTAAGTTCACTTTTTTCCGACAATATTTTACTGCCCTTGTAAAAATACTCCATTCTGCCGTCGCCGTGCAAAACTGCCTTCAAATCCCCGGCCTCCAGAAATGACGCGTCCCCCTCAAGCCATGCCCTGGCGGGCGTCCGGGCCGGCATCAGCGTCCAGTCCCGCTCCTGTACCGGGCCCGAGGGCGAGGCCTGGAACCGGATGCTGTTCCTGCCGCAGGCCGACAGCCTTCCCCATTCTCCGGCCCTGGTAAAATAGATCATGTTGTCCTTTATCTCGTATCTCATGTGCCGCCTCCCTTCAGGTATGTATCGTGATTTTATATACTCAAGACCGCCGGAATCTGCTAACCTGTCCAAGTCAAGATTATAGCTGGCGGTCCGCCTTCATATAAAACATTATAACACAAAATATACAGAAATTGGGAAAACGGATTGTTCTATCATGTTGCTGTAATCGGCAACGCCGTGAACAGTAACTACCGAGCAACAATACACAAGCAACAGAGCAGATATAACATTGCAAACAATCTGAAATAATGTTAAAATAAATATAACTTATCGGAAGCAATCCCTACGCTTCCGATAAAAGGCGCGTTCTCTGCGCCGCATTCGATTATTGGAAGCTGCACTTGCTTCCTATATACAAAATATGCTATATACGGAGAATACCATGAAACGAAAATTTCACTTTTTCCTTTCCGCCCTTTTTCTGGCCGCCTCCCTGTGCGGGTGCGCAGGCGAAGAAAGCCCTGCCGCTTCCAATGGAGAAGTTCTTTCCAATGGAGAAAACCTTTCCGGCTGGGCACAGTCTTCCAACGCAGCCACTTCCTCCGCCTCCGGCCCGGTGGAACTGACGGTCTGGGGCGCAGCTGAAGACGAAGAGCTGCTAAGCCTGATTTTAGACGAATTTCAGGAAAAATACCGGGGCGAAGCCGACTTCCGGATTACATATGAGCCCCAAAGCGAAAGCCACTGTACCGATGCGCTGATGGCTGACCTGGAAAACGGCGCTGACGTTTTTGCGTTTGCGGATGACCAGTTGAACACACTGGTGGCATCTGGGGCCCTGGGCCCAATAGAAAATGCAGAAGACATCCGGTCATCGAACCTGCCGGAAGCAGTCTCCGCCGCCTGTGTCAACGACACTCTGTACGCCTATCCCCTGACTGCGGATAACGGGTATTTTCTTTATTACAATAAAGAATATTTCTCCCCGGAAGACATCCGCTCCTGGGACCGGATGCTTGATATCGCCGGGGATGCGGACAGGAAAGTCTCCATGGAATGGTCTTCCGGATGGTATGTTTATGCGCTGTTCGGCAATACAGGCCTCGCCCTGGGCCTGAACGATGACGGCATTACGAATTACTGTACCTGGAACGACACGGAAGGCGCCATCAAGGGAACCGACGTGGCAAAAGCCATGACGGCCATGGCCAGGCATCCGGGATTTTTGAGCACGGACGACGCCGGTTTTGTGGAAGGAGTCAAAAACGGCTCTATCGTGGCCGGAATCAGCGGCGTCTGGAACGCGGTAACCGTGGAAGAGGCCTGGGGCGATGCCTTCGGAGCCGCAAAACTGCCTTCCTATACCTGTGCGGGACAGCAGGTTCAGATGGCATCCTTCTCCGGCTATAAGCTCATCGGCGTGAATGCATATTCCCCGCACAGGGACTGGGCCGCCAGGCTTGCGGAATGGATTACCAGTGAGGAAAATCAGGGGCTGCGCTTTGAAATGCGGGGGCAGGGGCCTTCCAATAAAAAGGCGGCCGCTTCCGAGGCGGTTCAGGCTTCCCCTGCCATTGCGGCGCTTCTGGAGCAGTCGGAGTACTCCTGCCTGCAGCGCATCGGCGGAAATTTCTGGGAGCCGGTCACCAGCTTTACCGCAGAGATTCTGGCGGGAAACCCTTCCGGAAAAAGCCTTCAGGAGCTGTTGGACACTATGGTTACGGGCATTATTGCACCATGATCCTGCATCGCCTGTACGCAGTTTCCGCAATACCGGCTACCGGTTTCATTGCCCGCGTAGCCATATGCTGTCCACATGCGGTTTCCACAATACAGGCTTCAGGATTCACAACTGACGGAACCTTATACTGTCCATGCACGGTTTCCGCAACAGCAGCTTCAGGATTCACAGCCGAAACGGCATATATTTGTCACTTTACAGTTATACTCGTGAACGCATTTATTTGCCGCTTTCTGTTCAACACTGCCGCTGCGTTCACTCGTTATACATTTCGGTTGGAAATTATTTTCGTTAGTGAGTATAAATAAGGAGTGTGCCCAACATGAAAAATATCAGCTTAAAGCACCGCCTGATCCTCCCCATCGCCCTGCTCGGCGTCGTGGCGCTGCTGTCCAACATCCTGTCCATCCTCAATATCCGCAATGTGAACGCCAGCGCCTCCAACATCGCGGACGACTACATGGAAGGCAAGGAGCGGCTGGCCGAAATCTGCCAGGACTCCATGGAAATCCACAAAATGGCCTTAAGCCACATTGTGGCCACAGATTACAATACCATGATCCTCCTGGTTCAGCAGATCAAGGAAGATGAGGCGCTTCTGGACAATCGGCTCTCGGAGTACGAGAATTTTGTAATACAGGAGGACAGGGTCCGGTACGAATCCCTTCTGGATAATTATGCCGAATTCAAGCATGCCCTCGTCCGCCTGGTATGCGCCAGTGCGGCTCACAAGACCCAGGACGCCTATGCCCTGGCCAACGGTGATGTGGCGGACTGCGCCGATGCCATGAGAGCGGATATCGACGCCCTGAACACATCCTTCAACGCCCAGACCCTGGAGGCCAGATCCCACCTCTCTACGGTATACCTGGTCTCCCTTGCGGTGGGCATCACGGCTGCCATTGCCTGTATCCTTCTGGTACTGGCTGATTTCCGGCTGATTTCCGTTTACGTCGTGACCCCTATCAAGAATATACTGAAGACAATCCAGGAAAGCTCGGGACGCATCAACGGCATGACGGGAGAAGTACTGAAGAGAACCCATGCCTCCCGGAAAAGCGCCGCAGGCCTTTCCGTCCTGGCAGGACAGCTTTCCACCACATTCCAGGAGGTTGCCGGAAATGTATCCGCCATCAATGAGGGCGCAGGAAATGTCCGGCAGGAGGTCTGCTCCATCACAGAAGAATGCAGCAACATCACCGCCTACACCGCCCGGATGAACGCCCGGGCAGACGCCATGCAGCAATCCGCCCAGACCAGCGCACAAACCACCGGAGCCAAGACAGAGGAAATCCTGCTCTCTCTCAACGATGCCATCGAAAAGAGCAAAAGCGTGAACCAGATCAAATCCCTCACCGGCGATATACTTACCATCGCCCAACAGACCAGACTCATCTCCCTGAATGCGTCCGTGGAAGCCGCCAACGCAGGAGACGCAGGAAAGGGCTTTGCCATGGTGGCCCGGGAAATCCGGGAATTATCCAACTCTACCCAGGAAACCGCGGCCCGCATCCAGGAAATCAACGATGTGGTCACCGCCTCCGTCTGCAATCTCTCCGATCATGCGCGACAGATGGTTGACTACATGAGTCAGTCAGTTTTGAAAGAGTTCCAGGCATTCGTGGAATCCGGCCATCAGTATAAAGAAGATGCCGCCTACATCCGCCGTACCATGGATGAATTCCATGGGCAGACCCGGAATCTGAACCTTTCCATATCCGGCATTGCGGATTCCATCGGCACCATCAACAAAGCCATCGATGAAAGCGCTGACCGCATTGCAGGCATGGCAGGCAGCACCAGAAATCTGGCCGCCGACATGGAAGACATCACCCGACGCATGGGAGTAAATCAGGATGTCGTGGCAGAACTGGAAAAGGAGACGGCGGTGTTTGATAATCTGTGATAAGAATTGCCTGTAGACGGCATCCGCATGGACTTAAACCTCCGTACTGTTACCTGTCATTGGGAGGAAATCCCCTTAAGCGCTGCGGAATATGAGCTGTTCTTGTACCAAATCCTGGCGCAGGTATGGGACGTGAACGGTAATCACCGCAGAGCAACTGTATAAAATCAGGCTGTGACACATACCAGTTAAGCACACTCCTGCCCTTTATCCCAGCTCGTAGGGCGTCATCTGATAGACATAATAATTAAGCCAGTTGCTGTAGAGATTGTTGCTGTGGGAACGCCACTGCAGCAGCGGCTTCTCCTTCGGGTCGTCATTCGGATAATAGTGATACGGAATCTGAATGGGCAGCCCCTTATTCAGATCCCTGAAATACTCATTGTTCAAAGAATATCTGTCATATTCCGGATGCCCTGTCACAAATATCTTCTTTCCCTCCTCGGCAATGGCAAGATATACGCCGGCCTCCGGAGATTCCGCCAGTACGGTCAGCTCCTTACAGGCGTGGATGGCCTCCGCCGGAGTCTCCGTGTGCCGGCTCTGGGGCGCCGGGAAGATATCATCAAACCCCCGCACCAGCGGAATCTTCCGGTTTCTCACCCTGTGGTCATATATGCCGAACAGTTTCTGCGGAAGCTTTTTCTTGTCGATTCCGTAGTAATGATAGAAGCCTGCCTGAGATGCCCAGCAGATGTGGAGAGTGGAAGTCACGTGTGTCTCTGCCCAGTCAAAGATATCACAGATTTCCTGCCAGTAATCCACCTCCTCAAAGGGTATGTCCTCCACCGGCGCCCCGGTCACAATCATTCCGTCATAATTCCGCTCCCGGATGTCATCCCATGTAACGTAAAATTTATTCAAATGGTTCGCGGATGTATTCTGGGACAGATGGCTTCTGGCATTCATAAACGTCACATCCACCTGGAGAGGTGTGTTGGACAGTGCCCGCAGAAGCTGCAGTTCCGTGTCCTGCTTCACGGGCATGTTGTTCAATATCAGCACCTCCAGCGGACGTATGTCCTGATGCATGGCACGGAACTCATCCATAACAAATATATTCTCATTTTCCAGAATTTCCTTTGCGGGCAGATCCCGCTGTGTCTTAATCGGCATTTTTGCTCCTCTCCTCCATGGCGCAAATGGGCCATGGCCTCTTTTCTTTAGGAACTGTCGGAAAATAACTGCTGCAACTTGTTCAGGCAAGAGCCAGAAAATCCAATAAAAAATGCGATAAACTTGCAGCAGTTATTTGTAGACAATTCCTTATTCCCTCACGGCTTTCTTCCCCGCTGTCTGCGGCGTCCATGAAGAAGCCAGGGTGGTTCATTCTTCCCCTATGGCAGCCTCTATGTGATACTGCTTCATGAAATCCGACTCGGACAAAACAGGGATCCCAAGCTCCCTGGCCTTCTTGTTTTTGGAAGAAGTGGACTTTACATCATTATTGATCAGGCAGGTGGTTTTGCCGGTGACGCTTCCCGTGACTTTTCCGCCTTTCGCCTCAATGACCTCTTTCAGCTCACTCCGGCTGGCAAATCGGTTCAGAGAGCCTGTAATGACAAAGCTTAAGCCCGCCAGCGTCTGGCTGCCTTCCTCTATCTTCGGTATCTCAATCTGCAGTTCCTTTACCAGGGCATCTATTTTGCGAAGATTTTCCCCATCCTGCATATAGTCCACAAAAGCCGTGGCGATAACCTCCCCCACGCCGTCTATGGCACTCAGCGTCTCCACATCCGCCTCCTGCATCCGCTTCAGGTCATGGTCAAAATACCGGCAGAGCATCTTCGCATTGGCCGCGCCGATATTGGCGATGCCCAGTCCGTATATCACCCTGGGCAGCGTGGTATTCCGGGCCCGGTTTACACTTTCAATCAGATTCTTATAGGATTTCTCACCGAAACCTTCCACCTCCACAATCTGCTCCTGATATCTGTCCAGATGAAACAGATCCGCAAACTCATGAACGAATCCCATATCCACGAATTTCTCCAGAGTTGCTTCCGACAGTCCGTCAATATTCATGGCATCTCTGCTGACAAATAATGTGAAGGATTTAATCTGCTTTGCCGCACATTTTTCATTGGTACAGTAAAGCGACTGTACGTCATTTACTTGGCGAATTTCCGTCTTTTTGCCGCACACCGGGCAAAACTGAGGGATTTCCACCAGTTTTCGCTCCGTGCCGGATTCTATTCTGTCGGGAAACTCCCCTTCGTATTCAAAGGCGCCCGGTTTCCGATTTTCTTTCCGGTCCTCAGTTTCCGCTTTCCCGTCATCAATTTCCGGTTCGCAGACATCAGCGGCGTCTGTTTCCTGCATCCCAGGCTTGTCGTCAGACAGGCTTTCTCCAGATCCCGCCCCCCGAATTTCCTTCGCCGTCAGATTTTCCGCAATCTGAGGTATGATCATATTCGCCTTATATACGGTAATGCGGTCTCCTATGCTCAACTGCAATGCGCGTAAAATACTGATATTGTGAACCGATGCACGGCTGACTGTGGTCCCCTCCAGCTCCACCGGCTCAAAAATTGCCACCGGATTGATCAGTCCCGTCCGGCTGGCGCTCCACTCTATCTCCTTCAGTGTGGTCTCCCGCAGTTCGTCCGCCCATTTAAAAGCAATGGAGTTCCTTGGAAATTTTGCGGTCCGCCCCAGAGACTGCCCATATGCGATATCATTATAAATCAGCACCAGGCCGTCAGAGGGGATATCATTGTCCTCTGTCTTCCTCTCAAAGAGAGCAACGGTGTCCAGAATCGTACTCTCATCCACCAGGTAGTGCTCCACTACCTCAAAGCCCTGCCGCTCCAGAAAATCAAACTGCGTCTCCACGGAATCCATCCAGCCTGCAGCCCTTTTGGGGTCCGCCGGACTGCCTTCCCCGGCGAAAGGTTCACTTCCCGCCGGACTCTCACTGCGCCTCCCGTTTTCCCCTGCGCTGATGTCGTCCTCTGTGGCGCTGACCAGCGAAAACGCATAAAACCTTACTTTCCTCCGCGCCGTTATCTCATTGTTCAGCTGGCGCACGGAACCGCTGCAGAGGTTTCTGGGATTCTTGTATTTTGCATCCACATCTTCTATTTCCGCGTTGATCTTCTCAAAATCAGAATAGCTGATCACAGCCTCCCCCCGCAGAACCAGCTCTCCCCGATAGGGAATGGCAAGCGGCAGATTCACAAATGTCTTCGCATTGTTTGTAATCACCTCGCCAATCTCGCCGTTTCCTCTGGTAACCGCTTTTTCCAGCTTTCCGTCCCGATAAGTCAGCACGATGGTCAAACCGTCCAGCTTCCAGCTCAGAACCGCAGGATGCTCCTGAAGCCAGTCCCTCAGTTCTTCCCGGTTCTTGGTTTTGTCCAGGGAGAGCATGGGGGTATCGTGGCGCTCCTTGGGCAGTTCATCCACAGCTTCATACCCCACCTTCACCGTAGGGCTGTTTGCCAGAACAATCCCCGTCTCCTTCTCCAGCGCCTCCAACTCTTCATACAGGGCATCGTACTCCAGGTTGCTCATGATTTCCCTGTCTTCCGCATAGTAAGCCCTGGAAGCTTTGTTTAAAACCGCCGCAAGTTCTTTCATACGTTCCGTTTTTACTGTTTTTTCAGCCTGCATACTTCCTTCAACCATCCTTTTCCCTTCTGAGAACTGCCAGTTTATTTCCAGGCAATCCCCTGGTATGCCGCCGGTTTTCCCGCTGAAACTCCCGCTGCGGATACCCTGTTTACAAATTCTATCCCGTCCCTGATTCCTGACCTTCTGGAAATAAATTTGCACTTTCAGGAGTGAGACACCAGTATATATGCACCTTCCCGTGCGGACTCCTGCAAATTTATTTCGTGACACTTCCTTTGTATCAAGACGGAAGCGCCAGGCCACAGTCCCTGTAAAGCCGCTCTACATCCCTGCCGTCCAGCTCCCGGTATTCCCCCGGTTTCAGATCCCCCAGCGTTACATGCATGACCCTGATTCGCTTCAACCCCGTTACCCGGCAGCCGCAGGCCCTGCACATTCTCTTAATCTGTCTGTTGACTCCCTGAGTCAGTACTATCCTGAAAGTATATTTCCCTGTCTTTTCCACAGTACATTCTCTGGTGGTAAGCTGCAGTTCCTCCAGAAAGACGCCTCCGGCCATTTTATCCGTGAAATCCTTCCCTATTTCCCTGTCCACTCTCACCAGGTACTCCTTCTCATGGCGGTTTGCTCCCTTCATCATGGCCTGAATCAGGTCTCCATCGTTGGAAAGCAGCAGAAGCCCCTCAGAGTCCTTATCAAGCCGTCCAGCGTAGGTAACACGTTCCGGATACTTCACCAGGTCGGATATGATTTTCTCCGCATGGGCATCCCTCTCTGTGCAGGTCACGCCAAAGGGTTTGTAAAACGCCAGCACCACCGGCTTCCTCACGGCATAAACCGTCTTTCCCCTCACCTGTATTTCGTCCTGCTCCGTAACCTGCATTCCCCGCTCCGCCAGCCGTCCGTTTACAAGCACCGCCCCGTCGTCTATCAGTCTGTCCGCATCCCTTCTGGAGCAGACGCCGCACTGAGCGAGATATTTATTTAATCTGACCTGTTCCATTTCTTCTCCGCTTCCGATTTTCTGCCTTTTTCTGCCCGAAGACTTCTTTCTGACGCTCTTTCCGTCCGAAGGGTTCTCTCGGCCGCTTTTCCCGGCCTAAGGCTTCTTTCTGACGCTCTTTCCGCCCTAAGAGTTCTCTCTGCCGCTTTCCCCCAGCCCAAGGCTTCTTTCTGTTGCTTTTCCCGACCTAAGAGTTCTCTCTGTCGCTTTCTCGGCCTAAGGCTTCTTTCTGCCGCGCTTTCTG
>CANDMH010000067.1 GCA_947385785.1 uncultured Lachnospiraceae bacterium
CCAATATCTTAAGGTTGAGGAACTGCCGTCCGGGAAAGGTATTGCGGATGTGGTGTATCTGCCGAAACGCAGATCCATGCTTCCGGCGGTCATTGTGGAGCTGAAATGGGATAAGTCATCCGGAGGCGCCATCGCCCAGGCCAAAGCCAGGAATTATCCCGCGGTATTGGAAGACTACGGCGGTGAAATTGTGATGGTGGGAATCAATTATAATCCGAAGACGAAGGCGCATACATGTGAAATTGAAAGAGTCTGAGATTTTTTCCGATATTGCTTTCAGTGCCATCTGGTAGTATAATATGTCTTATCAGAAGCAATCCCTACGCTTCTGATAAAAGGCGCGTTTCTTTGCGCCGCATTCAACTATGGGAAGCTGCACTTGATTCCCATAGTATGTCTTATCAGAAGCAATCCCTTTGCTTCTGATAAAAGGCGCGTTTCTTTGCGCCGCGTTCAATTATAGGAAGCTGCACCTGCTTTCTATAGTGGGCTTATATTAGGAGACACTTCCTTACACCTGACTGAAACACGCAACCGGAAACAGGCACGATCTACAGGAGAACCATCGTAATGAGAACAAAGAAATCCCTGCAGCAGATAATCTACGTCCCATTTCTATTACTTGCAGTCATCATCTTATTCCAGTGGTACACAACGAGGAACAGACAGCGCATTGAGGAGCAGAATAAAAATTATGCAGCGGACGCGGCGCAGATGAAGGCGGATCAGATCGACGGAGAGCTGCGCAATGCCCTGAACAGGATTACTACATATGCCTATTTTG
Source organism: uncultured Lachnospiraceae bacterium (assembly GCA_947385785.1). Classification (GTDB taxonomy): domain Bacteria; phylum Bacillota; class Clostridia; order Lachnospirales; family Lachnospiraceae; genus Acetatifactor. The sequence goes on from CANDMH010000067.1 coordinate 785, forward strand.
TGGGAGAAAGCATGGAAGAGCCGGTGATTACCACACAGAGGCTGGCGAATATGGAAGGAAATATGATCTTTGACGCGCTGATGTATACGGATGCAGACGGCACTGACCATGCTTCCGACGGGCGGACTGCCGATGCCAGGGAGCGATTCTTTTATCAGAACGGCATGCAGGGAGAGAACGGTATCGGAATCCTTTTTGACCCGCATTTCTTCAATGAAACCATGGTCTGCTTTTATGCACCCGTTTATTGGCAGGGAGAGATCGTGGGAGTGCTGCGGGCGGCCTATCTGGCGGAGGAATATCTGCAGAATATGCTTGCTGCCACATACTTCGGCGAGGCTGCGGAGGTGTATCTGTGTACGCAGGAGGGACAGGTGATAGCCAGCTCCAATGGCCGGACCTATGAGGGGGATCTGGCTTCGGGTCTGGCGGAAGAGGGCGTAATCGACGATAATACGGCGGCAAATGTAAGGGATGTCTTTGCCAATGGCGGGAAAGGAAGCTTTCTGTGTGATTCCAGCAGCAGGACGGATAATATTTGTGTGACATGCCTGTCAGAAAATGGCTTTGTGCTGGTACAGACTTTTCCCAAAGACGTTACGCAGGATATGATAAGGGCAGAGAACATGGTGGGAATTCAGCTGGAAATCGGCCTGATTGTCCTGTTTGTCCTTTACATCGTTCTTTTGCTCGTCCGTTCCGGGAGGGAGAAGAAGCGGCTGGAGCAGGAAAACAGGGAAATGGGATATATTATCGATGGCGTCAATATCCTTTTCAGTCGTTTTGCCATAGCTGACTTTGAGGCGGATACCTATCAGTATCTGGCGGGGACGCATCCCGAAGAAAGTGACATTAGTGTCAGGGGCAGGTATCAGGAGCTGGTGGAGCATATGAGTTCTATTCTGGTAGAGGAGAAGGCCAGACAGGAATTCTCTGAGGCAATTGACAGGGATGCCATTATCAGGGCTCTGGAGAAAAGGGACGAGGTTCGCTTTGAGTGTCATGTGCAGTACGGCGGACAGACGGAATGGGAGCATGTGAGCGCCGTCTGTCTGCAGCGGAAGGACGGAAGGGCCTGCAAGGTATTGTTTACCCGCCAGAATATTACCGAAATCAAGCGAAAAGAACTGCGCATGCAGGCGGAGATGGCGCTTGCGAGCCGCAAGGAGAGACAGTACCGCATTGCCATCACCACCAATTCCCTCTGCACCTTTGAATTTAACCTGACAAAGGACGTAATCGAGCAGGATATTGTGCGCATGCGCAACGGGCGAAGCTTTTCCCTGTTGGAAAAGGCCGGATTACAGGCGCCCTGTCAGGCATCGGAGTGCTTCAGGAGATGGAGAGATTTTATCCTGGAGGAGTCCGTGGAGGAGTACGGCGATACAGTGAATATCGGGAATCTGAAGGAACGCTTTGAAAGCGGTGAGGCGGAAGTGGATATTGACTATTGGGAAAAGGATGAGGAAGACGGGCAGATCTGTATTCGTCAGTCTTATATCATGACCCGGGACAATGATACGGATGACATTATGGTTATGGTGGTATCCCGGGAGATTACCGAACAGGTCCGGAAGCAGAAGGAGCAGACCCAGGCGCTGCAGGATGCGCTGATGCAGGCACAGCATGCAAACAGGGCAAAGACTACCTTCCTTTCCAATATGTCCCATGACATCCGGACGCCCATGAACGCCATCATAGGCTTTGCCGCCATTGCCGTCAGCCATATTGACAATAAAGACCAGGTCAGAGACTGTCTGCAGAAGGTTCTCTCTTCCAGCAATCATCTGCTCAGCCTGATCAACGATATCCTGGATATGAGCAGGATTGAGAGCGGAAAGGTGCAGATCAAGGAGCAGGAATGCAATATCTCCGAGATCATGCACAATCTGGTCAATATCATCCAGCCCCAGATGAAGGCAAAGCAGCTGGAGCTGTTTATTGATACCTTCGAAGTGGCAAATGAGGATGTGATTGCGGATGCGTTGAAGCTGAACCAGGTGTTCATCAATCTGCTGAGCAATGCGGTAAAATATACACCCGCAGGCGGCATGGTTTCCTTCCGTATCATGCAAAAGGCTACGTTCCGGCATGGGTACGGAGAATATGTATTTATTGTAAAGGACAACGGGATAGGCATGTCCCGGGATTTTGTGGAACATATATTCGAGCCTTTCGAGCGTGAGTCCACGGCGACGCAGTCCGGCATCCAGGGAACGGGCCTGGGGATGGCCATCACGAAAAATATTGTGGAGATGATGGGGGGCACCATCAGCGTGGAGAGCGAAGTCGGCAGGGGCAGTACTTTTACGGTAGAGCTGAGCCTGAAGCTTCAGGATGTGGTAAAGGACGCGGAGCAGATCAAAGAACTGGAAGGTTTACGGGCGCTGGTGGTGGATGATGACTTCAATGTCTGCGACAGCGTGAGCAAGATGCTGAAGCAGATTGGCATGCGTTCCGAATGGACGACTTCCGGCAGGGAGGCGGTGTACCGCGCGAAACAGGCTCATGAGGAAGGGGATTCCTACCATACTTATATCATTGACTGGCAGATGCCGGAAACCAGCGGTCTGGAGACTGCCAGAAGGATTCGCAGCGTAGTGGGGGCGGAGGTCCCCATCATTATACTGACTGCCTATGACTGGACGGATATTGAGGAGGAAGCGAAGCCCGCAGGCATTACGGCTTTCTGCGCAAAGCCAATGTTCCTGTCGGATCTGAAATCCGCGCTGTTGGCGGCAAATAATCTGGCAGGGAAGGAAGATGAGGCGGCAGCCTGGACCCAGGCGGATTTCAGCGGAAAAAGAATCCTGCTTGTGGAGGATATTGAACTGAACCGTGAGATTGCGCAGGTGATTCTGGAAGAGACGGGGTTCGAGGTGGAATCTGCGCCTGACGGAACGGATGCGGTGGATATGGTGAATAAATCGGCGGAATTCTATTATGATGCCATCCTGATGGATGTGCAGATGCCCATTATGGACGGCTACGAGGCCACCAGGACCATCCGCGCGCTGCCGAGAAAGGATGTAAAGACCATGCCCATTATCGCCATGACAGCCAATGCGCTGGAAGAAGATAAGGAGGCTGCTCTGAAGAACGGCATGAATGCCCATATTGCCAAGCCGTTGGATATGGACATCTTTATGGAAGTGTTGGGGAAATATTTGAAATAAAGTTGAGCCTTAATGCATGACGAGCGGGCACTTTAGCCTGAAGATATTACAGGAATACAATTTTAACTGGCAAATGTTTTCGCCCGTGAGTATATTTTCCGGCAGTTGCTAAGGAGGAAAATAAATGAGCATGAGGAAGAAAGGGGTTCTGCATATGAACATTAAAATAGGAACAGAGAAAAAAGCCGGAATACAGGAGGGCATGATAGGTCTGTTTTTCGAGGATATCAATTATGCCGCAGACGGGGGCCTGCATGCGGAGATGCTGGAGAACCGCTCGTTTGAGTTCCTGAAAGCCACAGGCGATTACTGCGATTACCAGGTGGAGTATGACGGAGGCTATGGATGGAGCGTTTATCCGCGCGGCGGGGAGGCGGATTTTCGCTGCGTTACCGGCAGCCCTCACTGCGAGGAGAATCCCCATTATCTGCGTCTGCAGACAAAGCATCCCGGGGAAGGTGTATGCAACAAAGCCTACGACGGCATTTATCTGAAAAAAGGAATGGACTACAAAATTGTCTTCTGGGTGCGGTGCGTGAACTTTACGGGAGATTTTGTGATTTCCGTTGAAAAGGGCGGTGAATGCTGTGCCCGGACAGGGATTCCGGCAGCGAATGGACAGGAGGAAACCTATAATCGTTTCCGGAAATACGAAGGCACTTTGCGGGCCGAAACGGATGTGGAACAGGCGGATTTTCTCTTCTGCCTGTCTGAGCCGGGAACGGTGGAACTGGATTTCATTTCCCTGATTCCGGAGGACGCCGTGGGCGGAATCTTCCGGAAGGATTTGTTTGAGATGCTGAAAGAGCTGCACCCGGGATTCCTGCGCTTTCCGGGCGGCTGTATCGTGGAGGGGAACACCCTGGCGAACCGTTACCGCTTCAAGGACAGCCTGAAACCGGTATGGGCGAGGAAGAATAACTGGAACCGCTGGGCAGTCCATGAAAATAATGAGAGAAATAATTACGAAAGCGCTTATTGTCATTACAATCAGACCTTGGGACTGGGATATTACGAGTATTTTCTGCTCTGTGAGATGATTGGAGCCAGTCCGCTGCCGGTGCTGAACGTAGGCTTTGCGTGCCAGTACCAGTCAAAAGAACTGGTGAGCAGAGAAAGCCCGGCCTTCCAGGAATTCCTTCAGGACGCCATTGACCTGATTGAATTTGCCAACGGGGATGAAAACACGCGTTGGGGGGCTGTGCGCGCGCAGATGGGGCATAAGGAGCCCTTCGGCCTTACCATGGTAGGCGTGGGAAACGAGCAGTGGCAGACGGAGAAAGCGGATTTCTTTGAGCGTTATGAGATTTTTGAGAAGACAATCCATGCATACGCGCCGGAGATGAAGCTGATCGGATCTGCGGGACCTGATATTACTTCCGAGCGGTATACCAGGGCATGGGAATTCTATCATGCCCATGAGGAGCAGGACGACTTTGTGTATGCCGTGGACGAGCACTATTATGTGAAGCCTGAGTGGCTTTACAGCCATACGGACTTTTATGACGATTATCCCAGGAAGGTGAAAGTATTTTCAGGAGAATATGCTGCCCATCCCACCAGCGGCTTTAACAAACCGGAGGCAAATACCCTGGAGGGAGCCCTGGCGGAGGCGGCATTCCTCACCGGTGTGGAGCGGAATGCGGACGTGGTGGTGCTGGCTTCCTACGCGCCCCTGTTTGCACGGCTGGGCTATACCCAGTGGTCCCCGGATATGATCTGGTTCAACGCGTCGAACTGCTACGGCAGTCCCAGTTATTATGTGCAGAAAATGTATGCCCGCAACATGGGGGATGTGACACTGGATACCTGCGGCGGGGAGAAGGCAGCCGCAGCGGAGGGAATCTATTATTCCGCAGGTTTCTCGGAGACGGAGAAGGAGATTATCGTCAAGATAGTCAATTCCCGGGAGACAGAACAAAGCATCAGCCTGGAGCTTCCGGCCGGCTGGAAGGACGAAATGAAGATACAGGCCGAAATCCTGACCGGGGCGGCAAAAGAGGAGCATAACAGTATCGAAGAGCCGGAGAAAGTTGCACCGTATAAAATGGAGTATGAAGGGCCGGATATCACAATGCCGCCGCTCTCCTTTATGGTGCTGCGGGTCGGAAGCCGGTGAAAAACAGCTGTTACTGTTCACAGGTGCCTCCGCGAGGCGTTTTCGTGCGCACTTTGCACGAAAATCCCGAGACCGCAGGCGCCAAAATGAGCGCACTTTGCTCATTTTGTGTGCATCATGTTGCTGTGAGCGGCAAAGCCGTGAACAGTAACAAACAGCTAAAAATATATGGAAATTTGTCCGAAAATAATTGCTAAAAAAGAAGAAGCATGTTAATATAAGAACCAGGGAAACAACCGTGTTGCAGGGTGGGCTGACCTCTACTCCAGAAGGAATGGAGGTGATGCTATGAAAAATCATTACGATTTTAAGGATTTAATGACCTTTGGTCTCTTCCTTATGGCATTGCTTACGTTCGTATTTGCGTTCTGTAAGTAACCAGCTTATGTATGTTTTTGTTAATACATAGAAAAACCACCCCAAAACTTTGACCAGTCGACGGGTGGATTTTTCTATCCAGAGAGGTCAACCCACCTTGTGGGCGGTTGTTTTCCCTATGCTTACTATAGCATATTCCGCTGATGAATTCAAGAGAAACCCAACGGAATTCTGGGAAAATAAGCACAAAAACGATTGCCAAAAAAGAAGAAGCATGTTAATATAGGAACCAGGGAAACAACCGTGTTGCAGGGTGGGCTGACCTCTACTCCGAAAGGAATGGAGGTGATGCTATGAAAAATCAATACGATTTTAAGGATTTAATGACCTTTGGTCTCTTCCTTATGGCATTGCTTACGTTCGTATTTGCGTTCTGTAAGTAACCAGCTTATGTATGTTTTTGTTAATACATAGAAAAACCACCCCAAAACTTTGACCAGTCGACGGGTGGATTTTTCTATCCAGAGAGGTCAACCCACCTTGTGGGCGGTTGTTTTCCCTATGCTTACTATAGCATATTCCGCTGATGAATTCAAGAGAAAATTTGGTAGGAGCCGCAGGATGAAATTTATACTGTCATATGCAAAAAAATACCGGGTCATGATAGCGATTGGCATGCTCATCAAATTATCGGCCGCTCTGGCAGAGCTGCTTCTCCCCTATGTGCTGGAACATCTGATCGACGATGTGGCACCGCTGCAGGAGGTAAAACGGATACTTTTGTGGGGAGCGGTCATGCTTCTGCTGGTGGTCTATGTACGCCAGGCGAACGTGAAGGCGAACCGTACCGCAGTGGGGGTGGCAAAGAAAACCATATACGAAATCAGAAGAGATTTATTCTGGAAATCCGTCAATCTTTCCGGCGGACAGCTGGATGAATTCGGGCTGCCGTCTCTGAATTCCAGGATGACTTCGGATTCCTATAACGTGCAGAGCTTCATTCAGTCCAGCCAGACCATGGGAATCCGCGCGCCGATTCTGCTGTTTGGCGGCATTACCATCACCCTGATCATGGACGCCGGGCTGGCATCTATCCTCTGCATTATGGCTCCCATTTTGATTACGGCAGTGGTATTTGTCTCTCTGAAGGGTATCCCGCTCTATGAAAAGGTGCAGAAGAGCGTGGATGATATCGTGCGCATCATGCGGGAAAATATCACAGGTATCCGGGTGGTAAAGGCGCTTTCAAAGGAAGATTATGAGATGCGCCGCTTTGAGGACGCAAACAGGGAGATGGCGAACCGGGACGTGAAAGCGGGCATTGTCATGGCGCTGCCGGGGCCTGTTATGACCTTTATGCTGAATATCGGACTTACGATTGTGGTAGTAGTTGGGGCTTACCGTGTGAATGACGGTGTCACTCAGCCCGGTGTCATTTTGGCGTTTTTGACTTATTTTAATATGATTCTTATGGGCGTGAACGGGGTGAACCGTATTTTCATGATGATGTCCAAGGCCAACGCATCTGCAAACCGTATTGCCGCGGTGGTGAACAGCGAGGATGAGCTGGTGCCAGTTCCGGCAGAGAAAGCGGCAGTGACAGAGCGGGAGGAGTACATTGTTTTTGAAAATGTGGCATTCAGCTATGGGAGACATCTGGAACCGGATAAAGGGATGGATGAGAACGGCGAAGAACAGGGACAAAGCGGTGCGGACGCAGGCGCTTCCGGTAAAGGATTCGATAAAGCAGCAGGACGGACAAGTGAGGAAGCAGATCGAGCCGCAGCCATGGCGAGATTCGACGGCCAGGAGCGGCAGAAATGCCTGGAAGGAATCGATTTCGCGGTGAAAAAAGGCGGTTCCTTAGGGATCATAGGCGCCACCGGCTGCGGCAAGACCACCATTATCAATCTGCTGATGCGTTTCTATGACGCGGACGAGGGCCATATTTTTATAGACGGAAAAGACGTGCGCACCTATGACAAAGACGAACTGCACAGGCTGTTCGGCGTAGTATTTCAGAATGATGTGATCTTCGCCGATTCCCTGAAGGAAAATATCTCCTTCGGGCGGGATGTGGAGACCGAGGAAATGCGAAAAGCCGCCGGCGACGCCATGGCGAGGGAATTTATCGAAAGCTACGAGGATACATACGACCACAAGGCCGTAGTGCGCGGCGCCAACTTAAGCGGCGGCCAGCGCCAGCGTGTGCTGATTGCCAGAGCGCTTGCGGCTGCCCCCAGGATACTGGTGCTGGACGATTCCTCCAGCGCGCTGGACTACAAGACGGATGCGGCGCTTCGCAAAGCCATCCGGGAGCATCATTCGGATACGACCACCATCATTATCGCCCAGAGAATCAGCTCCATTATGGCGCTGGATGATATCATCATGCTGGATGAAGGGAAAATCATCGGGCACGGCACCCATGAGGAATTGCTCCAGAACTGCCCCATGTATCAGGAAATTTACAGAACTCAGATGGGGGCCTGAACCAGTTCGTCCGAAAGCGTATAATCATTTATACTCATATTCAGAAACATTTACCAGTTGAAATTGTATAACGAGTGAGCGCTTCCGCAAATCGGAACAGAAAGCGGTAAATGTATGCGCTCACGAGTATAACAAAGTATGGAAAGAACCAATGAATGCTTTCGCGAGTATAGAAAAGACATAAGCCGGAACAGAAAGGAAATCACATATGGCATCCAGAGACACCATCCGTAAAAAGCCAAAAGATACCAGGGGAACCTTCAAACGCCTGCTGCATTATATCGGCTATTATAAATGGATCCTCATGCTGGTATTTGCCCTGTGCTTTACCAGCAACATCCTTGCCCTTCTTGGGCCGAACATGGCGGGCGCAGCCATCAACGAGGCGGCCGCGGGTGCGGGGAAGGTGAATTTTGACAGAGTTTTTTACTATGCCGGCAGGATGCTGCTCTTCTATGTGCTGTCGTCTCTGCTCACCATATCCATTAACATCATCATGATGTATGTCAGCAAATGGATTGCCAAAGGGATGCGCAAAGATGTCTTTGACAAGCTGATGCGGATGCCGGTGGGATATTTTGACAGAAACCAGGCGGGAGACATTATCAGCCGCGTGTCATACGACATCGATGTAGTCAGCACCTGCCTGGCCACAGATGTGGTGCAGATTCTGACCAGCCTGGTCACCGTGGCAGGCTCATTTGGCATGATGCTCTATATCTCGCCCGCTCTGGCGGCAGTGGTGGTGGTGACAATTCCCGCGGCCATTATATATGTGACAAAGATGCGCAGAATCACCCAGCCCAGATTCGCGAAGCGCTCCAAAAACTACGGCATCATGAACGGATTTGTGGAAGAAATGTTTTCCGGACAGAAGACGATTATGGCATATGCCTACGAGAACCGGGTGGCCGAGAACTTTGACAGGGTGAACGCGGCTGCCGCCAATGCCTATTACGATGCGGATTATTACGGGATTACCATGGGCCCCACGGTGAATTCCATCAATAACCTGGGCCTGAGCCTGATTGCGGTATTCGGCTCTTTCTTTTACATGGGAGGGCATATTTCCCTGGGACAGATTTCCTCCTTTGTACTGTATTCCCGCAAATTCTCCGGCCCCATCAACGAGATTGCGAATATCACCAATGAACTCTATTCCGCCCTGGCTGCGGCGGAACGTGTTTTCGGACTGCTGGATGAGGAAGAGGAGCCGGCGGACAGGGACGCGGCGCTGGAGCTGACCGATGTGAAGGGCAATGTGGAACTGCGGAACGTTTCCTTCGGATATGAGAAAAATAAAACCATCCTCCACAACCTGAGCCTGAAGGCGGACGCCGGAAAGCTTGTGGCTATCGTCGGCCCCACCGGCGCGGGCAAGACCACCATCATCAACCTGCTGATGCGCTTTTACGATGTGGATGAGGGCAGCATCCTGGTGGAGGGCAGGGACAACCGTGATTACACCAGGCGGAGCCTGCGGGGGGCGTATGCCATGGTGCTTCAGGAGACCTGGGTATTCAAGGGAACGATTTTCGAGAATATTGCTTACGGAAAAGAAGGCGCCACCAGAGAAGAAGTGGTGGCGGCAGCCAAAGCCGCTCACATCCATTCCTTTATCATGCGCCTGCCGCAGGGCTACGAGACTGTCGTCAGTGAGGACGGCGGAAATATTTCCAAAGGCCAGAAGCAGCTCCTGACCATAGCCCGCGCCATGCTTTACGACGCCCGGATGCTGATTCTGGACGAAGCCACCTCCAATGTGGACACCAGCACAGAGCGGCGGATTCAGAAAGCCATGCGGGAGCTGATGAAGGATAAGACATGCTTTGTAATCGCCCACCGCCTCTCCACCATACAGAATGCGGACCACATCCTGGTGGTGGACCACGGCGATGTAGTAGAACAGGGAGACCATGAGAGCCTGATGGCGCGGCGAGGGTTTTACTACAAGTTGTATGCTTCGCAGTTTGAGTGATTTTTGCCTGCGTATTTTGCTTGAAATTATTCTGAAACAGGTTGCTAATTTCTGCTTTTTTGCGTATAATAAAGAAAAAGGATGTTGGCGATTCTTGCATAAGGAAATATGCTGTTTCCGACGGCTTTTAAAAAGCTTTCAGAAAGGGGGAGAGTGATGGCAACAAGTACTTTTGAACGCAAAATTGAAATTCAAGATGTGGAGTCTTTGAAAAAGCTCATAGATGTTATGAATGCTGACGTACCGAAAAAGCGGCTTTCACAACATCCTTTTTCCGATGCGGAGAGAGAGAGGTGTGACAGATTATTAAAGCAGTGCTTATCCCGCTCAAAGCGTTAATTGCGAATTTTGGAGGAGACAAAGGACTGTTGGAATGTTTTTTGTCTTCTTTCACATGTACTGAAGATGAGGATATTGAATCATTTCTACATAACAGGGCAGTGGAATTTGAGAAACTGTCCAAATCAAGAACTTATCTGGTGTGTGACGAGGAACAGTTGGAGAGCAACAGTCTTGACCGTGTGACTATTTATGGATATATTTCTCTCGCACTCAAAATTCTGACGATTCCTGATGCAATATCAAACCGTATAAGGAAGGAATTGGATGGTATACCAGATGAAAATGTGCCGATGGTACAAATGATTCGTAAAATTCAATAACTGACATACTTGTCATTATCTGAATCAATCGGGAATAAACCCCTCAAAAATAGGAATAACATTTTCCCTTTCCAAAGCCTCCATACTCCCGCGGTCCCTTACAGTCCACCCGACTTCCTGCACATGGTACAGTCTCTTCATCAGGCGCAGGCTGAGGCAGGAGCGGTCAAGACAGTTGTAGGCGATAAAATCAGGCCGGGTGAGGAAGGTGGTCAGCAGGAAGGTGAGGATTACCCGCACCGGCCAGGAAAGATTTCCCACTTCGCTGGCCCGGAGAAAATTCTGGCTGAGCTGCCCGCGAAGCACCTGGGGATAATGCTTTTTCAGATGAAGCAGCACTGCCGGGTGGAAAGATTCGATGCAATAATTCCCGTTCCAGTTTTTCAGTAAATTCATAACGGAGTCAGTCAGAGCGGCAGCATTTCCCCGTTCTGCCTTCAATTCAATAACGAGCGGTTTCTTTCCCTCAAATACATCCAAAACATCCTGCAGCAGGGGAATGGTCTCTCCTGTTCCCTGCAGAGGATAATGCTGCAATTCTTCCGCCGTCATATCTTCAATGACCAGATTTTTACCGCAGACCCGCTGCAGATTACTGTCATGCACAGCAGCCAGGCTGCCGTCCGCCATCAGATGGACATCCAGCTCTGCGCCGAATCCGCAGTCAACTGCCTTTCGGAAAGCTGCCAGAGAATTTTCCGGCACGCCTTCCACCGTATTGTGAAGCCCCCGGTGGGCATAGCGGACTCCGGAAAGCCTCTCCCAGCCGGGCTGATTTCTCCGTGGCATCAGAAGCAGACACCAGAGCAGGAACAGTATAAGAAGCATTGAGATTAAAATCAGCAGTATTACCATATTCGGCCTCCTTGTGACGTTATGTGATGCGGCATTTCAGTCATCCATATCCTCAAATGCCGCCAGCCCTGCCTTCGCTTCCGCTCTGCTGTCCCCATGCCGCACGAAACACATGGTCACAAAGCTGAGCAGGACGAAACATGCCGCATATGGAAAAAGCACATGATAGCTGATTCTCTTCATCAGCGAGCCCGCCAGCACCGGTGTAATGACCTGTGCCGTCATGGAAGCCGTATAATAATATCCGGTAAATTTTCCCACATCGCTGCCCCGGCACATCTCCACCACCATGGGCAGAGAGTTCACATTGATGGCGGCCCAGGCGAGCCCCACCAGCGCAAAAGCGACAAACATAACAGGGAAGCCGCCACACCGATAGGAATATAGGAGACAATAGTCCCTGAATATCCTTTGAACGCCCAAGAAATTTCATGCCTGGAAGGCATCAATTATGATTATCTTAACACAGGCAGGAACAGTTTACAAGAATTGCTTGAAATAAATGGATTTTCCAAGTATACTTATGTCATGAGTCGTACAGCAACGAAATACTGCGAAATAAATTTACAGGAATCTGCTGGAGAACAGGATTTCCATGTGGACAGGCCGGAAAAATGTAACCGGTATAACATGCAGCGACAGAAAGGCGGACACTATGATAATCAGCGAAAGAATCTTTGAATTAATGGAAAAAAAGAGCGTAAGCCGGAAGCAGTTCTCGGAGGAGACCGGAATCGCCCAGAGCACCATCAGCGACTGGAAGCGGAAGAAGACCAATCCTGCCGCGGACAAAATCATGGCAATTTGCGATGCCCTCCAGGTCACACCCACCCAGCTGCTGACTGACGGCGCGGAAGGGGCGGAAGGGACCGGCGCGGCCGTGGAGGCGGAGGTGGACTATATGATGGTCCGCAGAGGCTCCGAAGAGTACATCCTCATAGACAATTACCGGAAGCTGGGAAAGGGCAGCAAGAACCGGGTTCAGGGCTATCTGCAGGCACTGGCGGAAGAGGCGGACGATTGATCCGGCCATGCGGGATACGGGAAGGGAACAGACAGATGGTCATAATATTGAAAGAAACCGCTGAAAATCCCATCACTTTGATGGGTGAACGCGCAGGTGTATGCTGGGGCGGGGATACGGATCATAAAGAAAAAAATTACAAACGCGGCCTGGAATGCATCGCTTCAGGCCATCATCGCGTGATGGAGTACGTCAATGTGGAGATGATCCTGGACGGATATTCCGCCCGCGTCATCCGGGAGTGGTACACCCATATCGGCGGGGCGCCCACCAGGCTGCAGGCGAGCACACGCTATATTAATTATAAGAATTTTTCCTATACCACACCTCCTTCCGTGGCGGAAAATCCGGAGGCGGAGCGGATTTACAGGGATACCATGTCAGCCATTGCCGAAGCCTGCAGCCGCCTGGAGCGCGACTGCAAAATTCCCCGGGAGGACGCCGCCATGCTCCTTCCCCTGGGCATGTCTACGAAGATTGTGGACAAGCGCAATGTGCGCAATCTGATTGAAATGTCTCACCAGCGGCGCTGTACCAGGGCTTACTGGGAATACCGCCTTCTGATGGACGACATCTGCCAGGCGCTTTCGGCGTACTCGGAAGAGTGGAAGTACCTGGTAGAACACTATTTTGTACCGAAATGTGAAGTCTCCGGATACTGCACGGAGAAGAAGAGCTGCGGCAGGAAGCCATATCGCCCTTAAATTTCCCGGCTGCGCGAAGGTAGTAGTCGACAATTCCCGGCTGCGCGAAGAATGTGGTCGACAATTCCCGGCTGCGCGAAGAAAGGGTCAACAATTTCCGGGAAGTGCCGTGAAATAAATTTACAGGACGAAATTTATTTCTGTACAATTCCTAAAGTATTTGAATCTGATGCCGATAATTTAAGTAAGCAATTATAATTGGAAATGAACCTTTCAGGAAGGGAGGATTCCGAAATGCGTATAGAGGCATATAATCAGGTTCATCAGCTGTATCAGACGAAGAAGGTGAACAATGTACGTGAAAAGAGCGGCACGGCCCGGACAGACCAGCTGCAGTTCAGCAATATGGGAAGGGAAATCAGGGCGGCGCAGGCGGCGCTTGCGGGTACTCCCGATATCAGGGAGGATTTGGTAGCCCCTCTCAGGACGAAAGTCCAGAACGGCACTTATCATGTAGACACTTCATCCTTTGCCCAGAAGCTTATGCAGAAGGCGTCTGAGCTGGATGCGGCTTATGAGGAAACGAGGTAAGGATACCTGTGGCGAGTTTAATGGAGAATCTGATTGAGGTACTTGGCCAGGAATGCGACGCATACGAAGCGCTTCTGGCTTTATCCCAGAAGAAGACACAGGTAATTGCCAGTGCAAATCTGGATAATTTACAGAAAATCACGGATGATGAACAGGAAGCAGTAGGCAGGGTCAACCATCTGGACAGGAGAAGGATGGAAGTGACCATGGACATTGCCAACGTATTGAACAGGGATGTTGAAACGTTAAAACTCTCCAGGATGATCGAAATGATGTCATCGCGCCCGCAGGAACAGGCGAAGCTGGCCGAGGCATACGACAGACTGCAGAGCAGCGTCCGGGAATTGCGCCGGATTAACGAACAGAATAGAGAATTGCTGGAGAACGCGCTGGAGATGGTGGAATTTGAGATGAATCTCCTGCAGGCGGCCAAGGCCGCGCCGGAGACGGCGAATTACACCAGAAGCGCTTACAGCTCGGGCACCCAGATGGGTGTAGCCAGCGGAAATTTTGATGCAAAACAGTAACCGGAAGCGGTCGCAGCGCAGAAATGAGCTGTAGCTGCCGGGAGACTGTATCCTTGTAGAACGTGAGGTAAATGTTATGCCGTTAATGGGAAGTTTATATATCGGAACTTCAGGATTACAGACAAGTCAGAATGCGCTGAATACCACAGCGCATAATCTTTCTAATATGGACACCACCGGCTATGTGCGGCAGCAGGTGCAGCAGTCTTCGAAGAGTTATATGACTCTTGCCTTCAACCCCAAAGCAGTCTCCAATCAGGAGACCGGCCTTGGCGTCACTTATTCCAGGGTAAAACATATAAGGGATTATTTCCTTGACAAGGCATACCGCAGAGAGTCCGGGCGCAGTATGTTTTATCAGGTATCCTCCGAAGTGATGATGGAGGTGGAGGATCAGCTGGGTGAGATGAACGGGGAGGCTTTTCAGAACTCTCTTACCGATTTCTGGACCTCTATTCAGGAATTGACGAAGGATCCAGCCAGTTCTGTGACACAGGGGCTTCTGGTTCAGAGCGCGTCGGAATTTATACAGAAGGCGCAGGCGGTATACGGCGGTTTAAGCGCTTACCAGGACAATCTGAATGCCCAGGTCAAGGAACAGGTAGAGACCATCAATGCCTATGGCAAGCAGCTGGTTACCCTGAATGAGGCCATCAGAGGGATTGAGGCGGGCGGCATAGAGAGCGCCAACGACCTGCGGGATGCCAGAGACCAGATACTGGATGAGCTGTCGCAGATGGCGGATATCGATTTCGGTGAAAATATACACGGGGATGTCTGGGTAAAAATTGAGGGAACGGATTTTGTGAAAGGGGATAAATACTACGAAATCGGCCTGGATGTGGATGATGCCACCGGTTTCTATACACCTTTCTGGTATCAGGACGCCACTTACCGCACCCTTTCCAACGGAACCCGGGAATACAATATCGACGGGGCGGAGGTCTTTAATTTAAACAGGGAGATTTCCACCAATCTGAATACGGACATCGGCGGATTGAAAGCCATGTTGCTGGCCAGAGGAGACCACAGGGCTGACTACACGGACGTAGCCAATGAAAAGAACTACGATAAAGTCTCCCAGTCAGTGCTCATGAATATCCAGGCGGAATTCGATCAGCTGATTCACAACGTAGCCGTCAAGGTCAATGAAGTCCTGGCTGCCGCGGCGGGTGTCACGCAGGCGGGGGCAGGCGGCATCGTCGCCACAGACGGAACCGTTCTGGTCAAAGAAGGCGAGAAATATTGTGAGAACAATGTGGGCGGCTATATGCGCAAGGATGATGGCAGCCCCATCCAGATGTTTACAAAGATTTCCTCCGAGGGATACCGCAAGGTTACCGGCAGGGTGGATGTGAAGGATGAGAACGGCATTGTGACAGGGCAGAAGGATGTGGAATTCTGGGTATATAACGAAGAAAACCTGGAAAATCCCAGAGGCGCGCAGGAGACGCTCTACAGCATTGAAAATCTGCAGATTGACGCCGAACTGATGCAGAAGCCATCCATGCTGGGGCTGCGCCTGGAAGACGGCTCCGAGGATAAAGCGACGGCAGAGGCCCTGAAGGCCGCCTTTATGGAAGAAGAATACACGCTGAATCCCAATGTGAAGAAGAAGGCCACTTTTGTGGATTATTATGATGACCTGGTGGCACAGATTGCCAATTCGGGATACGCGTTCCAGAGCATTTATACGAACCAGGAAGGCACGGTGGACTCCATTTACGCCGCCAGGGAACAGGTGTCGGGTGTTTCTTCCGATGAGGAACTGTCCAATATGATCAAGTTCCAGAATGCGTATAATGCTTCCAGCCGTTATATCAATGTGCTGGATGAGATGCTGGAACATCTGCTGAGCACATTGGGCGCATAATGCGC
>CANDMH010000068.1 GCA_947385785.1 uncultured Lachnospiraceae bacterium
ATCTGATCTGTTTCAGCAGCTGTTCCGCGGCATTTTCCGCATTCCAGGTTTCCGTGATGGTTCTGCAGGCATTTCTGCCAATCTGTCTACAGTAGATTCTATCTGTAACCAATCTTTCTGTCAAGTAAAATAGTTGCCTCTTTTTCCCGTCCGCATAAATCAGGCCGTTTTCTCCCTGTCTGACCAGATAGGGCACCGCGCCGATCATGTGGTCCGCCACCAACGCGCAGCCGCTGTTCATGGCCTCATTCGCCACAGCCCCCCACCCCTCCCGCCTGTCGCTGGTAAACAGAAAGATATCCGCCTTCTCCATAAACCCGCGCACCGCATCCGGCGTCTGATACCCCAAAAATGTGACGCAGTCTTCCAGTCCATACGCTTTGGCCAGCTCCTGCATCTGCTGCCTCAACTCCCCGTCTCCGATGAGATTCATATGAAAATCCAGATTTCTCTCCTTCAGGTAGGCGGCTGTCTCCAGCGCCAGCTCGGGGTGCTTCCAGTCTATCATCCGCGCCGCCCAGAGTAAACAGGAAATTTTTTCTTTCCCGTACCCTTTCTCTTCCAGCAGCCTGTCCAAGTCATAATGTCTGGTCTCCGGAAAATATCCCCAGCAGTACATTTTCCCGGGATAAGCCCTGACAATGTGAAAATCGGAGGGCACATAGGCCCCGGCACACAGCAGATAGACCGGCGCTTTCCGGTAGCGGGTGTGATCCCTGTACTTTTTCAGCAGTCCTCTGGGAGACACTGCTTTCCACTGGCCGGTTTTATAGAGGCGTTCGCTGTAACGCATGACAGGCCTGCCGGAGGTCAGGCGCGGCACGATGTAGCTCTCCTCATCCGTACCGCCAAACAGCACCATATCGCAGTCCAGAATCAACTGCCTGCAGTATGCTTCTTCCTCATAAAAGCAATGCACATACGCCGGCTTCTCCGCATCATTCCATCCCATCCGCACGCGTTCCTCTTCCATGGGCACTGTCTGTATGAAGAAAAACGCCCCGTCCAGAAGGCGGTACATGGCATTGCAGAAAGGAATCTGATGATGATTGATATAATTGGATACAAATGCCACCCTGATGGCCTGTTCTTTTTTCACCCCGTCCCTCCGTTTCCGCTGTGCCGCTGCGCCTGTTGTCCTTCTTTCCCTGCTGTTATGTCCGTATATATTTCTATCAGTCTGGCGTAATTTTTTTCTCTGCTGTACGTATTTTCCGCATGGACTTTCGCGTTTTGGCAGTAGATGCGCTGTTTTTCAGGATTGTCCCACATCCGTATCACAGCATCCGCCAGATTTCCGGCAATGCGTTCCAGTTCTCCGCGCGCTATGTCTTCCCCCTCTCCGGATGTCCCACCCGACATCCGGAAACCGCCGTACACAATGCCGTCCTCCCCGCTCCGGAACAGGCTGGGAATCCCTCCCACTTCCGCGCAGACACAGGGCATGCCCAGAAGCATGGCCTCCCCCAGGGAATTGGGAGAATTTTCCAGGGAAGACGGACAGACGAACAGGCTGCTTGCCAGATATGTGTCGCGCATCTGGGCCGCGTCCCTGTTTCCCAGAAAAGTAACCTTCTCCTTCAGCCCGCCGTCTTTCATCAGTTTTCGGAGGTATTTTCCGTATGCCGATATTTTCAGCTTCTGCTTCCATGTCCTGTAACGCACCAGGCTGTTTCCCGTCACATAGACATGTGCGTCGGGATACCGTTTCAAAATAATCGGCATGGCAAGCAGCACATAGTGAAGGCCTTTCACGGGATAGTCTCCCTGGCTTAAAAATATGGAATGGGGAATGCACTTTTCCTCCTGCCACACCGGCCCGTAAAATTCGGAACGCAATGTCTCATCCATGTGATAATAACGGGCATGGGGATTCCATTTCGCCGCGTTTTCCCGGTCCCACACCGTCCGTCCGGTCACATTTCCCGCAAGGCTCACAATCTCCCGCTCCATATTGCCGCGAAGGGCAAATTTTTCCTGCTGCTGCCTTAAGCCGTCCCGCTTCAGCCAGTCCCGCAGTGTCACCCTGTCAGTCACCTTTTCCGGCAGATTCGCAAAATATGCCTCCGCCAGCAAAGTGCACAGACCCTGAAACCCTGCCAGCAGCCTGTCCTTATGGGGAAAAATCCTGCACATCGCCAGGGTATGGGGATATTCCGTACCAAAGCAGTGCACCACATCGGGCTCCACTTTATCAACGATTTTTTTCAGGACAGGTTCCAGGTTTTCATCGTATTTTTCCGGATGCCCCACATCCTCCGGAAATGCGTAGCAACGCATGCCCGCAATCTCCCGGCCTTCCGGCAGGTCCTCTCCCTGCATCGGAAACGCCACGGAAAGCTCGATTCCGTTCTCCTGCCGTCTCTCCAGCACAGCCTCCGCCAACCCGCTGAGCCAGCCCTCCTTGTTGGAGACCTCCAGATACAGCTGCCGGGCAATCACCGGCAGCATAATATTACACAGCCACAATACTTTCATGGTAACTTCTGCTCCTTTCCGCAGCTCCCCTTTTAGCGCATACTGTCTCGGGCTTTTCGTGCAAAATAAGCACGAAAACACCTCGCGGCGGTACCGCATGAACAGTAGCGTTTCAAATCCAGTCAGCAAACACTTGTTCCTAAAGCATTTTAGAACACGCCTTCCTTTTTTTACGTCAGTTGAAAATCCAGTTCCGGTAAGGCAGCAGCCTGATGTCAACGGCATACATTTCCCGCAAAAGCAACACAAAATACGCTCCGAACGCACAGACCACGCAGGCCTTTGCAAGCCTTCCAAACCACCCCTTCGGCATGTCCCCCAGAAGCCTGGGAATCAGGAATACCTGGGATATGATCATATAATACCCCACCCTGGACACCTCCGGAATAAAGGAGCCGCAGCAATACACCACCAGTCCTGCCAGATTCAGGAAAAACCAGAACCGATTCGCCACATCTTCCCGCAGGCTTCTCCTGTAGCAGAGCAGGCCAAGCGCCAGCACACAGGTACATTTCAATATATTCGCATAAGACAGCTGCCCCGTATCAAACATGGAATTCCTGTAAAACGGATAGAAAAAGAAGATAACTTCCTTATACAAATCCTGGCAGAAAATAAGGCTGCACAGAAGAATACCGCCCGCGGCATAATGCCATCTCTTCAGCGAAGCCGCCGCCAGAAAACGCGCCGCCAGATAAACCGGAATGACCAGAAGCACCGACTTGTGGAACATTGCCGCCGCCAGTATCATCAGAATGAATTTCCCATACTCCCCCCGGAGCACATATTTCATGGAAAAAAGCGCCATGGCAAGCGCAAGATAATATCTGACGGAATTCAGACTGTTAAAATAATATCCGCCTGTCATCAGCAGATACAGGGAAAACGCGAAATAACTCCCCTGATCACACAGCGCTTTCACAAAGAAAAATACGGTCAAAACGGAAAAGAGTGCAAAAATATACAGATATTCATCATAGCCGAAAATTTCCTGCATCCACTTTACGATATGGTTAAAGCCGATTTCCGACGACACATGCCGTCCCTGGGCAATCAGCTTGAAATTCTCCCTGTACACCCAGTAATCATTGCCCACAGCAATCCTGCAGGCCGACACCCCGGTTAACAGACAAAAAATGGCAAATGCGGCAATCCGGTTTCCGGCCTGCTGCCGGTCACAGGGGCAGCTGCCGAAAGCCCGGCCGCCCCGTATAGCCTCCGGCACATGCCCCCGGTTCTCCACAAACAGCCCCAGAGCCACTGTCACTATCGTCAATGTGATATATACCAACGCACTCCGTTCCATGCCGCCCTCCCTGCACTGCCGCCGCCAGGCAGGAATCGTTCCCAATCCCTGACCCTGACTGGCCGGAACCCAAATTTTGCCACTTTGCGTAACATTATACGCATGAGCACATTCCGTTTCCTGTTCCGCTTTTCTGAGATGCTCACTCGTTACACCACCATGTTGGCAAATGCTTTCGACCGTGAGTATATATTGTTAAGCGCCTAATCGCCGCCGTACTTCATCCACCCGTAAGCCTGTTTCACCGGCACCTCCGCGCACACTGTATCCCGGTGCGCCAGCAGAAAGCGCAGCGCCATGACCGGTGCCAGCCTGCCGTACAGATGCCGGTAAAGCACTCCCCTGTCCCGGAAAAACTTCTCATTGTAGCCCGCAAACCATGTGGATTTGCCCGCTTTCTCCTCCGCAATGGTAACGGGTGCCGTATATACGGAAAATCCTTTGTCCATAAATTCTTTCAGGAACAGACTGTCTTCCCCGCTGCCGTATCTGGCGCCGCCTCCGAACAGAAGCGAAAAGGTTACCCCGGAAACAAGCAGACTTTCCCGGCGCAGGGCAAAGCTCACCGCCCCATATCGGCCGCAGTTATACCAATGTACTTTTTTCCGTTCCGTAATATGGTAAGTGCGCCTGCTCTCTTCTATCGTAACATTAAAAAGTATCATATCCGCATCAGGATTCCGGTCAAATTCGGCAGCTACCGCCTCCGCATATCCCGGCTCATATACCAGATCTCCGTCCGAGAACAGGCAGATATCTCCCTCCGCCCGCAGAATCGCCTCATTCCGGCTTCTTCCCACGCCTCTGTCCGGGAAGGAGCAGAAACGAATCCTGTGGCCGGACTGTACTATTTCCCGGTAATCCAGCCTGTCGCACTGATTGATGACCACCGCGTCCGAATCCAGCCGCATCCGCCGTATCAGACCCTCCGGCTCCTCATGCATCACAGATGCCAGAACCTCTACCTTCATATCTGTCTCCCAATTCTGTCCCTATCGTAAGGAAATGTCTGCATTATCGTGCTGTTTTCCGAAATAATAGAGCCTTATAAGCTTCTCGTCTGCCTCCCAGAGAATGGCCGCTTTCACCTCACAGTCCTGCTGTTCCAGGTATTCCAGCACATACTCCAATTTCCTGCCTGCATGGCATCCGGCTTTTACAGCCAGCAGGATCCCATCCGCTTCCCGAAGCGCCTCACAATTTTCAGGCTCCGTCAGGGGAGAGCTGACCGCAAACCAGGAAGCGTCCACCACCTCCGGGCACCGCTCACACAATCTGCCAAGAACCTCCTCCGGCTTCATTTCTTCCTGTACCATGCAAACTGCCATTCCATGCCCCCCTGCCGTATCTTTCCGGGCAGCCCTGTCCCGGTATCCGCTTTCCCGTACCGTATTTTCCCTGTTTCCGTCTCCCTGGACAATCCCTTGACGCGCCTCATCCCGGCTTCCTTTTTCACAGAAAAAATATTGCATATTCTGCAGCAATCCCCGGCTCTCCAATGTCCCGGCCACCTTCAGCCCATACCGCCTCCAAATGGTTCCCGGAAGCCAGATGCTGTCGTCACCGGCTTCTTTTATAAGCAGCGCAACCACCGCAAAAAAACAGGACAGCAGCGCGCTGAGAATCACCGCCCGGCCCACCCGGATGTCCGGAACGACCTCCTCCGCCCGGCCCGGGTCTATCACAGCAATAGAATCAATCTCCCGCAGGGAAAAATCCTGTGCCATCACCTCATCCACAGCCCGCAGAACGGCCTCCGTTTCTTCCGGCTCCTCCGTTGTAACTGTAATCACCGGCAGTCTGAGATCGGACCATAAGAATGCTTCCATCCTTTCCGCCAGCTCCTGATTCGTCAGCTTTGTATCACCCGCAAGGCGGGCCTGCACCATCTCCAGAAACATCCGGGAGTGTATATAGGTATTCCAACTCACCGCATTGATATAACTCGTCTGCAGTTCCTCCTCACTGTCCACATTATATTCTACTCTGTACACGGAAGTTGCCGCATATGACCGCTGGCTGCGCAGTAAAACATTCTTCACATAATATCCACCCCCAAAGACAAGAATACCGAAAACTGTCACCGCAGCGATCAGCGGAAGCCTGCGCACCATACGCAATGCTGTCAGCCGCAGATCAAAAGGTTCTTTGCCGTAGTATCCCTGCCAAAGCTTTCTGCTGTCATGAGACAATGCTGATTCTTTTCCTGTCATTCTTCGTCCTTCCTGCCCTGTGCTTCCATCTTTTTCCGCTTTTCTTCCCGCAGGGCCGTAATCTGCTCATCATCTATCCCCTCCGTACTGTCAGGCCAGAACAGAATCTTCAGGGTCAGCAGCATCAGCTTAATATCCAGCCAGACGGAATAATTTTCAATGTAAGTCAGATCCAGTTTCAGTTTATCGTATGGGGATGTATTGTATTTCCCATATACCTGGGCAAACCCGGCCAGACCGGCTTTTACTTTCATCCGGTACGCAAATTCCGGCATGACTTCCAGATACTGCTCTATAATCTCGGGGCGCTCCGGCCTGGGACCGATAAAGGACATATCCCCCCGGAGGATATTAATCAGCTGCGGCAGCTCGTCAATCCTGCATTTCCGTATAAATTTACCGATGGGCGTAATACGGTTGTCATTTTTGCTGGCAAGTCTTGCCACCCCGTCCTTCTCTGCATCTGTCCTCATACTGCGGAATTTCAGAATATTGAATTGCCTCTGATCCTGGGTACAGCGTATCTGCTTATACAGGATAGGGCCACCGTCATACAGCTTGATCAGGACAGCGGTAATCAGCATAAAAGGGAAGGCAATCATCAGCAGAATCAGCGCGCATATGATGTCAATGACCCGTTTCATAAAACGCTGTTCCACGGAAAGGCTGTACTCCCTGGTGAGGAGCATGGGGCTGTCAAATACGTGCAGTTCCTCCGCCCCCATAAGGATGACATCCGTAATCTTCGGGAGCAGGTACACGCGGATAGAATGTCCGTAACAGAATTTGATCAGCGGCGTCCTCTCCTCCACGGAGATGTCGCCAAGCAGCACCGCGTTACATTCCTCGACTTCACAGAGCTCCAGGATGGAATTGCTGACCTTCTCAAAGCCTTCCCCCACATGGATCGTCCTGGTGATGACATACTTATCTTTACGGGTTTCAAACTTGGCACAGGTCCTGTCAATGGATCTGTCCCCATGGACCAGCAGCAGCTTGCGGGGAGGGAATATGTGACGGTAAATCCGGTTGGCGACGTTGATATAGACAATGACAATGATTGTCTGCATCGCCGTCATGAACAGGAAAATATGAGGCACAAACGGCTGAGCCGCCATTACGGAAAGCTCCCCGTAAATAAATACATTTGATATCAGTGTAGCAAAGATCTGGGAAAAAATGATTTCCGCATTCCTCAGATACCCCAGGCGCATCCCTCCATACATGGCAGACAGCAAAAGCAGCACGACCCCATAGATCGATACTTCCACTACACTCCCCTTAAACCAGATCATCCGTACCACACTGTAGCGAAAATGGTTCAACCAGCAATATGCAAACACTCCCACTTCCAGTCCAATGCAGATTGCCGTCAGTCCTAAATTGATCAGCCGTTTGAAGCTTTCCCGCTTCTGCCGCTTCCTTTTTTCGCTGGTATTCATGCTCAAAACGATTTCCTCCTCTTCTAATCCCCCTATATCCGCCGCTTCACCGCCCTGAACGCCCAGAAGCAGAAGTGGTATGCACTGCCAGGCAGGCTTAAACCCTCCCTGCGGTACAGATTCCATATGCGGCGGATGGCTTCCAGTTTATTGGAGGAAAGGCTCTTCCCTGTCCGGCGGTACCTCACCAGGTTCTCATCCAGCCCGTACGCAGTATATCCCTCCCGCAGCACCCGGAACCACAGCGCGGTATCCTCACTTTTGACAACCGGCATTTCCAGACGCTCTTTTCCGATCTTTTTCGTATCGAACATAACAGTGGTGGTAAAAATGGTGGTATTACTCAACGCCTGCCGGTAGCTTAAACTCTCCGGCACGTGAACCACCTTTCCCGTACCCCTGCCCTGCTCATCCGCAAATTCATAGCCTGTAAATACAAAGGCTGCATCCTTTTCCTTCATAAAAGCCAGCTCCCGCTCCAGCTTTTCCGGCACCCACAGGTCATCCGCATCCAGATAGGCAATATACCTTCCCCGTGCTTCCTGCAACCCCCTGTTTCTCGCCCGGGCAGCCCCCAGATTGGATGGCTGCCTGATAAGCCGGATTCTGGCATCGCTGTTTTTATCCATATACCGTTTTATTATCTCTATTGTGTCGTCTGTCCCGCAGTCTTCCACCAGGAGCAGCTCCCAATTCTTACAGGTCTGCGCTTTCACACAGGCAATGGTTTCCTCTATATATTTTTCTACATTGTACACAGGTACAATAATACTGACCAGCTCGTCCATACAGTACCCCTTCGTCGTTATACTCGTGAGCGCATACATTTGCCAGGTGCTTGTCTTACAGCGCGGGTGCGCTCACTCGTTATACATTTACGCCGGCAAATGTTTTCGGTCGTGAGTATAAATCAGGCAGGCCTGCTCTTCGCCGCGAACCTTTCTAATATATAACAAACAGATAATACCCTTCCAGAGCCTCGGCTTTTGTATCCAATGCTTTTTCCATCCGGGCCACCGCGTCTTCAGAGGCTTCCCCCGCAATCAGAATGCAGTTGACGCCCTGCTCCAGGGCCTTTTCCACACATGCCTCTAATGTAATCACATGCCGGGCCGGCTTTTCCTCTTCCGTATTCCCCGGCTGCGCTGTCTCCCCGTCTGCCGCCTCCGCCTTCTTCCCGTCTGCCGCCTCCGCCTTCTCCCCGGCTACTGCCTCCGCACCCGTTTCTTCCTTCCCCGTCGGAGCCGTCTCCATGTCCGCCTCTCCCGTCATGCTCATATGCTCCATCCACTGTTCCAGCATGACAATCTCTTCCGGATACGCATCATAGGAATAGGCGTTCAAAAAGCCGTCCCGAAGATTCCTGCCATAGGGAAGCAGTATGCCCGCGTCCTTCTCCCTGGCATATTCCATCACCTCCCAGGGCGCCCACAGGCAGAGCCTTTCTCCGGAATACCTGTCGGAGAGCTGTTCCAGCACGGAGTAAGCAGCCCTCCGTTCTTCCCTGCGGGCGTCCCTGTCCCACACGGCGCTGCCCAGACTGCCGCAGAACAGAAGCAACGCCAGCAGAAGCAATGTAAACGGCGCAGTCTTTTTCCACTGCCCTCCGTTCTCCGCCCGGTACTCCGTCCAGCCGCAGGCCAGGCCCCAGGCGGTCACCGCGCTCAACGGCACCAGACTCCAGATCCACTCATAATGATAGAATTTCGTCTGGTACATCATCAGCAGCGCCGCAGTCACCGGCAGAACACAGCAGATTGTCATAAGGGAGGTGTACACCAGAAGCGGCGTATGCTCCCTTCTCTTCCTTCCAAACCACAGAAAAAGCAGTACCGCCATCAGCAGCGCCGGCAGCTTTCCGTTATCCGTATAGCCTGTCCATCCTGTCCATGCATTTTGAAGATACTCAGCCATTTTATCCCTCTATCCAATTTCATATCGTCATATAAGTCTTCCGTCAATTCCATGCAGACCCTGCCCACCGTTCTTCCTCTTAGGAATTTTGTGACCATTCCTTAGGCACTTAACAACGAAATCCTGCGCAAAATGGCAAAATTTTGGTTCCGGCTTGTCCGGGTCAGGAATTGTGAAGAAATCCGCGCATCCCGCGGCAGACCTGAATGGTACCCATACACAGCAGAAACAGCAGGCAGACACCGCATCCGTACAGCGTCCATACGATACAGGCTTCCGCCGGAATACAGAGCGCCGCATATATCCATTTTCTCCGAAGGCAAAGGGAGAGAAGCCAGGGCAGAAGAACCAGGTTTCGGATCGTGACACCCATCCAGCCGCCGCACAGCAGCTGGAATCCATCCATCCCCGGCTGGTAGGCCCCCACCCACATAAGCAATGACACAACTGTCATAAAGCATGCTCGTTTCTCCCTGTAAGCATCCCTGTCTGTCTCGGGAAAAAGGGAAACCGACAACAGTGTAAACGCCGCGTAGCTGCTCACAAGGGTTATCACAGGAATCACCTTCCACACCACTATCGCAGGCGACAGGCCTGTCAGTCTGGACAGGCTGGCGTAAAGGGTTGGAAGACATAGAATCTTAAGCCGGGAGGGGATTCCCTGAGTATAGGGAAACCCGGTCATGGGATTCACCTGATACAGGGCATCCGCAGCCAGAAAGCTGCCCACTGTCTCCACTGTCATATCTCCCTCTCTGTAATTCGTATCCCCCATACAGATAAAAATCAACTGTGTCAGGAATATCAGTGCGGATACCGCATACAGACAGCCCTCTGTCCTGCCGGGCTTACGCAGGGCGGGCTTATCGCCCTTTCCCGGAAAAAAAGGCTTCCCCGAACGAATTCTGCCAACCGACAGCACCCCCGCTCCGCCCACCAGAGCAGCACACACAAGCCCTGCAAAAAACAGAACACATCTGCTGAAGCTCCACCCCAGGACTACGGCTGTCAAATGTGCCGCTGCCGCCAGCCCAATGATAACAATCTCTCCCGCAATCAGAAAATCTCCAAACATTCCTTTTTTCACGCCTGCGCCCCTTACTCAAACTCAACTGCCCGGTACCAATACCTTCATTTTTTCCAGAATAAAGTCATTTTATCATATTTATCCAATTAAGTCCATAAAAGCAGCCGGATTTCATCTGGCTGCTTTTATTCCCGCAGTAAGAAGCAAGTCTGTCACCTGTTGCCTCTTTTGTATATTGTTACATAGCTTTGATATCAAGCCGAACCTTATCTGCAATACGCGCAATGTATTCACTGTTTGTAGGCCTGGTTCTACCTGATGACGCTGAGTATCCGAACATTTTTTCAAAAGTCTGCTCATTCCCCCTCGTCCATGACACCTCAATGGCGTTGCGAATGGCCCGTTCTACTTTCTGATCTGTCGTCTTAAACCTTCGGGCAACAGTGGGGTATAACAGCTTGGTTACGCTGGTCACTACCTCCATATCCCTACCGGTCAGCATAATAGCATCTCTCAAGTAATGATATCCCTTTAAGTGTGCCGGAACCCCTACGTCTAACATAATTTCAGTAATATATTTCTCAAGTTCATAATCCTTAATTGCAGTAATCTCCACGCGAATTCCCCTTTCCAAATGGATTGCTGCTTCTTCACTGCGGAACATATATAAATAGGATAATATATGTCATACCAAAAATGTGAGCCTGTCAAAACTGCTCCTTCACCAGATATATCGGCCGCCTTTTCACTTCCATATACGTCTTCGCGAGATATTGTCCCAAAATTCCTGTACAGAAAAACTGTACTCCGCTGGTCATCAGTATAATGCACACCAGCGACGGCCAGCCCGATACCGGATCTCCGAATATCATCTTGCGGACAATAATAAAAACAATCATCAGAAAAGCCACAATACAGAAAAACACTCCCACCACCGAAGCCAGCATCAGAGGTACCGTGGAGAAAGCGGTTATCCCGTCCAGCGAATACAGAAACAGCTTCCAGAAGTTCCATTTCGTCTCCCCTTTGGCCCGTTCCACATTCTCATATTCCAGCCATTTGGTTTGAAATCCCACCCATCCGAAGATTCCCTTGGTGAACCTGTTGTATTCCTTCATGGCGAGGATGGCGTCCACCATCTGCCTTGTCATCAGCCGGTAATCCCTGGCTCCGTCCATGATTTCCGTCCTGGAAATCCGCTTCATCAGCTTATAAAACATCCTGGCAAAAAAACTTCTCACCGGCGGCTCCCCTTTCCTGGAAACTCTCCGGGTAGCCACCGAGTCGTATCCCTGTTCCATATAGGAAAGCATCTCCGGAAGCAAGGAGGGCGGATCCTGGAGATCCACGTCCATCAGGACAACGTAATCTCCCTTCGCATTTTCCAGACCCGCGAACATGGCCGCCTCCTTCCCGAAATTCCTGGAAAAGGAAACCAGATGCACACGCTCGTCCTTCTCCCTGAGCCGCTTCACCTCGGCTGCTGTTCTGTCTCCCGAGCCGTCATCTATATACAGAATCTCCAGATCGATTTTCTTTTCATCAAAAAAGGCCTGATTCTTCAAAAGCGCCTCATAAAAGAACGGCACGTTTTCTTCTTCATTATAGCAGGGTACCACTACACTTAACAGACTCATAGCATTTTTTGTCTCCTTTTTTACTGCTGCAACTTTTATCTATAGTATACATACTTCACCTGCAATCTGCAAGCCTTGAATGCAAAAGAAAGTATAGCTTTTTTCAAGTCTGTAAAAGCTATAACTATAAACAATTCTTAATTTTCCTGTCAGTCAGATGACTGACCTGATTTTTTATGATAAAATATGGAAAAAAGAAAAGGCATTTCCTTACTGCAGGAGATTCGTTATGAAACAGACTAAAATACTGATATTAATATTGACAATTTTTACAGCACTTACCGCATGCGCCCATGGAGAAGACACACCTGACCCTGTCATTCCTGAATCTGACTACACTTCGCCTGTCACCGAAGCCTCTCCTTCCAGCCTGCCTGATTCCATTCCCCCAGATGTTCCAACGGAAGATGACTCACAGCCTCCCCGGGAAGGTATGGTCCGCAGCAGGCTGACCAATGAATGGATAGAGGAAGAAGCCGCCAATATACGCCCCATTGCACTGATTATCCCCAATGAAAACAGCGCCATCCCCCACTATAATCTGTCCAGGGCTTCCATTCTCTACGAAGCCAACGTGGAGGGACGCATAAGCAGGCTGATGGCTGTCTTTGAAGACTGGCTGAATCTGGAAAAAACCGGGAACATCCGCAGCCTGAGAACCTATTATGCCTATTGGGCTTTTGAATGGGATGCTTTTCTTGTCCATCTGGGAGGTCCTTTTTTCATTAATGAGCTCATTGCGGAGCCGAACACCGAAAATATTGACGGCCTTCTTGCATCCGATTCTGCCGCCTTTTCCCGTACTACAGACCGTCCTTCTCCCCACAATGCGTATACTGACGGAGCGAAGCTGGCAAGTGTTATCAGCCGAAAAGGATACTCTCTTAATTACAGGGGACTGGCAGACAAAGAGCATTTTCGTTTTGCCTCCAAAATAAACCCCAATACACTGGACCAGTACGGCCCGGATGCAAAAAGCGCTATCTACATTGATATGTCGGGCTGTTATCCCCTGACCAGGTGTTACTTCGAATACAATGAGGAGGACGGGCTCTATTACCGCTCCCAGCACCTGTCCGGCGGTACAGACGGCCCCCATATCGACGCAGCTACAGGGGAACAGCTGTCTTTTAAAAATATC
Organism: uncultured Lachnospiraceae bacterium; assembly: GCA_947385785.1. Classification (GTDB taxonomy): domain Bacteria; phylum Bacillota; class Clostridia; order Lachnospirales; family Lachnospiraceae; genus Acetatifactor. The sequence goes on from CANDMH010000068.1 coordinate 13,159, forward strand.
CTGATCCAGTACGTGAAGTACGAAGACCTTGGAGAGGGATATCTGGCCTTCCAGTGTCATGATACTACAAGCGACGGCTGGTTCTTCACCAACGGAAAAGGCATACACGTAAACTGGAAAAAAGAAAGCAATTACGGTGCCACAAAATTTTACGATGACAGCGGCGAAGAAATCACTCTGAATACCGGAAAAACCATGATATGTGTTGTAGAAGAAGGCGATAACTTCACCTTCCGCTGACCCCCCGGCTTCATCTGTTTTATCAGCAGCGCCTTCTCCCGGTTCTGCTCCTCAATCTGCATACTGAGGTACGCTTCTTTCTGTCCTGCCGCATTAGCCGGAGTTCCTGTCTGGACTGCGCGGTTTCGCTCCCTTTTCAATGCTGTTAATCGAGTAGGGGATTTTCTTCTCCCCTACTCGCTGCGCGGCCCGCATGCCGCATCAGCGGCAAAACTTCCATATGCGGGCCTGTGCATAAAGAACGGCTGGATGGGATCACTCTCCCCTCCAGCCGTATTTATATGTCATTTTCCTATATCATTCTCCAAGCCCGTTTTCAACTGCCGCTACCAGCGCGCGCAGAGCCTCTTCTTCGTCCTCTCCCTCACAGGTGAATGTAATTTCATCGCCGCTTTTCACACATGCGCCCAATACGCTCAACACGCTTTTGGCATTTGCCGTACCATCCCGAAACTGAAATGTAATCAATGACTTAAACTGCATTGCTTCCTTACATAGAATTCCTGCCGGCCTGAGATGCAAGCCAGTGGGATTCTTGATCACTACTTTCTGACTTACCATTTTATCTACCTCCAATATGTTTTTCCCTGTCACTGCCCACAGCATATTTTCATAAAACGCATCGCCCGTGAACTGTAACCTCTCCCCCAAAAAAGATGTACCTTCTCTTTTAGAATACCATGACTCCCCTGTAAATACAAGCTAAAAATAGCACCAAAACAAAATCTAAAGTAATTTTAAAACATTATGTCCTGGATCAGATTTGCCAGTTTCTCAGCCTCCTGTCTGATCACCTGGCTGTCCTTGCCCTCAATCATGACACGCACCAGAGGCTCGGTACCGGACGGTCTGATCAGCACTCTTCCTTCCCCGGCAAATTTCTCCTCCAGCTTCCGGATTGCTTCCGCAATTTCCGGATACTCCATGTACTTTTCCTTTTTGTGATTGGCGACGCTGGCATTGACCAGTGCCTGCGGGAGGACTTCCATAATACCTGCCAGCTCAGACAGGCACTTTCCGGTGTCCACTATCACCTGAAGCAGATGCAGTGCGCTGAGCAGGCCGTCTCCCGTGGTATTCTCATCCAGAAATATGATATGCCCCGACTGCTCGCCGCCCAGGCTGGCTCCGATTTCCTTCATACGTTCCAGCACATATCTGTCTCCCACTTTTGTCTGCTCTATCGTCAGCCCCTGCTCCCTGCCCATCAGGAAAAATCCCAGATTGCTCATGATAGTAGCCACAATGGTATCCTTTTTCAGCCTGCCTTTGTCGCGCATGTAATTACCTACAATCGCCATAATCTGGTCGCCGTCTACAATTTCCCCATGTTCATCTACTGCCAGCAGCCTGTCAGCGTCGCCGTCAAACGCGAGCCCCAGATCGGCCTTCTCATATACTACTCTGGCCTGCAGCTCTGCCATATGTGTGGAGCCGCAGTTAGAATTAATATTTGTCCCATCGGGATTATTATGGATTGCCACAACCGATGCGCCCAGCTCCTTCAGGGCTTCCACCGACGTATAGTAAGCCGCGCCTTCCGCACAGTCCACGACAATCCTGATTCCGTCCAGATCTACCGGAACCGACTGGATCACATGATTGACATACTCCTCCCTCGCATCGGTACGGTATTTGACCTTGCCTACCGCCGATCCCGTAGGGAATTTGATATCGGGCATATGATTGCGAATCAGACCCTCAATTTCATCCTCCAAAGCGTCGGGCAGCTTATAGCCATTCCCGTCAAAGAATTTAATCCCGTTAAATTCCACCGGGTTATGGGACGCCGAAATCACCACCCCCGCGTCCACCTTATACTTCTGTGTCAGGTAAGCCACTGCCGGTGTGGGCAGCACCCCTACATACACGCAGTTCGCTCCCACCGAGCATGCCCCCGCCATCAAAGCGTTCGCCAGCATATCACCCGATATCCGGGTATCACATCCTACCATAATCGTAGGTTTATGGGCTTTTTCCTTCGTCAGTACATAGGCGCCTGCCTGCCCAAGCTGCATGGCTAACACAGGGGTAAGCTCCTCATTCGCAATCCCTCTCACACCGTCCGTTCCAAATAATCTGGCCATCTCTATTCCTCATCCTCCTCATTCTCTCTTGAAATCGTTACCTTTGCGGAAATTCCATTTTCAATGGTAACATTCCCGGGAAGTTCAAATACTACAGGAATGTCATAAGTTCCTTCCCTTAATTCACTCATATTCTGTTCCTGCATCCATGCGCTGATGTCCAGCCTGCCCTGCACCGTGCTCTGCTCAACCGCAGTCACAGCGTTATTCAGTCCGGAAATCCGCAGTCTGTAAGTCAGCTGGCCTTCGCCGAATTCCAGTTCAAATCCTTCCGGCAGATTCTGCACAGAAACATTTCTGCCCGGAATCGTCAGCGTCCGCTCCACACTTGGCTCAATGTGTACTTTAACATTCGCTCTTCCGTTGAAATTGCTGTCCGCAAAGCGAATGCTGCTGTCCAGATAGGATCTGAGATTAATGGTTCTCTCCTCGTCCTCGCTCTCGCCGGTAATATCTATAACGGCACTGATCTTATTGACATCTGCCAGGGCCGATGCAGTACCGGCCAGCACCACGGTGGAAGGCTCACATTCCAGTGTCCCCGTCGCCAGGTATCCCTCCGCCGGCGTTCCTGTGGTCTGCACTTCGATGGGAACCTCTTTTATGGCATATACGGTCACTTCCATATGCATATTATCAGCATTTTTTACGATATCCGTATCGTCAATCAGATTGCCGTCGCTATTGTAAAACCTGATTTCCACATTTCCCGACACATTATCCGTTGCGCCGGTTACATCCATCTCAAGTCCCGCATGGTCGACCTGGCTGATCACGGACTCCGGGCCGCTGATTTCCATTCTGGTCTGATCACTTACGCTGCCATATACCATGTACCCTTCCGCTACTTCTCCCACCGTATTCCGTTTTACATTCACCCATTTGCTCGCCTTATCCTCCACCTTCAGGCGCACTACATCCGGATTACTTGTAATGCTGCTGATTTCTACCGCATTATTCAGCAGACTGCAGTTAATGGCAATGGTATTAACCTCCGTGAGCCGGCTCACATCTGCCTCCGCGATGATGTCGGAAGAACGGAGCTGATTGATTACCTTCCTGGGAGCCTCCACAGTGACACGGACCTTATCCGAATTGTCCTGTACCTCGTACAGCTTCCCTTCGCTGTCCAGAAGATCCGTATTGACCAGATTCACGTTGATACCGGAAAATGTCACGGAATCTTTGGGATTGCTGATCATAACTACCGCGAACCAGATCACCACAGCCAGAAATACAGAAACCAGCTTCAGTCCCAGGTTATTCAGCAGTTTCTTTCTCACCTTTTGCCCTGCCTTTTCCTTTGCGCCTGTGCTTTCCTTTTGCATCTTCTTCTCCATTCATATTCATAATCTTCCGCATTTTTTCCTTCAAAGTCTCAGCGTCCAG
>CANDMH010000069.1 GCA_947385785.1 uncultured Lachnospiraceae bacterium
TTTCACAGTAAACCTCCATGCATAAGGCCTATAGAACAGGCCTGGCCGCTCCACCTTGCCTGAAAGTCTGGTTTACTGTGGATGCACACAAACCCGCAAGGGAAGCGGGTTTGGCGCACAGCAGTCTCGGGATTTCGTGCAAAAGAGCACGAAATGCCTCGCGGTGCCGCAGGGTCCAGTTTGAAGACTTTCACAGTAAACGGGACAAAATGGGACAAAGTTACCTTTATTAGTCAGAAAGAACTATTTAGAAATATTTTTAAATAGTTCTTGACAGCCTGCTGAAAATTTCATATAATCTATTTAAAGATTAATTGAAATACCATTGAAACCGGAGGTGATACCTTGGCGGTACACGAAATACTGGCGGCGCTGGCGGACGAAAACCGGCGGAATATCCTGCTGAAGCTGAAGGAAGGGAAAATTAGCTCCGGCGACCTGGCGAACGCCCTGAACATGACGCCCCAGGCGCTGTCCTATCACCTGTCCAAACTGAAAAAGGCAGATTTGATTTACGAAACAAAATTCAAAAATTTCATTTACTACGAACTGAACCTGTCCGTGCTTGACGAGGCTGTGATGTGGATAAATGAACTGCGAGGAGGTCAAAAATGAAGACAAAGAAAACCGTATATTATATCCTGATGTATCTCCCATTCGCTGTTAACCTGGCAGCGCTGCCCTTTCTTCCGGACAGGATTCCCGCCCACTATGGATTCGACAACCAGGTCACCCGCTGGGGCAGCAAGTACGAAGCGCTGTTGTACCCTCTGGTAATTGTCCTCATGGGATACTTTATGCTTGCAATGGCGAAACTGGGGGCGAAGGATGAGGAGCATGGAAAAAACAATGAAACCGTCCTCCTCATCTCGGGTATTTTAATACTGCTGCTCTTTCATGTGCTGAATGCCTATTCCCTTTACACCTCCTTCGTCAAGGCGGAGAATCTCTCTTCGGTTCCCCTTGACCTGAATCAGCTGATCTTCGGGATTACCGGCGTGCTGATGATTGTGATTGGAAATGTGATGCCGAAACTGCGGATGAATTCCGTCATGGGACTGCGGACCCATTGGAGCATGAAAAATGAGGTGACCTGGAAGAAATGCCAGCGCATGGGAGGAATCTCTTTTATGGCGGGAGGAGTCATTATCATAGGTATCGCTGTCGCCCTGAAAGGGATTCCCTGCCTGTTATCCGCTCTGGGAATATTGGTGCTTTTGGGGGTTGTCGACGTTTACCTTAGCTTCCTGATTGCGAAAAGAAATTAAGTTTTCCACGCCCCTATCCGCATCACAGACTCCAACCTCAAAGCAGACCCAGATCAATCAAAATATTAGAAAGAACATTTCTCCCCGGAGAGAAAAGTTTTCATGCAAGGCATATCTTCGGACATTGTACAAAACCGGAGACTGTGTTAAAATAAGCGTGAAAAAGCGAACACCATCAACGAAGGGCAGGAAATATATGCTGAAAATCTGGTACTATGGCGGTGTCTCCTATATGACGGACGCCCCTTCCTATTTCGACAACGTATATGAGGACGAGTGGATTACAGACGCTTTTGTCAAAGAAATGATTCAGGACGTGGACAGCTCCACCGTCATCAGCCCCCATATCATCGAGAGCCCCATCCTGGGAGCCATCACCCCGAGGGAACTGTCCGGAGGTGTGAAGGTTCTGATTCTGATGCTGAAAGATGATTCCTTTGTATACAATCTCTCCAACTGCGGCAACAACTGCGCCAAATGGGTACTGAAGATTGCCGAACAGAAAGATCTCACGGTATACCTGCAGCACATGATCCGCTTTGAGGGGGAATTTGAAATTCAGATTATGAATACCGGAAAAATCGTTCATAATCCGAAGGAATATGTGCTGGAGCTCATTGAGGCGGAAAGGTTGGCGGATGAAAGGTAGATATCATTTTCGGGTAAAAAGCAAAAAAGTCCTGTTCGACTTCACACTGCGGAGAAACATTACCGTAATCAAGGGGGACAGCGCCACCGGCAAGACAACGCTCCTGCACATGCTGTATGAATATCTCCGGACAGGACGGGAATCCGGTTATTCGGTGTCTGCCGATGCCCCTTACTATGTGTACCTCCGCCGTGAGGTGGGCATGGAATGGGAAGACATTCTGTACCGCCTGAAGGACACGATTATTTTTATCGAAGAAAACAATGAATTTGTATTTTCCGAAAAGTTTGCCGCTTTTGTGAAAGCTTCCGGCAATTATTTCGTATTGGTGAACCGTGCGCCTTTTAAGATGCTGCCCTACGGTGTACATGAGATTTATGAAATTGTAACCGCCGGAAAACATGCGGATGTGAAAGAGTCATACCATTATTTCAGGGAACTCTACAGCAACTATCCCATTGCCGAAAACAATAGAGCTGCCTGCGCCATAACGGAAGACAGCAATGCCGGCTTTCAGTTCTTTTCCCATGTATTGAAGGACAGCCGCCTGGTAAGCGCAGGCGGAAACGGCAATGTCCTTCGCTGTCTGGAAGAAAACGCTCAGGGCGATGTTCTTGCCATTGTGGACGGCGCCGCCTTTGGAGCCATGGTTGAGGGCTGTGTGGAATATATAAACATTCAGGGCAATCAGCGGATCACTCTCTGGATGCCGGAGTCGTTTGAATATCTGATCCTCCGTTCCGGACTAATCCCTTCAGGCGAACTGGCGGATATCTTAGCATCTCCCTGGGATTATGCGGAGGCCGGAGACTATGAGAGCTGGGAACGCTTTTTTACCCAACTGTTGATATCCGTGACAAGGGACACACCGCTCCAATATTCCAAACATGCCTTAAATCCATCCTATTTGCAGGATAGAAGTGTCCGGAAAATCACGGACACATTCCCGCCTGCGGTGAAAAGCTGCCTGGATTTTAAAAAAACGCTTCACCCCTTTGGCAGTGAATGATCAGAATGGATAAATACAGGCACTTTAGATTGTTTTCTTTACCTATTGCCTTCCCGGCTGTACGGAAAAGAGCGGCTTATCGGTTCATCATAGCCGCCCGTTTCTCATTCTACAGTAGTTACGTCCTGCTTAAGCACTACTTAAAAACCTGCTTCCTATAACGGTACACATCCCCGCCCAAGGATGCGCTCTTATAATAGAATTCCTCAAAGCCGCGCCTTAAAAGTTCCTTATCAGACTCACCTTCCCGGCTCTCTTCCCCGGGACAGTCCAACACCCAGCCGCCGGATTTCACCACGCGGAAAATCTCCGCCAGTTCCCTCTCGTAATCATCCCCCACCACATGGCCTGACATGACGATGTCAAAGGTATCGTCCGGATAGGGCAGGCTGTCCGCCATCCCGTCCACTACCCTGACATTCCGAATGTTCTCCCGCCTGACCTTATCCCGCAGGTACTCCCGCAGGCTGTCAACCGGCTCACTGGCGTAGATCTCTCCTGCCCTTTCCGCCGCGGCAAAAGCAAGCCTCCCGGAGCCGCTCCCAATATCCAGAACCCTCTTCCCCGAGAAATCCGCCAGTTCAAAGAGCCGCTCCCTGTCCCAGGCGTAAATGAAATCGCACTTTTCATCCATAACCTCCGGCGTAGTATAGGTGACGAAATCCTCCGCACAAGAAAGCACATACAGCTCCGCGTCACGGATTTCCTTTTCATCCGCCACACGGCAATCCTCTCCCAGGCTTTCCGCAACCGCCCTGCATTCCGGGCATTTGTGCATAAAATACCACCGAACCGCCGGATTTGCCTCCAGGGCAGTCCCAAGCTGCCCGGCCAGGGCTTCATCGTGCTCCGCCCACTGTAAGAGCATCCTGATCTGAAAACGCTCCATCATAAGGAAACTGTTAAACGAATATTCTTCTACGTTAATCCAATTTAATGACATAATGCCCCCTGTTTCTCTTTTTCCGCACCTCGAACCTTTTTATTCCGGTGCGGTCTGCCAGGAGGGCGCCGTCTTTATCCCTTCCAGGCCCTCCCGTTTGCTGTCTCCTTGTCTACTAATCCTGTTTTCCTCATATGATGACACCCCTTTCCTGCTTATTTTCCGGAAACAAAGAGAGCTTCCCTTTTTATTCTACATAATATAAAGAAGAAAATCAATCGGAAAATACAGCTGTTCCTCCTATACTCCTAACTCTTTTACCTTTTTTAAAAGTTCGTAAAGATCCTCTTTGGACAACTGCTCAATGATACAATAAAACTCTGCTTCTATTTTTGTCCGAGAGACAGGCAGCGGATACTTTATTCGCCCCAGAAAATAGTCCAATGATATTTCATTTATTTCCGCAATCGCTAACAGTTCTCTTATTTCAGGGATTCTATCTTCTAAAATAATGGATTCTATTCCGCTAACCGGTAAACCACTTTGGATCGCAATATCTTCCATCGTCAGCTCCGAAAATTCCATATATTCCTTTATCCGCCTACCGTATACATTCATGTTTTTCCTTCCTATTTTCAATTACTTTTTCCCGCAATATATCCTTTGCAACTAAGCATATCATATCTTCCATTTTTTATCAATTGCATTTTCTACCTTTAGAAGAAATTATTCTACATATAAATGATTTCTTTGCTGTACACTGATAGCAATAAATTACAGGAAAGGAGCGCCCCAGATGGAAATGCTTGGCATTGGTGAAAAACTTCGAAATTTACGAACATGCAAAAAACTATCGCTAAAGCAGGTTTCCGAAAGACTCGGAATCTCCGTAAGCTCCCTTTCTGCATACGAACTGAACGAAAAAAATCCCTCGTACAAAAATTTATTGAAACTGGCAAGATTATATAATGTTTCCTGTGATTACCTCATCGGAAATACAGAGCTTCGCACCCTTGATATATCCGGGCTCACTGAGCGCGAAATCAATTCCATTGCTGAAACCATCTCGCTTTTCCGAGAAAATAAGCTGCAAAAATAACTGTGGCGGATATGCCGCTTTCTACTCAAACTGCGCCCGGAACAGCCGGTAATAACCTCCCTGCAGGCCCATCAGCTCCTCATGGGTTCCCTCCTCCAGAATCTTCCCATGTTCCATATACACGATGGTATCGCAGGCGGTAACCGAGGAAAGTCTGTGGGACACGAAAATCACCGTCCTGTCCTTCAATTGCTCAAACACGGTTCTGTAAAATTCCTTTTCAAAAAATACATCCATGGCGGCGGTAGGTTCGTCCATAATCACGATATCGCTGTCCCTGTAAAAGACCCGGGCCAGGGCAAGACGCTGCAGCTGTCCTCCCGAAAGCAGGATTCCGCCCTCCTCAAGCTCCCTGGTCAGCTGCGCATCCGGATTGACGAAGGTTCCTTTGCTGCCGTCATGCAGTCCGGCCCGCTCCAGGGCCTGTATCAGCCTGCCTTCCTCCGGCGCCTCCCCCATGCAGACATTGTCCCTGACGGAAGCGGCATAGATATTGAAATCCTGAAAGGCTATGCCAAACTGCGCCCTGTAGGAAGAGACGGCAAAATTCCTGATATCCGTCCCGTTCTGCAGGATGCTTCCGGAGTCGGCATCATAAAAGCGCAGCAGTAGCTTTATCAGCGTGGTCTTGCCTGAGCCGTTCCGTCCCACAACGGCCACCTTACTCCCCTTCCGGATAGTAAGGTCAATCCCCGACAGTCCCGGCGTTCCGTCCGGGTAGACGAAGGAGACGTTATGCAGCTCCAATATCCGCATCCTGGGAACCGAGCGGACAAATCCCGGACGGGTGACGCATTCCGCTCCCTGTTTCCGCATCCCGGAAACCGAACGGACAACTTCCGGACACGCGGCGCATTCCGCTCCCTGTTTCCGCATCCCGGAAACCGGGCAGACGCTCCCGACAGCTTCGATATCGCATTGGATATTGTCCAAATCGCGGATCCTCTCAGCGAGCCTGCCGTTTTTCAAAAACGCCGCTATGACCTCCAGAAACACATCCAGTCTCCTCTGTATCTGGTCTCCTGCATTGACCGCCACCACAAACGCCGAAATGGGCAGCTTTCCCCACAGCAGGACTGCCATGCTCAGATACAGGGGAATCAGGAAATCAATGCAGAATGCACTACAGAATATTTTTTGGAAAAAAGACAGATTCCCGATCCGTCTTCCGCCCTCCGCTGCAATCTGTTCCTTTTCCATTACTGTATTCCTGTAGTCATCCAGAAAGACTTTATGCACATGGCTCAGCCTGTTGTCCTTCCCGTACTCCGGCAGATACAGGAGACGGCGCAGAAGGGACAGCTTCTTGTCCTTCCTTTTCATCTGCTCGTCGTATTGCACCTCCTGACCGGACCGAATACCGGAAAGAAAAATGCCTGCCGCAAAAGAGACGACACAGATTCCCATCACGAACCAATTGGCAGGAAGGATTCCGGCGAAAATGGCACATACGGCAGTCAGTCCTTCAAGCCCCCGGAACAGATTGTCCGTAATCTCCAGGGGACGCACCGCAACCTCCTCGTTTGCCAGGGTCACCTTAGTATACAGCATGGCTGAATCATAATTCGCCATATCCGCAGCCTGCAGCCTGTCAAAAAGCTCCTGCTGCAGTCCGCTGACAATCCGCTCCCTGCGCACAGGCGCAAAGACATGCCTATAATAGGCCTGCAGGGCAAATACCACCGCCAGAAATGCCGTGCTGCACAGCAGAAAAATAAGAATTGTCCCCGGCTCCTTCCCGTTTTCCACACAATATATCACCGCCCCAAGCAGGTACACATACAAAAACGTGCTGCCGATTCCGGACAGCATCCGAACCAGGAGGGTAAAACCCGCGTATCCTGCATCGGCCCGGAACACGGCGCCTGCCATCTGAAAATTGTTTTTTATGATTCTTTGGATGGGTATTTCAGCCTTTCTCATACATCCGCTCCCTTATATATCTTTGTTCTTACACACACCCTCGCTCTTACATGTCCAGGCCTTACATATCCGTGCTCTTACACATCCGCGCCCTAACACATCCGCTCCCTTACATATCCACTCCCTTACATATCCACTCCCTTACGTATCCACTCCCTTACACAGACTGTTCTGCTCAAGATACATTTCCGCATAGAGCCCTCCCTTTTCCATCAGCGCCCTATGGTTCCCGTCCTCCACGAGCCTGCCGTCCTCAAAAACCAGTATCCGGTCTACCAGTTTTGTGGTAGACAGTTTATGGGAGATGAACAGCAGCGTGCGTCCTGTATCCTTCAGGGCATCCAGTATCAGCCGGTTCATATTCCGCTCCGTAATTGCATCCAGGGCACTGGTGGGTTCATCCAATACCACCACCGGGAACGGATTTGCGATCACCCGGGCCAGGGCCAGGCGCTGTTGTTCTCCGCCGGACAGGACCAGTCCCCTGTCGTCGATTTCCTTCCCGATGACAGCATTTATGTCCGGGATCCGGCCCGCAAGCCCGACTTTTTCCAGAGCGTCCCTGATATCCGCAGCCGAAGCTTTCCCGCCGATAGATACATTGTCCCGGACAGAAACCGGATAAATTTTGTAATCCTGGCATACCACGCCGAAAAAGGATTTCAGTTCCTCTCTTCCGTATGTATCCATCTCCCTGCCGTTCAAAGTGATTTTTCCGCCGCTGCAGGAAATCAGGTTCACCAGAAGGGACACAAAAGTGGTCTTCCCCGCTCCGTTTCTACCCACTATGGCTATCTTCTCTCCGTTTCTAATGTCTACAGATACGTCGTCAAGCGCAGAGATGCCTTCCGGACTTCCGGGATAATGGTATTTTACATGGTCAAAGGTGATGCAAAATTTCCCTGGAAGGCTCCTCTTCAAATCCTCCGGCTGACCTGCTTCCGGCTCTCCTGACTGACGCTTCCCGTGCTCCGACTGATTCCCTCCAGGATTCCTAAACTGACACTTCCCGTGTTCCGGCTGATTCCCTTCAGAAGCCCCCGCCGAATACACTTCCCGCGACAGGTAGTCCGTATAATCATTTATGTACAAGGATGCCGATTTTATTTCAAGGGCTTCGTCCAACATCCATTCCACATCCGAGCTGAAAATGGTTATGGCCTGGGTAATTCCGATAAAATCCCCCAGGAGATAGCGGGCTCCGCAAAGCATGCGTACAACCACATAAGCCAACGGCAGCACCATGGACATGGCATCCCCGAGCAGCAGCTCCAGAAAATCCATTCCGGCAATCTTCTTTCCGTCCCTGCGGTATGCGTCTGCCGTCTGGGCAGAACCCTCCCGGTAAATCCCCCTCACTATGCGCCCTATCTTCGAAGTCCGCATTTCCGCCCCATAGCGCTGCAGATAATACACCCGCCCGGCATATTCCTTTTTCCTGGCAGCGGAGGATAGCTTTTTATTCAGTTCATAGGCAAGCTCCGCACTCTTTTCCCCCAGGAAATAGGAGTACAGCAGGGGAAAGGCGGAAAAGAAAACAGCGAACACATCCGTGCGGACTATATAGTACAAAATCATGGCAAACGCCTCCAGGAGACCGCATATCAGGCCAAAGGACTGATACAGCTGTATCATCCTCTTTGACGAATTTTCCATGACCCTGCTGTACCGGTCCAGTTCACGAGGGGAATTCGCCGTATCGTAGGGAATGGAATTGGCCTTTTCCATAATCTTCTCATTCATAAAACAGTCAGCCTTCAGCCTGAAAACCGGCAGATACTCATGATTATAATACTGGCTGAACCTGCCATACAGGACATTGATTCCGAACATCACCCCCAGTACCGCCAGGATATGCCCGAGACTGCGCCCTGTCTCCAGTCCCGCCAGAATCATCCGCAGGAAATACACGCCGTAGAAAACATTCATAAGCTGCTTTATCAGGTTATACGCCAGGCATATCAGCAGGCTCCTTCTATCAATCGCCAGAGCCGTCCTGAACATGGTCCTCATTGATTTTAAAATTCCGTTCATTTCTCCTTCTCTTCCGGCATTTGGCAGCCGTACTTTCCCTGTCACAGCACTTCATAGTTTCATATAACCTTCAAGCGGGCAAATTGTTTTCATACGGCCTTCTGATATAGCAGACACCGCTTCCCGGTTTCTAAATATCCAAATTCTATCATAGAATCTAAGTGCAATTGTATTATTGAGATTATTATAGGAAAAGCAGCATCAATGTACCAGTATCTAAAATGATTATAATAAAATACGGGGATTAGAATGAGAAAAATTTAAACCGCATCGTATCGCAGAACTGATGGCGGGGCTTTGGGGCCTTATAAAAGCTTTCCGTAGGCGCAGGCTGAGTGTTGTGGGAATTCAGATCCTTATACAAAAAATTACAAAAATAAAAAAACAAAAAGGCGCCTGCCCCTTCCCCGGCAAGCGCCCCCTGGTTACCCATATATAATTTTCCGGATAGTACTGTGTGCCAGGCCATACTGTTCTTCCAGTGTTTCCATGGAATATCCTTCCCTGTAAAGCCTCCTGATCTCCCTGTTCCGCTCCCTGTAAAAGGCGCGGGAGCCGCTGACGGTTCCCCATTCCTTTTTGGACGCCCGTCTGGGAATGTAGAGCACATCCCCGTCGGCGTAGGCCTGGAGCTCTCTCAATAATCTCTCCGGCAATACCTCTGCTGCATTCACGTATTTCATCGGAATATTTTCCTCCGTTTCCCACTCCTTATTTATGTGACATCGAGCAGGTCCCACCCCGTGGGTTCAAGCCCTCACGGGATTTGCCGGATATACATGCGGACATGTCCGCCCGGCTCCCTGTCCGTGAATTCCATTGTCATACCCGCGGCACTCGTCAATTGCCCGTGCAAGCACGGCATAAAGCCAACTATGTTGACCTGACTCATTGCCCGCGGAAATAAGGTGCAGAAACAGCAGAGCATATAGTGTCATAAGCCCATGCAGAATTCTATATGCCCGCAGTTTCTGCATGGGCAAGGCAGTACGTGGCCGCATCCGTGAATAAGGCCCTCAACACTTTCTGTTTCACCAGTCATCACCCCTTTCTTACTTTTCGTTATTCTAATCTTCAACAAAACCCTGATTCTCACCCTCCGGTTCCGTCCCGGCGCCTCATGCTCCCTTACATTAGCAGGCTCCGAAACCGCACCTCCCCAACGGATTCCGCGTCCGGCCTCCCCCAAAACCATGGCCTGATATCACCAGGAACAGCTCCTCCGTATTCTACCGATACCACTGCCTCTGTAACTCATACATCGCCTTATATTCCCCCTGGGCTTCAACCAGCTCCTCATGGGTGCCATCCTGCACAATGCGCCCATCCTTCATAACCAGGATCCTGTCCGCAATCTGCGCAGAGGCCAACCGGTGCGTCACAATAATGGAAGTGCAGTTACGCGACAATTTCCCAAACTCCCCATACAGATACTTCTCTTCCAAGGCATCTATGGCAGCCGTAGGCTCGTCCAGAATCAAAAGGCTGTTGTTCCGGTACATTCCTCTCGCAATTGCAATCCGCTGCCATTGGCCCCCGGAGACTTCCGCCCCTCCGAACTCCCTTCCCAACATGCCGTCCATTCCGCCTGCCCATTCAGGGACTACGCCTGCCTCCCTGCAAATCTGATTCAGCCTGTCCTCCGACTTATCAGCCTCCAGGTCACTGATCCTGACATTCTCACCCAATGACATACTGTAGCGGCAGAACTTCTGAAAAACCGCTGATATTCCGCTTACAATCCGCTGGCCGCCTCTGCACACCCCTCCATAAGAAACCGCTCCCTCTGAAGGGGAATACAGTCCTGCAATAATATGGCACAGCGTACTTTTCCCGCTCCCGTTTTCCCCTACCAACGCAACTGTCTGCCCCCAGGGAATCAGCAGATCGATATCTGAAAGCGCATACTTCCGTTCCCCTGTTTCCGGCTGCGGATATGCAAAAGACACATGCTCCAGCCGTATCTCAAATCTTTCAGGCAGTTTTATCTGCTCAGCCTCTTCCTTATCTGTCTTCTGATATCGGCGGACGCTTTCCTCCTCATCTGTCTTCTGAGCCTGGTGGACGCTTTCCTCCTTATCCTCCTTCTGAACCCGGCAGACGCTTTCCTCCTCATCTGTCTTCTGACCATGGTGGACGCTTTCCTCCTTATCCTCCTTCTGGATCCGGCGGACACTTTCCTCCTCATCTGTCTTCTGACCATGGTGGACGCTTTCCTTATCCTCCTTCTGAACCCGATGGACACTTTCCTCCCCGACAGCAGGATCAATAAATGCAAGGTAGTTCTTCACCGTCGCCATATTCTCCATCGCTATCGCCAGACGCTCCGATATCACTTCATCCATAAACCCGTAGAACTCACGCAGCGCTGCAAAAACCGCCGCAAACGCGCCGACGGAAATGCTGTCCGTCAAAACATAATAGACCAACATCCCAATAATAATGCCATATGCCGACACTGTTAAAACATTGATGCAAAAATTGATTTTTTCCTTACGAACCTGCATGTGAAACTGCAGCTGATTCAGCTTCCTTAACATCCTGTTGTACCTGTCAAAAAAGTATTTGCCGCATCCCCACAGGCGGGTTTCCTTATAATATTCCTTTCCGGTAATGCAGTCCGCATAATAGTCCATCTTTCTCCGGACAGGCGCAGCCTCGCTCTCCAAATGTTCAAATGATATCATATGAAGCATCCTTGCCACCACATTCGGTATGAAAATGATCACGATGCTGATACTCAGAACCGGCGCCAGAGAAAACAAATACCACCCCATCATAACAAAGTAAAAAACATAAAAAAATACGATATCTAAAATGGTAGTACTTACCCAAAATACACCCTCACAGCCACAGGCCGCCTTGTTAATCCGATCCAACTCATCCGCATATTCAAAAGCAATCGCCTCTTTCTGATCCAGTGTCCTGAATAAGATTTTATTGGTCTCTTTTGTCACTTTTCGGTTCAGAATTTGCCCGTAACAGTTTGCAACGCCGTTCATAATCTGTGCAAAGGCGTATGCCGCTCCCAACAGCAGTATTTTGATGACAAGCCGTGAAATTTCCCCCTGGTTTTCCGAAATCCCGTCAAAAAAGTACTGCACGCTCATGACCTGCAGGACCCAGGATACGCCGTGCAGCATCTGCAGCGCCGAATACAAAATGATACTTTGGGGAAATAATCTATATAGAAGCCTGATTCCCACTAAATTATTGTAAATGAAACTTTTATGTCTCATACCAACACCTCTGACTCTCGAACATCTCCTTATAGAGTCCGTTTTCCAGCCCCGCCAAGGCTTCATGGGTTCCCTGCTCCATGATCCTTCCCTGGTCCAATACCAGAATCTCATCTGCCATGCGTGCCGCTCCCAGTCTGTGGGTGATGAGAATTGTAAATTTTTTCATGGCACGTTCTTCTCCCATAGCACATCCTTCCTCCATGGCATGACCTTCCTCCATGGCACGTCCTTCTTCCATGGCATGACTTTCCTCCACGGCATGACCTTCCTTCATGGCGCACTCTTCTTCCATGGCATGTCCTTCCTCCATAACATGCCCTTCCTCCACGGCATCCCCCTCATCCATCGTAACCCGCCGGAACATCTCATACACCTTCGCTTCCCCCCTGGGATCCAAAGCCGCCGTTGGCTCGTCAAGGATATTGATGGGAGCCTCACTATACAAGAGCCTTGCAATCGCCAGTTTCTGCCACTGCCCTCCCGACAGATCCACGCCGTCCTTTTCCAGTTTTCCCAACTGACTGTCCAACCCACGGGGCAGTTCCTGCACACAGGAATCCAATTCCAGTCTCTCTATAATCTGCTCCAGGAACCGCTCATTTTCATCCTTCCCGTTTCCCACCAAAATGTTATCCCGGAACGACAAAGCATACCGGGCAAAATCCTGAAACACAACGGAAAACATCCACTTCAGCTCCCCATATCGGTAATCCCGCAGATCCTTTCCGTTGATAAAAATATGCCCCTCATAATCCTCATACAGTCCGGTCATCAGCTTCGTCAGCGTGGACTTGCCCGCGCCATTTTTACCCACTACCGCATAGCATTTACTCCCCTGAAGCACAAAGGAGCAGTCCTTCAACACATATTCTTCCCTTCCCGGATACCGGAAAGACACCTTCCTGAATTCGATTGTCTCCACCTGAAAACCCGGGATTCTGGAGGGTTCCGCTACGGCATCCTCCTTTTCCTCCATGCCCAGGAAAACGTCCACATCATGCAAATACGCGTTCAAATCTGCCGCCCCCTGCATAATGCCTGCCAGATTCCAGGACATGCCCTGGACAAGGTTTAAAATGGAAGTCACAAGGCCCACATATAATCCGTTTGACAGCTTTCCGCTGCTTAAAGCGGGGAGAAGCAGCAGCATAATGATTACTGCAAGCACAACCATTGTCAGCGAACCGCTCTTCATATTGGCATATCTTTTCTTTTCGATGACAGCCTCTTTCCGGTTTGCATACTCACTAAGTCTGTCATATTCCTTCGCTATCTGCCCGGAATAGCCAAACATGGCCCGCTCTTTTGCGTGGTCCCTGTCCGTCAGAATCCCTGCCAGATATTGATATCGCCTCTTGACCTCCACTGCATCCTTTTGCAGGACATAATTCTGCCTGCCGGTCTTATAGGCCAACGTAAAAAGCGGCACACTCACCAGTAAAATCGCCCCGCCGCTCAGAATGCTTGCCTGCATGACAATGCTCATAAGAGCCGCGCATTTTACAACCAGCTCAATCCCATTACAAACCGTCCGATAACCGGTCCAAAAGCGATTTTCCACATTATGACAGACACGGTATATCAACGCGCAGGACTCACTGTCCTCTATGTACCGGTATTGAAGCGCCGCCTGTTTTCTCATAAAACGGTTCCGCAATACGGCTTTTAAACGGTTCTGCGCGGACGCATTGACCAGGTTCGTGGCAGAGGGTATCATCTGCTTAAAAATCACGATTCCAAGCAAAATAATAAGAGGAAGCAGGATCATCCGGACTTCCAATACGCCGCCATATGCCCCTTCCACACGGTTCACAAATTCCGCAATCGCAAGCGCCTGCACCGTGGGCAGAAATGCATTGAGCACTGCGATCAACAGAAGGTATCCTGCATGAAAAGGTATCATTCCGGTCATTTCCCGCAGGAAAATATAAATATTGTATTTCGGTTTTTCAGGATTTTTCATGTTACTTTTTCCTTCACTTCGCAGTCTTTCCTATAAGGACAACAGCCCCTATCCTTTAAAATACCATGTCGGCACAGGCTTCCGCATATTATCGTACCAGGCCAGAACCTCCTTCCCCTGGTTCAGCATGATATCCACTTCCCCCTGCCCGAAGGGAAGCGCCCAGTATACGGACGAAAGGGTGTTGCTTGCAATATAAAGCGCAAGCAGCCTCCAGAATTCCGTCGGCACATGATTATTAAAGTACCCGTTCACCATCCCGGAAGCAAAGAGCGGCGCCTTCTGGGCACACCATACAATCCGGTTGAATTCCTCCCAGGGATCACCGTAGTCATTGCGGTTAAAGTCGATGATATAGAGCCTGCCATCCCGTCCGATCATCATATTTCCGATGTGGTAATCGCCATGCTGATAGGACTGGGGCCTGTTTTTCAGCAGATGCCGGTTCTCGTTTATATAGTCGATGAAAGCCTGCCCGTTCTCATACTTGACAGGGCACTCGCAGTACTTTTTGATCTTGCGGTCCATCTTTCGGCTGAAGCGGATTTCCCAGTCTTCCTGTTCCGCGGGAGCCGGTATGGAATGGATTTTGCGGAGAATACGCCCTGCTTCCAGGCCATATGCATACTGCTCCGTATCGGAACAGCCGGGGATGACCTGTTCGGCATCCCCGCCGTCGATCCATCCCTGAATCGAATAAACGCCCTCCTCACAGGTACCAAATTCAATCGGTTTGCACATAGGCACCCCCAGAGAGGCAACCTGCTTCATCCTGTTGAATTCAGCCTGCTTTGTATCATACTGTGAAATATCGGAAACGCGCAGAAGATACTTTCCGCCGTTTTCATCGGTAATGCAATATTTTTTGTCACCTGACCATCCTTTGTCAATCTGCACTTTTGAAATGTAATTCTTCATCATTCTATTCCTCTTTCCTGCTGAGCGGAATGCCTTTCCAAGTCCGGATAGAACTGCCTCCTTCATAATGAAACAGCCCACGTCAAAGGTAAAGATGCTTTCTTAGATTAACAAACGATAAAAGCGAACTGTTTCAGTCTGCCCCCTTTAACAGGCTTAGTTTATCATTTTCCCCAAAACACGTCAAGCCATCCCCGTCAAAATAGGAAGAGAGCTGTAATCTTCATGGTAATTTCGAAATTCTTTTTATAAACTGCCGGAAAATAACCGCTGCAATTTCCCTTTGATTACAGGGTTCGCGAAGCGGTTCCTGTAATATCGTTAGACAAAAGCCCGGAAATATCCTCTTCCTCCATGAGTTCCGGCCGGCAGCGCTTTCTGCGGCGGAATAAAGTTTACATTTATAAGTCACTTTTTTAACTATCGGTTAAATGAAACTTTCCCACAAAGCTCTGTACATGGTATAAAAATATCAATATAATAAAAACAGAATTCCGAAAAATATACGGCACAGCACCGCAATACATCAAATCCGGAAAGGACAACATATGAACATCTATATCGGCGAAAACATTAAAAGGCTGCGCCTGAACAGGCAGATTACCCAGGAGCAGCTCTCGGTATCCATGGGCGTCTCCTGCGCCGCCGTGAGCAAATGGGAGCGGGGCGAAACACTGCCGGATATCTCGCTGCTGCCTCTGCTGGCCCATTATTTCTCCGTATCCATCGATGAGCTCATGGGGTATGATGCGGCACGGATTGAAGAGGAAATCAATCATTTCATGGAGGAGCATAGCAGGTTGTTCCGGGCAGGGAAAAAAGAGGACTATACCCGGCTGTCCGAGAATGCCTACCGGGAATATCCGAATGACTACAGGGTTATAAATTATTATATGTGGGACAAGGTTGGGGATTATACGGACAATGACCCCCGGGTACTCCTGGCCAATCAGGATGAGCTGCTGTTCCTCTGCCGCAGGACACTGGAGGGCTGCACCGATACGTTCCTGCGGATGGATGCGGTCAACATGCAGGGTAAAATCCTCCATGCCCAGGGGCGGACCCAGGAGGCGGTGGCCCTGTACAAAAAAGAGATTCCCGACTGGTATCTGACCTGCGGCCAGAAGACAGAACAGCTTTTTGCCAGGGGTACGCCGGAGTACGCCCGCCAGCTTCGGTTCAATCTGCTGGAGCTGGGGGCCTTCACCGTGAATAAAAAGTGCAGTGAACTATGGTTCTGCCACGGCCTTTCTCTGGCGGAAAAAGGGGAGGCGGCTCTGGAACTCTGCGCGGCCCTGGAGCAGCTACGGGGAACAGCCTTCTGCGGAGAGACTGACTATTACCTTGGCGGATTTGCGTCAGGCATGGCCCGAAAATTGCGGAAGGCAGGATGTGACGAGGCCGTAACGGAGCGGCTTTGCAGAATCGGTCAGGAGGCAATAGAACGTTTCCGTGCATACAGTGAGTCTGACCCGGCGGCAAAGGAAGTCCTGAATTGTGATTTCATGGACTTTCCATGATGTACTGCCGCATTCCAGGGAAGTGTTCTGGTCGACTTCTATATGGTACACATTATACCATGTGCACAGCAACGCACATGGCAGATGGCCATTCGGCCGTTTCCTGCCACGATTATGGTCATATTATACCATGTGCACAGCAACGCACATGGCAGGATGGCCATTCGGCCGTTTCCT
>CANDMH010000070.1 GCA_947385785.1 uncultured Lachnospiraceae bacterium
GCATGGTGGTGCGGCCAGGCCTGTCCTATAGGCCTTATGCATGGAGGTTTACTGTGAAAGTCCTGAATCTTGCCCGAGGAAACCGCGCAAAAACAGTAAATAACAGGAGGAATGGGAATATGGTCAGAGTAATCATGCGGGGATGTAACGGAAGGATGGGCAGAGTCATCAGCGGCCTGCTGGCAGAGGACAGGGAAGCGCAGCTGGTGGCAGGCATAGATCTGGTGGATGACGGGCATAATTCATACCCTGTTTATAAGGATATCAGAGACTGTGATGTGGAGGCGGACTGTCTGATCGATTTCTCTTCCGCAGCGGCGTGGGATGATATGCTGGATTATTGTGTGGAGAAAAAGCTGCCCTGCGTGCTGTGTACTACGGGACTGAGCGACGCACAGCTGGAGAAGATAGAGAAGGCCTCTGAGAGCATTGCGGTGCTGCGTTCCGCCAATATGTCCATGGGAATCAACCTGCTTCTGAAGCTGCTGAAAAATGCCGCGGCTGTCCTGGCTCCGGCAGGATACGATATGGAAATCGTGGAACGTCATCACAATCAGAAGCTGGATGCGCCCAGCGGGACGGCGTTGGCGCTGGCAGATTCCCTGAACGGGGAGCTGGGAAATACTTATACCTATGTATATGACAGGAGCACCAGAAGGGAAAAACGTCCGGAGAAGGAGATCGGAATCAGCGCGGTCAGGGGCGGCAGCATTGTCGGAGAGCATGAGGTTATCTTCGCCGGCACGGATGAAGTTATCACGTTTTCCCATACCGCATATTCCAGGGCCGTGTTCGGCAAGGGCGCGGTGCAGGCGGCCAAATATCTGGCTGGAAAGCCGGCTGGAAAATATGATATGAGCGATGTGATCGACGGGGCGCTGTAGGCTGGCAGCTGTTTTCGGATTGCTTTGGCAGCGCAGACAGGATGAAGCGTATAAAAACAGGGAAAAGTACCGGGAGCGGGAAAGGGTGGGATATGAGCGAGACAGATAACAGGGTGTTGAGGGTGTTGGCGAAACAGTACAGGAACAGCGCATCTGCAGCCACGGAAATCATAAATCTGCAGTCGATCATGAATCTGCCCAAAGGGACGGAGCATTTTCTTACGGATATTCATGGAGAATATGAGCAGTTTAATCATGTGCTGAAAAACGGCTCCGGCTATGTCCGCAGGAAGATAGACGAGGAATTTGGGAATACCATCAGCAACAGAGACAAGAGAAGTCTGGCCACGCTGATTTATTATCCGGAGGAAAAACTGGAAATCGTTGAGAAGGAAGAGGATAATCTGGAGGACTGGTATACCATTTCACTGCACAGGCTGGTTCAGATGATTAAACGTGTGTCTTCTAAATACACCCGTTCCAAGGTGCGCAAGGCGCTGCCGAAGGATTTTGCCTATGTAATCGAGGAACTGATTACGGAGAAGGAGGAAATCCATGACAAGGAAGCGTACTACAATGAGATTATACATACCATTATCCGGATCGGACGTGCCCCTCAGTTTATTATAGCCCTGAGCCAGCTGATCCAGTGCCTGGTCATAGACCATCTGCACATTGTGGGTGACATCTATGACAGAGGGCCGGGACCACATATTGTTATGGATACCTTATGTGATTATCATTCTGTGGATGTGCAGTGGGGAAATCATGATATCCTGTGGATGGGGGCGGCCTGCGGACATTCTGCCTGCATTGCGAATGTAATAAGGATTGCGGCCCGTTACGGAAATCTGGGTACCCTGGAAGACGGGTACGGCATCAATCTTCTGCCCCTGGCCACCTTTGCCATGGAAGCTTATGAAAAGGCAGACTGCGATCGCTTTTCCATACATTATAATTCGGATTACAATACAAAGGATCTGGATCTGGATACAAAAATGCATAAGGCCATGGCGGTAATACAGTTCAAGCTGGAAGGGCAGGTGATTCTCAGGCATCCGGAATTTCACATGGAAGACCGGCTGCTGCTGGATAAGATCGATTATGACAGGGGAATTGTCCGCATGGGGGATGCGGCGACAGACGGCGGCAGAGAATTCAGGATGCAGGATATGGATTTTCCTACGATAGACCCGAAGAATCCTTATGCGCTGACACCGGAGGAAGAGAAGGTGATGGAGCGCCTGCGGCAGGCATTTCTGAAATGTGAGAAGCTGCAGCGTCATGTCCGTTTCCTCTATGCCAAGGGAGGGCTGTACAAGATTTACAACGGGAATCTGCTGTATCATGGCTGTGTGCCTCTGAATGCGGACGGAAGTTTCATGGGCGTGGATGTGTACGGCAAACGGTATTACGGCAAGGTGCTGTACGATGTGTTGGAGCATTATGCCAGAAGAGGGTATTATGCCAAGGATGAGGCAGAGCGTGCCGCAGGCCAGGATATCATGTGGTATATCTGGACGGGACCGGGATCGCCTGTGTTTGGAAAAGAAAAAATGGCGACCTTTGAACGGTATTTCATAGCGGAAAAGGAGACTCATGAGGAGAAGAAGAACAGCTATTATAAGCTGTTGGAAAAAGAGGAGACGGTAGATCAGATTCTGAAGGAATTTGGCCTGGACGGGGCGGATGCCCACATCGTGAACGGTCATGTGCCTGTGGAGCAGATACATGGGGAGTCGCCCATCAAATGCGGCGGCCGTCTTCTGATTATTGACGGCGGTTTCTCCAAAGCATATCAGGGGAAGACCGGAATAGCCGGCTATACGCTTGTCTGTAATTCCAGGGGAATGCGCCTGGCGGCACATGAGCCTTTTGAATCCGCTCATTCTGTAATTGTAAATGAATCCGATCTGTTTTCTCATTCCGTGGATGTGGAGACTTTTCCGAGCAGAAAGCTGGTGGCGGATACGGATGTGGGGCAGGAGATACGTGAGAGAATTTATTACCTGGAGGAACTGCTGGAGGCTTACAGGAACGGCACCATTATGGAAGAAATATAGGAAGATATGCCTGCCGGAAAACCCGGGGACAGCCGGAGAGCGTACCGACTGTCCCGGTTATGGTACCGACGACTGAGATTTCCGTGTTTACGGTGCTATGGTACCGACGACTGAGATTTCCGTGTTTACGGTGTTATGGTGCTGCCGGCTGAATTTCCGTTTGTTATGGTACCGGTGCTGGTAGCTCTGCCGGTATTACGGTTGGTGCTGCCGGCGGTGTTACTGCCTGTGCCGCCGTTTGTATTGCCTTTTGTACTGTTATGGGAATTGCTGTTCCCTGTAATGTCATCGGCCAAATCGTCGATACCGTCCGCCACATCATCCACTACATTGGTGAGGGCGTCTCCTGCATCATCCCAGATGGAAATATTGTCTCCTTTGGTTGCTCCGCCGGTTCCGGTCATCTGTCTATTTCCCGCTGTGTCATTGTTGCTGGCCTGGTTTCCGGCCGAATCGCTGCCTGTGCCGACAGCTGTGTTATCATTATTTGTGCTGGTGCCCGCCTGGCTGCCGCCTGTTCCATTATTGCCTGCCGCGGAATTTCCGATATCAGTTCCATTATTGCCTGCCGCGGAATTTCCGATATCAGTTCCGTTATTGCCTGCCGTGGAATCTCCGTTTCCGTTAGTTCCGACGGCAGTATCATTGCCGTTATTGCTGCCGGCCATACTGTCGGAACCATTGTTGTTTTTTGCACTGTTGGTACAGGCAGTTGCCGTACACATAAAGGAAAGCACCAGCCCCAGTGCCAGAAGCCTGCGTGCTCCTGCTGTAACAGTTGTTTTTTTCATAATTAACCTCCTGCCCGCTTTGTGGGCGATTTATCGTTTCCCTTACATATCTGTCCACAGACAAAAGCGGCTGTGGACGGCCAATCAGGCCATGTTCGCCTGAGGCTGTCATGGCTGATTTGTCAATAGTATGTGAAATTCGGATGAAATTATTCGAAAAAACCAGAAAGGAAAAAGGAAAAAAATGGAATTTAGACCATGCATCGATATACATAACGGCCGGGTAAAACAGATTGTGGGAGGAAGCCTTCAGGATGAGGGGAACAGGGCGAAAGAGAATTTCGTATCCGACCGGGACGCTGCCTGTTTTGCGGAAATTTACCGTAATGCCGGAATCAGGGGAGGCCATGTCATCCTGTTAAATCCAGAGGGGAGCAGCTGCTATAATGCCACAAAGGAACAGGCGCTGAAGGCGCTGAGGGCTTATCCGGGGGGACTTCAGGCAGGAGGCGGAATTCATCCGGAGAATGCTGCGGATTTTCTGGAAGCAGGAGCCTCCCATGTGATTGTTACCTCCTACGTATTCCGTGACGGCAGGATTCACTATGACAGATTGAAGAAAATGGCGGATGCGGTGGGAAAGGAGAGGCTGGTGCTGGATTTGAGCTGCCGGAGGACGCAGAGCGGCTTCAGAATCGCGACGGACAGATGGCAGAAGCTGACGGAGGAGGAAGTGGGAGAGGAACTGATGGAGCGGCTGTCCGCCTGGTGCGATGAGTTTCTTGTCCACGCCGTGGATGTGGAAGGCAAAGCAGGCGGCATGGACGAAGGGCTGATTGCCCTGCTGGGAAGCTGGGAGGGAAAGCCTGTGACCTATGCGGGGGGCGTCCACAGCTACGAGGACCTGGAGACCCTTCACAGATTGGGAAGAAACAGGGTAAATGTCACCATCGGAAGTGCGCTTGACCTGTTTGGAGGCAGTTTGTCCTGGAAGAAGGCAGCTGAAATCTGTGCGGCATACGGAGAATTGGGAATGGCTGTATCAGCTGTTTTCTGACAATGCTTAGAAGAGCGGCCGAAAAGGCATCCTGCTTATCGTCAGGGCAGCCGAGCAGGATACAGAAGAAACGAACGAGAACACTATGGTGAAAATATACAAAAAATAGCTCCCGATAAGGCTCATAATGCGAAATAAAGGGACTTGCATTATGTAAATATTACAAAAAAGTCAAGTTAACGTTGATATGCAGGCTCATTTATGATAGAATAAGAAAGGTTATCGGAGGTGAATTTTTATGGGACGTAACAGACACAAACGTAAAAACAGCCATGTGGTAATCGTGACATCTGATGCTGCTGATGCCGGGATGAGACAGTTTCGCATCCGGCCATGGATTCTGCAGGCGATTATTCTGGCATTGTGTATCGTCATTGGCGTGCTGATCGGGTACTTTATTTACGAGAAAGATATCTGGGCGGCAGAGCTGGATCAGACGAGAAAGCAGAATGAAACCATAGATGTCCTGAAGCAGGAGAAAGCGGAGCTGGAGGGTCAGATTGTTACCCTGAACGAGGAGATATCCGGTTTAAACGAGGAAATATCGGGGCTGAATGAGAAGGTACGGATTCTCAGTGAGACCGTGTCGCAGCAGGTGGAGACGGAGGGAGAATTATCCGGGCAGTTGGAGAGGCGTTTTCTCCCCACCAGGCTGCCGATATCCGAGAGGGCCAACATAGACAGTGTGACAGAGGATCTTACCTGTATTTTTACCGCGGCGGCAGGCTCCATGGTGGTCTCTACAGCGGACGGAACCGTTACTGTAGTCAGCGAAGATCCTGAGTATGGGCACAATGTCTGGATTGACCATGGAAACGGGTATACTACCATATACAGAAACCAGGGAGAAGTCAAGGTTAAGCAGGGAGAGACAGTGACACAGGGGACTACATTGTTCATTATTACCGATGAAAGCAGTAAATTGGGCTATCAGATGATGCAGGACGGTGCCTATGTCAATCCTATGGATATGCTGGAAATAAGCGGCTGATGAAAGCTTAAGCAGACCGGACAGACGGTTTCGCCAATCATCGCGCTGTCAGGTGATTTTGCGGGACAGCAGGCTGCAGGTCTGCGGCAACAGACCGTGAACGGCAATGAAAACGGAGGTATAAGGAAATGAAAAAAAGGGAAACACAGATTTCAACGATTATCGGAATGGGAGCAGTGTGTAACGGTGACTTTGCGTCCGATGGCTCTGTCCGGATCGACGGTACTGTGAACGGCAATGTGACTGTGACGGATACTGTGATTGTGGGTGCATCAGGGTGCATTCACGGTGACATCAATTCCCGGATGGTTGTCATTGGCGGGGAAGTGTACGGAAATCTGAATGTGCCGGAGAAAGTGGAACTGACTTCCACAGCCAGGGTGATTGGAGACCTTACTACCAGTGGGCTTGTAATTGATGAGAAGGCTGTCTTCCAGGGAAGATGCGATATGAACCAGGATGTCTCCAAGAAAGTCAAGCTGAACAACAAGGCAGTGAAAGCCATGAAAAAATCAGCCAAGTCAGCCATTGTGGAGGCACTCAGGGAAGTGGAGTCGGGGACTGAAGAAGGAAGCCGGGAAAATGCCGGAAATACGGATTCTGCTGTCGAGGAGGAGTCAAAAGTGTCAGAATAAGCCGGTTCTCAGAAGATGGGGCGGTGGGCGGAAAATACATAAAGAGAAATTCAGCGTCCGAAACGAAACCTATGAAGTTTCGTCGGACGCTTCTTTTTTATCCATGCGCTGAAATACCGTCTCATAGCCATCATTTCCGTAGTGCAGGGAGCGGTTGACACGGCTGATGGTGGCAGTGGAGGCGCCGGTCTTCTCGGCAATCTCAAGATAGGTGCGGTGATTTTTCAGCATTGCGGCTACTTCGAAGCGCTGCGAAATAGACAAAAGCTCATTGACAGTGCATAAGTCTTCGAAAAAGCTGTAACATTCTTCCCTGTCTCTCAGACATAGTATAGCGTCAAACAGGAAATCTACAGCTGCGGTTCTTACTTTTTTATTCATTTGAGGATACCTCACGGTTTCTTTATATTAGGAGCTTTCACATTTTACCATATTAAAGCTGTAAAGTAAAGGTGAACGGGGAAAAAAATGGGGAATATGAAAAGTTAGTGTTGTCATGTAGTATTGAATACTATATAATAGAGTCAGTATATGTAAACATGACTTTTTTAATTTTGTATCAACTGGCGGCCGGATGATTTGAGGGCAGTTTTTTGAAAAGAGGTAGGACTATGACGATTGACAGCAATGATTTACTGAACAGCATACTGGAAAGCCTGGACAGGGTGCGATATATCAGCCCTGAGGATATTCCGAACATTGATCTGTACATGGACCAGATTACGACATTTATGGACAGCAGACTGCATTCCTCGGCAAGAAATCCCGGTGAGGACAAAATACTGACCAAGACAATGATCAATAATTATGCCAAGAACGATCTGCTGCCTCCGCCGGTAAAGAAAAAGTATTCCAAGGAGCACGTGCTTCTGCTGATTTTTATTTATTATTATAAGGGAATTCTGTCCATCAATGACATACAGACGCTTCTGGGGCCGATTACGGAGCGTTATTTTCATAACGGCGAGAAATTCAACCTGGAGAGTATCTACCGGGAAGCCTTTACCATGGAAGAGAAGCAGATGCAGGCGCTGAAGGCGGATGTGCAGGCGAAATACAGGGCAGCACAGAAGACCTTTCAGGACGCCCCGGAGGAGGATGCGGACTTTCTCCGGAAATTTGCATTTGTATGTACCCTGAGTTTTGATGTGTACCTGAAAAAGCTGATGATAGAGAAAATAATCGATGATCTGCACGGCAGCAGGAAAGCGGGAGCAAAGGAAAAGAGCAAAAATAAGGAATAAAGAAAATAAAGAATAAGAAATAAACGAGAAATAGATAAGAAATAAATAAGAAACAAAATAAGAAACAAAATCAGGAACAAATTGCCTTACCGCCTCATATGATAGCGTATCAAACCATATGGAGGCTTTTATGAAAAGGGGATCCTTGAAGAGAGCAGGGGCGGTCTGCATCGCCCTGTTGACGGTGACGCTGGCTGTGGTCGGCTGCGGAAAAAGCGAGAGTGATGCGGGAAGCGTCGGCAGCAGCGGCAGGGAGAAAGTCGTACTGAATGAGGTAGCGCATTCCATATTCTATGCGCCTATGTACGTGGCCATTGAGGAAGGCTATTTTGAGGAAAAGGGGATTGATCTGACCCTTGTGACCGGCTTTGGCGCTGACAAGACCATGACGGCCGTGCTTACCGATGAGGCGGACATCGGATTTATGGGAAGCGAGAGTACGATTTACACGTATGCGGGCGGTACAGAGGATTATGTGGTGAATTTTGCCCAACTGACGCAGAGGGCGGGCAATTTCCTGGTGTCCAGGGAGCCCATTGAGGACTTTTCCTGGGATATGCTGAAAGGCAAGGATGTGCTGGGCGGCAGGGCCGGCGGTATGCCCGAGATGGTCTTTGAATACATTCTGGAGAAGAACAGTATAGACCCCATGGCGGATCTCAGGATTGACCAGAGCATAGACTTTGGATCCACGGCTGCGGCCTTTTCGGGCGGGCAGGGGGATTTCACGGTAGAATTCGAGCCTCACGCCACATCCCTGGAGCAGAAGGGCGAAGGCTATGTAGTCGCCTCCCTGGGAGAGGATTCCGGCTACGTGCCCTACACATCCTTTTCCGCCAAGAAGAGCTATCTGGAGAAAAACGCCGATACCGTCCAGGCATTTACAGACGCGCTGCAGAAGGGGATGGACTATGTACAAAGCCATACACCGGCGGAAATTGCCGAAGTGATTGCTCCTCAGTTCGCCGAGACAGAGATGGAAACGCTGACCACCATTGTGGAGCGTTATCATAATCAGGATACCTGGAAAGAGGATCTGATATTTGAGGAAAGTTCATTTGACCTGCTGCAGAATATTCTGGAGGATTCCGGAGTGCTGGAGAAGCGTGTGCCCTACGGGGATCTGGTGACGAAGGAGTTTGCGCAGAAAGCGGCAGAGTAAGGAATCGGACGGAAAAATTCCCGGAATCTGCATAGAAGCATACAGAAACTGACGAAATATCAGTCAACTGCAGCGCAGCTTCCGGGAGTTGCCGTTATTCTGAGGAACTGTTCCCTGATAACGCATTATGTTCCTTGTCTTTTTTGCCAACATCGCTCAATAATCAGTTACATATCCCATTATGTGCTGGTTTTTGAAAACAGCCTTAATTAGCGCATTTTTATATTCTTGATCGCCCATAACTGCAGGGCTTTCGCGTTGGTGCTGATCTTCTCCAGCGAATCCAGTATTTTCTGAAAAGCAGGCCGTTCTTTTTCCTCGATGACGCCGTCCTCAGAGATGGCGATGAGGGAAGCCCGGAGGGAGTCGATATCTTTGAGGGAACCCAGAACTTTCAGCGCCAGCCGGTCAAAATCATCGATGGAGACCTCCCGGACCGAATTTTTCCCGATAGGACATTCTCTTGCGCAATAGGCATTGCACAGCTCCGGCATGTTGTAGGCACTTGCCATTGCCTTGACCTCTTCCGGATAGGGGGCGATGGTGTCCAGCTCAATGCGCGCCAGCCTGGTACGGTCGATGCCTATGATTTCAGCCGCTTTCTCCCGGCTGGAAAAGTCAGGATTTTGTTCAGCCGCCTCTGAACGTGCGAGATAGTACATATTGTCGGCGGCTTTCGTAGCTTTTTTTCCCATGTTTTGCCTCATTCCTTTGCTGTATAATAACTCATACTCTATAGTTTATGCGAAAATTGCTCATTTGTAAAGATTATTTGCAAAAGCAGTTGAGAGAACGGGTAAAATTTGTTAGAATAGAGAAAGTACAAAATCAAAATCGATCGGAGGAGAAAGAGATGGGACTGATCAAAGCGGCAAAGGATGCCATCGGCTCAATGATGGCGGAGCAGTGGAGGGAGTATTTTTACTGTGATGCCCTCTCAAACGATATCCTGGTGGCGAAGGGCAGGAAGAAAGCCAGCAGCAACCGTAACAATAAGGGAACGGATAACATTATTTCCAACGGTTCCATCGTGGCTGTCAATGAGGGACAGTGTATGATTATTGTGGAACAGGGCGGTATTGTGGAGTTCTGTGCGGAAGCCGGGGAATTTGTGTATGAAAATTCCACGGAGCCCAGCCTGTTTTACGGAGATCTGGGGGAAAATATCAAAAGTACCTTCAAGGCCATCGGAAAGCGTTTTGCCTTTGGGGGCAACGCGGGCAAGGACCAGAGGGTGTATTACTTTAACACAAAGGAAATCATGAATAATCTCTACGGTACGGCTACACCGATTCCTTTCCGCTACATAGACGATAATATCGGACTGGATATGGACGTGAGCATCCGCTGCAACGGCTCCTATTCCTTCCGTCTGGCGGACCCGTTGCTGTTCTATCAGAATGTATGCGGGAATGTGGCGGACACCTACAGCCGCGGCGAGATTCAGAATCAAATGAAAGCGGAACTGATGACGGCAATGCAGCCTGCATTGGGGAAAATCAGCAGACTCCGTGTACGTGTATCCGATATTCCGTACCATGTGACAGAGCTGGTGGATGCGGTCAATGCGGAGCTGTCGGGTAAGTGGCAGGAGCTGCGGGGTATCGTGGTGGTCAGCATGACCATGAATCCGCCGTCCATGCCGGAGGATATCTCAAAGAAGATCAGCGAGCTTCAGACCACAGCGACGATGCGGAATGCGAATATGGCGGCGGCTACGCTGGTAGGGGCCCAGGCGGATGCCATGAGAGCCGCGGCAGCCAACACGGCTGCCGGTCCCATGATGGCCTTTGCCGGGATGAATATGGCAAATACTGCCGGAGGGATGGATGCCGCATCGCTGTTTGCAATGGGGGCGGCTCAGAACCAGGCAGCCGGGAATTCGATGGGAAACGGGCAGGCAGCCGGGAACCGAAGCGGGAATGCTGGAGCAGCGGGAAACGGCGGCGTACCCGGGTGGACCTGTAAATGCGGACATACCGATAACCGCGGTAAATTCTGTATGGAATGCGGAAGTCCCAAACCTGCCGAAGCAGGCTGGACCTGCGCCTGCGGTGCCGTTAACCAGGGGAAATTCTGTACCAACTGCGGCGCCAGAAGGCCGGAAGGCGCACCGGTATACAGATGTGACAAATGCGGGTGGGAACCCGAAGATCCTTCCCATCCTCCGAAGTTCTGTCCAGAATGCGGGGATGTCTTTGATGAACGTGACAGAGTGCAGCAGTGAACGTAAGTTCGCGGCGATGCCTGCGTGTTAAGGGCCGGAAGCGATGGCTGTGGGCCTGCGGCGATGTCTGCGTGACAGGTCGGAGGCGGCCATGGACTGTGGAGACGCCTGCGTGACAGGTCGGAAGCAGCCATGGACTGGGAGATGTCTGCGTGTCAGGCTGAAAGCAGCTGCGGCCTGTGGAGGTGCCTGCGTGACAGGTCGGAAGCAGCCGTGGGCCTGCGGCGATGTCTGCGTGTCAGAGCCGGCGGCAGGGGCCTACAACGGCTGCAAAGCATCAGGAGAGTTCTGGAAGGGAAAGCGCTGCCGCAGACACCGCAGACAGGTTGAACCGCGGCAGCTGTCAGGAGGACGGATGAAGGGGGATCTATGAGTATATATGACACATTAAATAAGGAACAAAAGGAGGCGGTGCTTCACACGGAAGGCCCGCTGCTGCTGCTGGCGGGAGCCGGAAGCGGCAAAACCAGGGTACTCACCCATCGAATTGCCTACCTGATTGATGAGATGGGTGTGAAGCCCTGGAATATCCTGGCAATTACCTTTACCAATAAAGCGGCGGGGGAAATGCGGGAGAGGGTAGACAAACTGGTGGATTTCGGTGCGGGGCAGGTGTGGGTCGCCACCTTCCATTCCACCTGTGTGCGTATCCTGCGGCGCTATATCGACAGAATCGGCTATGGTAATAATTTTACAATCTATGATACGGATGACCAGAAGACGGTGATGAAAGGGATTATCAAGTATCTGAACCTGGATCCGAAGAAATGCAAGGAGCGTGCGCTGATGGGATCCATTTCTTCCGCTAAGGATGAACTGATTACTGTGGAGCAGTTCGAGCAGGATGCCGCAGTGGCCGGGGATTACGGTAAAACTATCCAGGCAAAGGTTTACAGGGAATATCAGGATACCCTGAAGAAGAATAATGCTTTGGATTTCGATGATATCATCGTGAAGACGGTGGAGCTGTTTCGCAGCTGCCCTGAAGTGCTGGATTCTTATCAGGAGCGTTTCCAGTATATCATGGTGGACGAGTATCAGGATACCAATACTGCGCAATTTGAACTGGTGCGGCTGTTGGCTCAGAAATACAGGAATCTCTGTGTGGTGGGTGACGATGACCAGTCTATCTATAAATTCAGAGGAGCCAATATCCGGAATATTCTGGATTTTGAAAAATTCTTTCCCGAGGCGGAGGCGATCAAGCTGGAACAGAACTACCGTTCCACACAGACCATTCTGGATGTTGCCAATGCAGTGATCCGAAATAATACGGGCCGGAAAGAAAAGGCTTTGTGGACAGGCAGGAACGGCGGTGTGAAGGTGCGGCTGCGCCAGTTTGACAGCGCATATGAGGAAGCGGAGTATATTGCGGACGACATCCGCCAGAAGGTGGAGAAGGAAGGTTCTGATTATAAGGAGTGCGCGGTGCTTTTCCGTACCAATGCCCAGGCCCGTCTCCTGGAAGAGCGAATGATTCTGGAGGGGATACCATATAATGTAGTGGGAGGTACCAATTTTTATTCCAGGATGGAAATAAAAGATATTCTGGCCTATCTGAAAACCATAGACAGCGGCCGTGACGATGTGGCGGTGAGGCGTATCATCAATGTGCCCAGGCGCGGCATCGGCAATGCGACGCTGGAAAAGGTGGCGGACTTTGCGTCAGCTTACGGCATTGGATTTTATGAAGCGCTGGAGCGTGCGGATGAGATTATGGGACTGGGCAGGGCGGCAGCGAAGATACGGCCATTCGTGGAACTGATTCGAAAGCTGCGGGAAGAAGAACGCGGGGGAAAGCTGTCGGACCTGATTCGGAAAGTGATAGAGCAGGTTGGGTATGAGGCTTATCTGGAGGATTACGACGAGGAAGGCGGCGAAGACAGAATCGGGAATGTGGATGAGCTGATCACCAAGGCGGCCAGCTACGAAGAGACCCATGAGGAGCCTTCCCTGACAGAATTTCTGGAGGAAGTGGCGTTGGTGGCCGATATCGACAATGTGGACAGTGATGACAACCGGGTGCTGCTGATGACACTGCATTCCGCCAAGGGGCTGGAGTTTTCCAATGTATACCTCGCAGGCATGGAGGACGGGCTGTTTCCCGGTTATATGGCGGCCAATTCGGATGATATCTCTGACCTGGAAGAGGAGAGACGGCTGGCGTATGTGGGCATTACCAGGGCAAAGGACGAGCTGACCCTGACCTGTGCCAGGATGCGGATGATAAGAGGAGAGACTCAGTACAACCCGGTGAGCCGGTTTGTGGCCGAGATTCCGATGGAACTGCTGGACCGGGAATTCGGATCGCAGAACCGCAGAAGAGGCGCCTGGTCTTCCGACAGCGCCGGGTATGGAAATAGCGCTTCGGGTGGAGGGAAAGATGCGACTTTCACAGATAATGATGATAACTTTGTGATATTATCTGACTCAGACGAGATGAATTACGGGGACGGACCTGTAAGAAGCAGAGAAAGAAGCGGAAGCGGCGGAAGCAGCATCGGTAGAACGGCGGACGGCGGTATCGAAGAAAGAAACGGAACGGGCGGAAGTGCCGGGGAGACCCGTCCGAAGGCGATCATACGTCCGAAAGCCGTAATCAAGACTGACAAGCCCTATATAGCGAAGGGCATCAGCAGCCTCAATCAGTTGGCAGGAATTTCGAAGGGCGCTCCCTACAAAGCTCCGGAGGCTATTGATTACGGTGTGGGCGACAGAGTTTCCCATGTCAAGTACGGCGAAGGGAAGGTCACACATATCGATAGAGAACCACGTGATTACAAAGTGACAGTAGAATTTGACAAAGCCGGGCAAAAAATTATGTATGCATCCTTTGCGAAATTGAAAAGGGTGTAGTAATTTAAAATGGAATATGGTATAATATGTCTTATCAGAAGTATGTACTATGCTTCTGATAAAAGGCGCATCCCTTCGCGCCGTGTTCAACTATGGGAAGCTGCATTTGCTTAAAAGAAAATGAAAGGCAGAGAAACTGCCGGTATGGAGGTAGTCACATGAGTAAGATTGAGAACCTGATTGACATTGCAAGGCTGAACGAACTTCTCGGCAAGAAGGAAGAAGAGAAGGAATGTAAGAAAGTGCTGTGGGTGCTGGCGATTATCGGCGCTGTCACGGCGGTGGCTGCCATAGCATACGCTGTTTACCGCTATCTGAATCCCCGCTATCTGGAAGACTTCGACGATGAGTTCGAAGATGATTTCGAGGATGAAGAAGAGACGGAAGACGAGGAAGATGATTTCTTCGTAGACGAGGGAGAGAACTGAACAGATGAAAAAAGGACAGGTGTATGAAGCCACGGTAGAGCGGGTGGATTTCCCGAACAAAGGCATTGCGCAGACGCAGGAAGGTGCCGTCACCGTGAAGAACAGCCTGCCCGGCCAGAAGATCAGGCTAGGAATCAGCAAAGTGAGAAATGGGAAGGCGGAAGGCCGTCTCCTGGAGGTGCTTGAAAAATCACCTCTGGAGACGGAAGCACCGTGTTCCCATTTTGGAGTTTGCGGAGGATGCACTTATCTCTCCCTTCCGTATGAGGAGCAGCTTGGGGTGAAGGAGGGACAGGTGAAACGCCTGCTGGATGCCTGCCTGGAGGGACAGGAGGAAAACTGGAGCTGGGAAGGCATAAAGGGAAGCCCGCAGGTGTACGGCTACCGGAATAAGATGGAATTTACTTTCGGAGACGAGGTGAAGGACGGCCCGCTTACACTGGGGATGCATAAACGGGGCAGTTTTTATGATGTGGTAACGGTGGACGGGTGCCGGATTGTGGATGAGGATTACAGCCTGATTCTGAATGCGGTGCTGACGTATTTCGGTTCCTGCCCCGGCGGAAAACCGGTCCGTTATTACCACAGGATGCGTCATGAGGGATACCTGCGGCATCTGGTGGTGCGGAAGGCATCCCGTACCGGGGAAATCCTGGCAGCCCTGGTGACGAGCTCGCAGAATCCGTGGGGAGAGCCGGAGGGATGCGGAGAATATGGCTTTGAAGAAGGGGCTGAACGGGAAAATGCGCTGATAGAAGGATTTTTGCAGAGCCTGTTAACATTGGAGCGGGAAGGAAAACTGCGCGGGCGTTTTGCCGGGATTGCGCATATTGTAAATGATTCCAGGGCTGATGTGGTGCGCAGTGACCGTACGAAAGTGCTTTACGGACAGGACTGCTTTTATGAGGAACTGCTGGGACTGCGCTT
This sequence comes from uncultured Lachnospiraceae bacterium, assembly GCA_947385785.1. Lineage (GTDB taxonomy): Bacteria > Bacillota > Clostridia > Lachnospirales > Lachnospiraceae > Acetatifactor. The sequence goes on from CANDMH010000070.1 coordinate 15,206, forward strand.
TAAAGTGTCTCTCTTTTCCTTTTTCCAGACAAATACCTGTGGGGCGGAGGTGCTCTACGAGACGGCCAGGGAGTATGTGGGGGAACTGGGAAACGGCGAGGATGGGGCGCCGGATAAAGTGGTGTTCGACTTATACAGCGGTACCGGCACCATTGCGCAGATGATGGCCTCATCGGCGCTTCGGGTGACAGGCGTGGAAATCGTGGAGGAAGCAGTACAGGCGGCGGTGCGGAATGCGGAGGAGAACGGGCTGAAGAACTGTTCTTTTATTGCGGGAGATGTGCTGAAGGTGCTGGACACCATTGAGGAAAAGCCGGATCTCATTATCCTTGACCCGCCCCGGGACGGCATCCACCCGAAGGCGCTGCCGAAAATTATTTCTTATGGAGCAGAGCAGATTGTATACATTTCCTGCAAACCTACCAGCCTGGTGCGGGACCTGGTGGAATTTCGGAAGGGCGGGTATCATGTGAGGCGGGCCTGCTGTGTGGATATGTTTCCGAATACTGCGAATATAGAGACGGTGTGCCTCTTGAGCAACCGAAAATCAAAACCAGATACCCATGTGAAACTGAGTCTGAGTATGGATGATTACTACAGAATCAAGGAAGAGGGTAAAAATAACCAATAGCCAAATTTAATACACTGAACTAAAGCGATAGCTGCTGATGCGAAAACATTGGCAGTTATTTTTTTGCGCTGAGGGGAGGTGGTGCCATTGGGCTGATTTTTAGGATTGAGCGGTAAGGACATTATTTCTAAAGTAAATGTTCATTTACAGTTTAAGGAGGCAAGTCTATGGAATCAAAGAAAGTCAGAAATATTAAGGTAATCTCACAGAGCGGACGTAATTATAAGCCTACGCCGACCGTCATTCTTAAAGGACAGTGGCTGAATGAAATGGGTTTTGAGATTGGGGATCAGATCAAGGTTGAGTGCGAGAATGGGAAACTGGTAATCAGTCTGGACAGGGAGAGAATGGAGATGCTTGATGCGGAGAAAGTTTTCATGGAAGAAGAGACAAAAAAGCTGCAGGCTCGGTTTAAGAAGGAGAAAGAAGAAATACATGCCAGATATGTGGCAGAGCGGAGAGCAGCGTATGGATTGTAAAGGGGGAGAGTTTTATGGATAAACAGATGGTTTCATTTGCAGTTGAGACAGAAAACGGCATTGTTAAAAGAATTGGCAGATCAGTTATTGCTGTCCCGGAAGTAAAATTCCGGGGCGGTGAGGTAAAGTGGCTGGAAGACAAATACAAAGGGGCAAGGATTGGAAAGGAGAGCAAAAC
>CANDMH010000071.1 GCA_947385785.1 uncultured Lachnospiraceae bacterium
GCGGCGCGGAGCTGCTGATGGAGACCATCGAGCAGAATCTGGATATTACGGTAAATCGATACGTATTGGTGAACTTTGAGGCATTTGCCAATCTGGTGGATGCGGTGGGCGGAATTGAGCTGGATTTGACCAGTGAGGAAATTGAGTATGTCAACGGTTATCTGGTGGAGTACAACATGCTTACAGACAGGCCCCAGGGCACGGACAATATGGATACTTCCGTCAGCGGCCTGGTGCATTTGAACGGTCCTCAGGCGCTTGCCTACAGCAGGAACCGGTATCTGGGTACTGATTTCGGCAGGACGGACCGGCAGAGAAAGGTGCTGACTGCCGTGATCAAAAAGCTGCCTTCGGCGCTGGTCACAAACCCCAAAGGGCTGATGGACGGGCTTCTGCCGAACCTGACAACGAATCTGACACAGGGAGAATGCTTCAGCCTGAGCCTGATGGCAGGGAAGCTGCTTACATACGATATCGAGTCGGACAGCATTCCGCAGCCCGGAACTTACCGGGACGTGACAATCCGCAAGATGGCGGTGCTGGAGGTGGATTTTGACGCGAATATTCAGTATCTGAAGGAAAAGCTGTATGGCGAGTGAACCATACCGTGCAAAGCAATGAAACGTCATGTACAAATTTATTTCTTCACGATTCCTTGGAAAATGGCATTTCGGATTTTGGGAAGCAATAAAACAGAGGACGCCCGATAAGGGCAATGCAGATGTGTTGTCTGCATTTGACTCAGGAAGGAGCCGGGAAAAAGCATGGATCTTATTATATTTTTATTTATTGCTTTTATGTGTATCAATGTAGCGGTAAAAATATTCAGCTGCGAGGACAGGAACAAGGTTTTCAACAAACGCCCCATTGAGGTGGTGGATGTGAAAAAATATAACAAATTCTGCGGAAGCCTTGTCATCGTCTTCGGCGTGGCTGCGGAAATAACCCTGTATATCGGAAGCTTACTGGGGGGCTGGATGGGCCTGCTCTGTACGCTGCTGTTGATCGGAGAGGCGGTGCTGGTGATGACTGTCTATAATAAAGTAGAGATAAAAATGCTGAAAAAAAGGTAACAGGAATTGTTTATGAGAGAGAAAAGCGGTGTATTGCTTACCATCCTGATAGGCGCGCTGCTGTCGGGAGCCTGCGGAAATCAGGAATCCGTACCAGCTTCGGTGGCAGAGCTGGAAGCCGTCCCCATCAAACAGGCTGAGGACGGGAACGGAGTGCTGCCGGAAGGGCAAAACTGGGAAAAGGGTTCCCTGGGCACTGTGGATGAGGCATCTGAAAGCAGCGGAGGAAACAGTGCTTCTAACGTGGCATTTGGAGGCATGGAGGAAAATATTACTTCTAACGGAGCATCCGGAAGCGGTGAAGGAAACCGTACTTCGAACGAAGCACCCGGAAGCAGCAAAGGTAACGATACTTCGAACAGGACATCCGGAAGCAGCGCGGGAAATGGTGTTCCGAACGGGACATCGGAAAACAGCGGGCAAAACGGTTTCGCAGGCACAGCATCAGGCGACAACGGCCAGGTGCTGCCCGCAGGAGGGCAGGCGGAAGGCGGTGTCTTAGCATCGGGAGAAAATTTAAATGCGGCAGGCGGCGGTACACTGCCTGCCGGAGAATTGCAGCCGGAAGAAGTCAAAATCACGATTTCCGTCGCCGGAGACGTGACACTGGGCAATTATATCGGCCAGGGCTACGAGATATCCTTTCGCCAGACCTATGATAAGGGAGCGGGCGACAGTTATTTTTTTGAAAATGTAGTCGATATTTTCTCCGAGGATGATCTGACACTGGTGAATCTGGAAGGGCCGCTGACCCGTTCAGAGGATTTCCGTGAGGGCCAGACTTACTGCATTTCAGGTGATCCGGAATACGTTAATATCCTGACGGCAGGCAGTGTGGAAGCGGTCAGTATGGCAAATAACCATCGTCTGGACTACAAGGAACAGGGGACTGCCGACACAGTGGAGGCGCTGGAGGGGGCGGGCATCCTGTATGCCTATGACAACAATTACTGTATGTATGAAACCGGCGGCATCCGGATCGGCATCGTGTCTGTCAATGAAGTGGGACAGGGCGCCGGTGTGGAAAAATATCTTCAGGACGGTATTGTACAGCTTCGGGAGGACGGCGCAGACCTGGTTTTTGCATGCTGCCATTGGGGAATTGAGCGGGAATATTATCCCGAGGATTACCAGGAGAGCCTGGGGAAGAAATGCATTGACTGGGGGTATGACCTGGTCATCGGGCACCATCCCCATGTGCTGCAGGGTATAGAGGAATACCAGGGGAAATATATTATATACAGCCTGGGCAATTTCTGCTTCGGGGCAAACAGGAATCCGCCGGACAAGGATACCATGATTTTCCAACAGACCTTTACTTTTCGGGATGGTGAAAAGCAGGAAGATAAAGATATCCGCGTGATTCCCTGCTCAGTGAGCTCTGTGACCAGCCGGAATGATTATAAGCCCACGCCCGCAGAGGGAGAGGAGGCACAGCGGATTCTGGATAAGATAAATGAGTACAGCAGGGATTTCGGGGTGGAGTTCGACAGTGACGGGTATCTGTCACAGTAAATCCCCATGCAACGAGCTGCTCCACCTTGCATGAAAGTCTGGGGGTTTACTGTGAAGATGCACACAAACCCGCCAAGGCGTGTCGCCTTTGGGAAGCGGGTTTGGCGCACGGTAGTCTCGGGATTTCGTGCAAAAGAGCACGAAACGCCTCGCGGTGCCACAGAGTCCAGTTTGAAGACTTTCACAGTAACCCCCATGCAAAAGACCTATAATAATATATCAATATATGGAGGAAAAGCGGCAATGGAAAAAAGAAAACTGGAAAAACTGGGAATTGAGACTTCTTTACTGGGATTTGGGTGCATGCGCTTCCCGGTGACGGCGGAAGGAAAAATTGACGAACCTGAGGCAGAGCGAATGCTGGATAAAGCCATTGCCGCGGGGGTGAATTATATCGATACCGCCTATCCCTATCACAACGGCGACAGCGAGCCCTTTGTGGGCAGGGTATTGAAAAAATACGACAGGCATTCCTTCTACCTGGCCACGAAGCTGCCCTGTTGGAATGTGTCGAAGAAGGAAGACGCAGAGCGGATTTTTGAAGAACAGCTGACACGGCTGCAGACAGATTACATAGATTTCTATCTGATGCATGCGCTGGGCGGCGACAGCTTCCGGAAGATGGTGGAGCTTGGCGTGGTGGAAGTTCTGGAGAAGCTGAAGGCGGAAGGCAGAATTAAGTATCTGGGCTTTTCCTTCCACGACAGTTATGAGGCATTTGAGGAAATCCTCTGCTACAGAGACTGGGATTTCTGCCAGATTCAGCTGAATTACATGGATGCGGAGAGCCAGGCGGGACTGAAGGGGTATCGTCTCACGGAGGAAAGAAACGTGCCGCTGGTGATCATGGAGCCGGTAAAGGGCGGTTCCCTGGCAGCCTTTGCGGAGGACATTACCGGGAAATTCCGCGCTCTGGATCCGGAAGCTTCCACGGCGTCCTATGCGCTGCGCTGGGTGGGGAGCCTGCCCAATGTGAAAGTGGTTCTGAGCGGCATGACCACCATGGAGCAGGTGGAGGATAATCTGAAGACATTTTCGGATTTCCGTCCTCTTTCAGAGGAAGAGACGAAGACCATTGACGGGATTGTAGCGCTGATCAGGAGCCGTGTGCAGAACGGCTGTACCGCATGCCGGTATTGCATGCCCTGTCCGGCAGGCGTGGACATCCCGGGCAATTTCCGTGTGTGGAATACTTATCATATGTACCAGAATTACAACATGGTCAAAAATAACTGGGAGAAGGGTCTGGGAGAGGAAAAGCAGGCAAAGAACTGCGTGAAATGCGGCAAATGTGAGAAGGCCTGTCCTCAGAAGCTCCACATCAGGGAAGACCTGGAGAAGGTACAGGCGGACATGGACAGGAAGGAATTTGTGATCTGAGAAAACACGCAGAAACAAGACGGTGATGTAGTAAAAAGATGTGGAAAGGAGGCCGGTTTTTACATATGGAGAAAGCGTTTAAACTGGATTTTGAAAATGATAAGGCAGGGAGTCTGTACGTAAACTGCTGCGGCTGTTCCAGGACGGAAAGCCTGCACAGCTTCGGACCGGCTTCCAAACCCCATTACCTGATTCATTATGTGCTGGACGGCAGGGGGTTGTTCCGATTTCATGACAAGGAATATAGGCTGGAGGCCGGCTACGGCTTCCTGATACAGCCCAATGAACTGGCATTTTATCAGGCGGATGAGAAGGAACCCTGGAGTTACCTGTGGGTAGGCTTCGGGGGCAGCCGGGCAGGAGAGTATCTGGAAACCATGGGGCTGTCGGCAAAACATCCCATATTTTCCTGCGACAGAGACCAGGAGCTGTATGCCATCGTAAGGGATATGATGGAACATAATACTTTCGGAATCGCGGATGACTTAAGACGGAACGGGCAGCTGGGCGTATTCCTGTCCATCCTGGCAGAAAGCGCCGGAGTGGTGGCAAGGGACGAGGAAGACAAGGGAAATCAGTACGTGAAGAAGGCGGTGTCTTTTATTCAGAGCAATTACTGCAATCCCATCAGGGTGACGGATGTGGCGGATTATGTATGCATCAACAGAAGTTACCTTTACACACTCTTTCAAAGCTATCTGGGGATGTCTCCCCAAAGATTCCTTACCACATTCCGCATAACGAAAGCAAGAGAGCTGTTGGATTCCACCTCCTACCCCATAGAAAGTATCGCGCTTTCCTGCGGCTACAGTGATGCTCTGGTCTTTACCAAGGCTTTCCATGCCATGAAGGGGATGTCTCCCTCCCAGTACCGCAGGCAGAGCCACCGGGAGAATTCCCGGGAACAGCTTCAGGAGGTGGAGCATCTCATCGCCCAGCTTCTGAAATCCCAGAAAAGGGAAGTGTCAGCAAATAACTGATATGAAGAACGCGCATACTGGATCCCCGGAGAGATGTCTCCGGGGTGCCCGTGAATCTGGAGCGGGAAGCTGGCACTCCATCCGGCTGGAAATTGGAGTCCGCGACTGCCTGTTCCAGATTACAATTTCTGGCTGGATGGAGTACTACTGGGGGAAAAGAGGAAAGGAAAGCCTGTCAGATGGTTGTGCGGAGAAGCTGAGAAGGAGAGGAAAGATGTGGGAATGGTCTCACGGAGAGACCATGATGAACGAGGAAAGGAACCGCCAGGCGGTTTCTGCGAAAAGGAGGAATGAAAAATGAGGATATTATTATTATTGCGGGGAGCACCCGGCTGCGGCAAGTCCACCTGGATTGAACAGCAGGGATTGAAAAAGTATACATTATCGGCAGACGACATCCGCCTGCTGTGCCAGAGTCCGGTGATGCTGGCGGACGGGACGGAGGGCATCAGCCAGTCCAATGACAGCATTGTGTGGAAGACACTGTTCAGCATTCTGGAAATTCGGATGCAGAGAGGCGATTTTACGGTAATCGACGCCACCAATTCCAAGACCAGTGAGATGAACCGGTATAAGGAGATGTGCGAGACCTACCGTTATCGGATTTACTGCGTGGATTTCACGGATGTTCCCATAGAGGAGACGAAACGCAGAAATGCGGACAGGGAAGTTTTTCAGAGGGTGCCGGAGGAGGTTATCGACAACATGTACGCCCGGTTCCGGACCCAGAAGATTCCTTCCGGGATCAAGGTAATCAGGCCGGATGAGCTGGACACCATCTGGCTGCGGATGTTTGACATGTCCTCGTACAAAAAAGTACACCATATCGGCGATATCCACGGCTGCAATACGGTTCTGCAGAAATACCTGGAGGACAACGGCGGGCTGAAAGACGATGAAATGTACATTTTTGTGGGGGATTACATTGACCGCGGCGTGGAAAATGTGGAGGTGGTGAAATTCCTGCTCTCCATTATGAACCGGAAGAACGTGCTGATGCTGGAGGGGAATCATGAGAGGTGGCTCTGGTACTGGGCGAATGATTCCACAGGCAGGTCCAAAGAGTTTGAGCTGATCACGAAGCCGGCTCTGGATGCCGCGAAGATCAGTAAGAAGGAAGTGAGACAGCTTTACAGGAAATTCGGCCAGTGCGCGTATTACAGGTATGGGGACAATGTCTATCTGGTCACCCATGCGGGTCTGAGTACCATGCCCGAAAACCTGTCATTTGTGGCCACGGAGCAGATGATTAAGGGCGTGGGCAATTACGATGATTTCGAGAAGATTGCGGAGACCTTTTTTGACACTACGCCGGATAATTATTATCAGATTCACGGACACAGGAACACGAAGCATGTGCCGGTGATGGTAAATGACAGAGTATTCAACCTGGAAGGACAGGTGGAATACGGCGGCTGCCTGAGATGTGTCCAGGTGGACGAAACGGGAATTCACTGTGTCGAGGTGGAAAATGAGGTGTACAGGACGCCGGAGATGCAGGAAGAACAGTCTGTAGTCAACAGCTCCGTGGCAGACACGATTATAGCGCTGCGCAGCAACAAATATATCGTGGAGAAGAAGTTCGGCAATATTTCCTCCTTCAATTACACGGACAAAGCATTTTACGACAGAGCCTGGGATGCGCAGACTGTCAAAGCCAGAGGGCTGTATCTGGACACAATGAAGGGGAAGGTGGCTGCCAGGTCCTACGATAAGTTTTTCAATATCAATGAGCGGCCTGAGACAAAATTTGAGATGCTGCAGCACAGGCTGCAGTTTCCCGTCACTGCTTATGTCAAGGAAAACGGCTTTCTGGGGATTGTAAGCTATAACGAATATGAGGACGCGCTGCTGGCAGCCAGCAAGTCCACCGTGGACAGCCAGTACGCGGGATATTTCCAGGAGATGCTGCGGAAGAAGGTCACGCCTGAGAACCTGGAGAAAATCAGGACATATACCAGGGAAAAGGAGGTTTCCTTCGTGTTCGAATGTGTGGATATGGAGCATGACCCGCATATCATTGAATACCCGGAGAGCCGTCTGTTTCTGCTGGATATCGTCTTTAACCGGATGGATTTTGGGAAGTACGAATATGACGATATGTGCCATGTGGCGGAGATGTTCGGTCTGGAGCCCAAGAAGAAGGCTTACGAAATCGCGGACTGGCAGGAATTTTTTGACTGGTATCATGATGTCCTGGAGGCGGATTACGAGTACGAAGGGCATAAAATCGAGGGATTTGTCATTGAAGACAGCGTGGGATACATGACGAAGATAAAGCTTACTTACTACAATTTCTGGAAATATATGAGAAGCGTATCCCACGAGGCCATCCGTAAGGGTTACATCAGCAAGACATCCTCCCTGGCCACACCGCTGGCAAACGAGTATTATGCCTGGGTGAGGAAGCTGCATGAGCGGGAGGACAGGGACAATCTGCCCAGGGATATCTGCACGCTCAGGAGATGGTTTTATGAGGCGAAGGAAGAGGGGGATGCGGAAGGAGAAGCGGCAGCGGTGCGGGTGTAACGATTTGCGCTCATGATTCATATCCTGTATATTGAGTGTAAGGAATTGTCTACAAATAACTGATTCGAGTTTTTTGCCGTTTTCCTTGTATTTCCGGGATTTCTTTTAAACAAGTTGCATCAGTTATTTTCCGACAGTTCCTAAGAAGGAGAAGAGCGTTGCTATGGCAATCGGATATTTGCTCGTACAGGTGCGCACTGCTCAGGATGCCGTCCCGCTTGAAGGCGTGCATGTGAGAATTTTGGGAGAGCAGGGGGAAATCCTCTATCATCTGATGACGGATGAAAGCGGTGAGACACAGAAGGTGCCTTTGGAGACGCTGGATAAAGGGTTCTCCCAGAATCCCTGGTATGCGGGATTACCTTACAAAAGCTACAATGTACTTGCACAGGGGGAGGGCTTTAACACACTTTATGTGTCTCATATTCCCATTTATGAGGGAGAGACGGCGGTTCTGCCCATGGAGCTTGTGCCCATGGAAGCCAGACAGCGCCGTCCGGGAGAGACGAAAATATTTATCGGAAAGCCTGCCGTGGCCATGCAGGAACCCAGAACGCAGGAAGGGAACGGCGGGACGGAAGCGGGCAGCAACACAGCCTCAGGAGAAAGCAGGATACCGGAGACAGGCCGCAGGCAGGAGCCCGGAGCCGGACAGGGCGCAGGAACCAGGCAGGAGCCCGGAGCCGGACAGGGAGAAGGGGCTATGCCGGGAATTGGAAACGGACCGGGAAATGTCAGCACACCGGAAGCCGGAACTGACGGGGGAAGAATTTTGCGTCAGGTGGTCATTCCGAACCCTATTACTGTGCACCTGGGAGCCCCAGGCTCTTCTGCATCCAATATACAGGTATCCTTTCCGGATTATGTGAAAAATGTGGCCAGCAGCGAGATTTACCCAACCTGGCCGGATGCATCCCTGAGGGCCAATATTTACGCGATAATAACATTTGCGTTAAATCGGGTTTTTACTGAGTGGTACAGGAGCCGCGGCTATGATTATGACATTACCAGCAGCACGGCTTATGACCAGAATTTTGTATATGGACGGCCCATTTATGACTCTGTCAGCAGGGTGGTAGACGAAATCTTCAATGAATATGTACGCAGACCGGGACAGAATGCGCCTTATTTCACTTCCTTCTGTAACGGAACCACTGTTACATGCCGGGGAATGTCACAGTGGGGAACGGTCACGCTGGCGAACAATGGATATACTCCGCTGCAGATTCTGCGCAATTATTATCCGAATGACGTGGAAATCGTGGAAGCGGATGCCTATGCCAATGTCCCATCCTCCTATCCGGGGACGGCGTTACGAGTCGGAAGCACGGGGCTGGATGTGGAGACCATACAGACTTATCTGAACAGAATCCGCAGAAATTATCCGGCAATTCCGGCGATTACCGACGCGGCGGGAACCTTTGGGGACAGCACCAGAGCGGCAGTGACGAAATTCCAGAGTATCTTTGGGCTGGCGGCGGACGGAATCGTGGGAAAAGCTACCTGGTACAAAATTTCCAGTATTTATGCCGGTGTGACAAGGCTGGCGGAGCTGGACAGCGAGGGAACCACTCTTGGAATCGGTACAGTGCCGCCGAATTCGGTACTGCGGCAGGGCTCCAGGGGACAGGATGTTATCACTTTGCAATACCTTCTGGACGTTATTTCGGAATATTATCCCACCGTTCCGGCACCGGCGCAGGACGGCATATTCGGCAGCGGGACGCAGCAGGCAGTGACGGCCTTCCAGCGTGCGACGGGGCTTTCCGCGGACGGAATTGTGGGGGCGGCCACCTGGAGGAAACTGTATGAGGTGTATCGGGGAATAGGGCAGAATGTGCCCGGGCAGAATGTACCCGGAAGCGGAAGTACGGGAGGAGCAGGCCAGCCTGGGACGGGAGGCGGAACAGGTGGGAGCGGCAGCGGTGTCCGTGAGTATGTGGTTCGTGCCGGAGACAGCCTCTGGTTAATTGCTCAGCGCTTTCAGACTACGGTAGATGCCATCAAGCAGCTGAACGGCCTTACCAGTAATCTGCTTAATGTGGGGCAGGTGCTGAAAATTCCTTCGTCCCAATCAGGTCCCTATATCGAATATACGGTCCGGCCCGGCGATACGCTCTGGCTTTTGTCGAGAAGATATGACACCACGGTGGATGCCATCAGGCAATTAAACGGGCTGAGCAGCGATATGCTGAGCATCGGACAGGTGCTGAAGATTCCGGTGCGTTGAACTGGAGGCATAAGGAATTGTTTCGTTTATAGCATTTTCCGCTTGACAGGAAACGAATTTCATATTAAAATTATTCACTAATCAGGCTTTGAACATACGTGAGTACAAAAGCAGCGGCAGACCAGAGACGGAGTGTCACCGGCTGAGAGCATTCCCCCTGCGGCCCTTTTGGAAGTTTCAGTATGGGAGCTTTCCGGCGAAAAGCGTTGACGGCAATGCGTTAAGCCGGATGTCCGTGTAGCAGATTTTATACACAAAACGAGCGCAGAGTATGGCAGAGAGAAGCATACTCTGAAACAGGGTGGTACCGCGGTTCACATCGTCCCTTGTACAATGACAGGGGGCGGTGTTTTTTTATGCACACGGGCACCCAGAGGAAATATGTCAGCAGAGGCTGACGGGTGCCCGGCGCGCGAGTAGGGGAAAGGCTTTTCCCCTACTCGATTAATACATTTCCGGCCCTCTCCGACAAAAACAGAAAGGAGCATCCCCAATGAAAGAAAAGATTACCGGCATTTTATCTGACGTAAAAGCCAAAATTTCCGGGGCAGCCAGCGAAAGCGAGCTGCAGAACGTAAAAAGCGCCTTTATCGGCAAACAGGGGGCATTGAGCCTTCTGATGAAGGAACTGCCGAATCTGGTTCCCGAGCTTCGTCCCGAGATGGGAACACTGCTGAATCAGGCCAAGAACCAGGTAAAGGAGCTCATCGACGAAAAAAGAATGGAGCTGAAGCTGAAAGCATCGGAGGTTCTTCCGGATTTCGATTGTTCCGTTCCGGGCATCATGCCGGCGCCGGGAGGACTGCATCCCATCACACAGATGTGCTATGACTTAAACGACACCTTCCGTTCCATGGGCTTTGAAATTTTCCAGGAGGATGATATCACAAGCGAGATGTACGCCTTTGACAAGCTGAATTTCCCACAGAACCATCCGGCCCGCGAGAGCATGGACACCTACTGGCTGGAGGGACATGACAGCGGGAGTACCAATGAGAAACTCTGCCTGCGCCCGCACCTGACAGGCGGCAGCGTCCGTTATATGCAGACCCACAAACCGCCTTACCGTTTCGTGTATCCGGGGCGCGTGTACCGGAATGAGACGACGGACGCGCATCACGAGAGAGCTTTTTTCCAGTATGAAGCGCTGATTGTGGACAAGGACATCACCTTCACATCCGGCAAGGTGATGATCAAGAGCATCTTAAGCAAAGTATTCGGCACGGATGTGGCTGTCCGGATGCGTTCCGGCTTCTTCCCCTTTGTGGAGCCGGGATTTGAAATCGACATGGAGTGCCAGGTCTGCGGAGGCAAAGGCTGCAGCGTCTGCAAGCATGTGGGCTGGATTGAAGTCATGCCGGGGGGCTCGCCTCATCCCAATGTACTGCGGGCTGCGGGACTGGACCCGGATGAATACACGGGCTTCTATGTCAATATCGGCCTGGACAGGCTTGTTATGATGCGCTACGGTGTGGATGATGTCAGACTGTTCCACAGTGCTGACTTAAGATTCCTGAAGCAGTTCAGATAAGTCGCAGCCGGAACTTCCCTGCCTGTAACTGTGTACCGGGCGGGCAGATGCGGAACGATATCCCAAACAGCGTCTGCCCGGTCCGGTACCAACCTGAGCCTGGGGGTGGGGCAGATGCGGAACGATAAAAAGGAGGGTGAAATGAAATTATCATTATCATGGATCGGGGATTATGTGTCTATCCCGGAAAATATGGATTTGAAGAAGCTGGCGTATGATCTGACCATGTCAACCGTGGAGGTTGAGGACGTGGAATATCTGGCCCGGCGTTTTGACAATATGGTTGTGGGCGTAATCGAAAAAGTCGAAGCCCACCCCAACGCGGACAAGCTGCGGGTATGCAAAGTGGATATCGGCGGCGGTGAAATCAAGGATATCGTCTGCGGCGGAATCAATCTGAGAGAAGGGATGCGTGTTGCCGTCTCCTGTCCCGGCGCCGTTGTCCGCTGGCACGGAGAAGGGGAACCGGTGGTGATTAAGAATTCCAAACTCCGGGGCGTGGAGTCCTTCGGCATGATCTGCGCATCGGATGAAATCGGCCTGGGGGATTTGTTCCCGGCATCACAGGAGGCGGAAATTCTGGATCTGTCCGCTTTCGCCGTACCTGCGGGAACTTCCCTGGCAGAGGCACTGGACATGGATGACGTTATACTGGAAATCGATAATAAATCAATGACAAACCGGCCGGATCTCTGGGGGCATTACGGCATTGCCCGTGAGATTGCGGCTCTGTATGACCTGCCCCTGGCCGAAATCAGCCCTTATGAGCCGGAAGTACAGTCGGATTTCAAGGTGGAAATCACGGATCCGGACAGATGTACCAGATACATCGGCGTGGAAATGTCCGGTGTGGAAGTAAAGCCCGCCCCCTATCAGATGCAGAACAGAATCTGGAAGGTGGGAATGCGCCCCATCAATGCCCTGGTGGATATCACAAACTACGTTATGCTTGCCACGGGAAATCCCACCCACGCATTTGACGCGGATCATATCACGGATCATATCGTTGTCAGACCTGCCTTAAGGGGGGAGCGGCTGCGGCTGTTAAATGAGAAAGAGCTGGAGCTGTGCGAGGACGATCTGGTGATCACGGATTCGGAGGGGCCGGTTGCACTTGCAGGCGTTATGGGCGGCGCCAAAGATTCCATTCTGCCCCATACGGAGCGTGTCATCCTGGAGGTGGCGAATTTTGAGTCCACAGGAATCAGGAGAACGGCGCTTCGGTACGATAACCGGACAGAAGCTTCTTCCAGATATGAGAAAGCCATCGATCCGGAACGGTGCGGCCAGGCCGTGGCGCTCTCCATGCAGTATTTTCATAAGATATATCCCGAATTGAAGGTGACCGGATTCTGCGACAGATATGTGAAAAAACCGGAACGGGCAGAGATTGACGTGAACCTGACCTGGCTGGCGAAGCGCCTCGGGAAAGATCTGTCCAATGATGTCATCCGCAAAAAGCTGGAGCTGCTGGGCTTCGACGTGGAAATCGACAATGACAATATGCATGTGACCGCCCCTTCATGGCGTTCTACCGGCGATATCTCCATGAAAGACGATGTCATGGAGGAAGTGGCCAGAATGTATGGCTATGATCATTTTGAAGCCACGGAATTCACAACCGCTTTTACGGGAGCAATCAACCAGAAAGACCAGGATCTGCTCAGAAATATCAAGGAATACCTTGCTTTCCGGTGCGGGATGCAGGAGGTTTACACCTATCCATGGATGAGCGATGTGTATGTAAAAGCCGTTTTGCAGAATACGGAGAATGTGCTGAAGCTTGCCACGCCACCGGCCCCGGATTTAAGTTACATCCGGTCTTCCCTGTTGCCCAATCTCTGCGAGGCCGTTGTAAAAAACGAGCGCTATTTCACGGGTTTCTCCATCTTTGAAGAAGCTCAGGTATTTTTTGACAGAAATTACAGCGCCCTGTATGATGAAACGGAATCTCTGCCGGAACAGCGTAAGCATATTGGAGGGGCTTTCGCCAGCAGCGAGAAGAACATTACGGAGCTTTTCCGTGAGACAAAGGGAGTTCTGGAGTATATGCCCCGTTTTACCCATATGGAATCCTTTGTATTCAAAAAAGAAACAAAGCCGGTATGGGCCGACGACGTGGTGTGGCTGAATATCTGTCTGGGGGACGAAATAATTGGTGAAATGGGCCTTCTGGCAAAGAAAGTGTCCATGGAATGCGGCATCAAAAATCTCTCCGTCATGCTCTTTGAGTTGGATGCCACCAGGCTTAAGCCTCTGAAATCCAGGACAAACAAATTTACTCACCTGGCGGAATATCCGGAAACGGACTATGATATCTCCCTGCTCTTCCAGTCGGATGCCCGGTGGACGGATATCCATGATGCCGTCATGGGCAAAAAGAAAGCCGGTTCGCTGGTGAAGGATGCCGTGTTTGTGGATGAATACCGGGGCAAACAGATTCCGGCAGGAAAGAAATCCGTAACCATCCGCTTAACCATCGGATCCGACGAGAAGACCCTGACCTCCCAGGAGATTGAAAATGCTGCCAACCAGGTAGTGAAAAAGCTGGGCAAATTAATGGGGGCCGAGCTCAGGATGCAGTAGGTTCCTTTCACATCGGTGCCGGAGAATGAGACGGAAGTGGCTGGCGGCAGCAGGTATTTGACGGCGGAATCTGCCGATGAGAAATGAAAGTATAAAGTATGAGTGAAAGGGTGAGGAGGTGGTTGGCCATGTCATGCCGGATGGCCCGGATGCTCTGGTACAGGCCCACCACCACTGCCACCGCGGCCGTGGACACGGTGTAGTAGAGCAGCGCCCGGATGTCATAGGGGTCTGTGTTCTGCCCGTCCGCCTGAAGGGAGAGATGGCGCAGTTAAAGGAGGCCATCCTCAACGGGGCGGATCTGCGCGTGGACGAGGTGCTGGCCAAGCATGCGGACTGGGTGGAGAAATTCGCTCCGAAGTATGAGAAGATAGACGTCTCCAATATCGACGGCATCATCGAGAAGGAGATTGGCCTGGTGTTCATGGAAGTGCTGGAGGATGCCGGGGTGTATAAGAGGACGCCAGAGGGACAGGCGGTGTTCGACAGATTTATCCAGGGTCTGTAGGAAATGTAGAAATAAAGTGACAGGGATGTCGGTTATGGCAGCCCTGTCGGAAAATTCTTAAGTTTTGAAAAAAGAGTTGCTTTTTTTCTGTTTATCACATATAATAGCTTTAACAGAACCCAACACGCCTCTCAACGATGCGGACCACGTTGGGTCTTTTAACTTTAAGGAGTCTTTTTATGGGGGATCTAAAGCATCACCAGCCGCCGCTGACAATTGAGGAGCAGGTAAAGAACTTAAAAGGAATCGGACTCATAATTGATGATGAGGAGTATGCGCGGAAGATTTTAAATGATATATCTTATTTCAGGCTGATAAAAGCATACAGCCTGAATCTGAAGCCTAAAAACGGTGAGTACCATGAAGGGGTAACGTTTGACCGGATTGTCGAATTATATTTGTTTAATGCGAATTTCCGACAGATTTTATTCCCTGAAATAGAAAAAATCGAGATAAATACGAGATGCAGAATTGCTAACTATTTTGCTGAAAAGTATGGAGTGCTTGGGTATCTGGAAAAGGAACATTTTGCAAATGAAAAATACCATGAGACTTTTTTGAAAGATATAGAAGAGGAAATCAGAAGAAATTCCAAAGCTCCTTTCGTATGTAATTTCCGGGAAAACTATGAAGGAGGAAAACTCCCCATCTATGCGATGGTAGAGGTGTTTAGTTTCGGTACGCTGTCGAAGTTTTATAAAAATATGGTGAATCCCGATAAAAAGGAAGTTGCAAAGATATTTGGGGTAGGCTATACATATCTGGAGAGCTGGCTGGAAAGCATTTCCTATGTCCGTAATATATGTGCGCACTACGGAAGGCTGTATAATGCAAAACTATCTAAGACACCAATACTCTATAAGGAATATAGCGAGGCGGGGATTGGCAATAACCGGATATTCGGAGTGCTGCTGTGCATGAAGAATTTATTGAAAAAGGACATGCATTGGAACATTTTTGTAGACCAGTTGGATAATCTCTTTGATAAGTATGAAAAGGTGGATATCAAGACGATGGGATTTCCGGAAACGTGGAAAAAGCTACTGAGAATCGCATAGTGTGTCAATGCTTCTGGCCGGAAGGAGGGACAGTGTTTTGGAAAGAGGTGATGGTACGGGAAGCCAAGAATTATGTATTTTGCTGGATTCCATCCTGGCCCTGCTTGAGACAGACAATACAGAAAAAGCGAAAAAGGTCATCAAGAATGGTATAAAACGGATTGACAGAGGAATGACATCAAGTAGTACAGACAAGGATCAGGATTAACTGCAGCGGTGACGAAACAAGGCGCAAAGTCCTCAGTGGCATATAGAGGGCTCTGCGCCTTGTTTTCATCCCCGGTTCCACGCCACTGTGCTTCGTGCCATATGGGAGCAGGGCAGCAGGACGCTGTGGGTCTCGGGATGCTCATGGTTCATGATGCGGGACAGCGTCTCCGCGCTCTTCGTACCCATCTCCAGCAGGGGTAGGCTCACGGTGGAAAGGGCAGGCCGGGTAAAGGCGGAATGCTCCAGGCCGTCAAAGCCATGGATGGAGATATCCTCCGGAACCCTGAACCCTCTGCCCAGGGCGGCGTTCAGGGCCCCATAGGCCATCAGGTCGCTCATGGCGTCATGACGGACGAAGGGGACGAGAGGACTCTGGACTATGTGAATACCGGACTGAGCGCCTGGTGGCCCTTCCACAACACAAGCTTTACCCAGCACAGGTTAAATTTATAAACTGTTTGTCTCGGTTTTTAGAATTGACAGTTTCGCTTTTACCGTTTATTATAGAAGATGGCGCAAAAACGAAATACAGAATGCCTTTTTCAGTAAAGACGCCGATATGGTCGGCATGGGATTTGAGAATGATACAGAAAGAAAAATTATCACAGTTTTA
>CANDMH010000072.1 GCA_947385785.1 uncultured Lachnospiraceae bacterium
TAAGGCGCCAGATCCTCGAAACCGCCCTTGTCCAGCATCCCCTGGATATAATCGTCCAGGACCTCCCCGTAGAGCAGGTCAGGCCCCCCGCCGGACGCAATCTGGACACTGGTCTGGGTCGCAAAATCATCCCAGTCTTCTCCCGCTTCCTCCAAGGATATAAAATAAGTACCGTTGCTCCTGTTAAAGGCAGAAACGGCATCCTTGATCCAGCCGTTATTAAAATGGAACCCCCTCATCACCACCGAAATCCTGTCAGTCTGCTTCCAGCCCAGCTTCTCTATGACGCCCTGGCCGCTGTCTATCCACAGAAATTCGGCATTCCCCTCCTCCGAGATCCTGATATCCTCAGGAAACCAGCCTGATGACACCTCCTCGCCCAGTTTGTAAGAAGTGCCCGAAAATTCCATGATATTTCTGCTTTTCCCATCCCCGATGCTGACTTCCCTGACTCCCTTCAGGCTGTCCAGAATCAGCAGTCCTTCCGTTCCAGCTCCGATACCCACATCCTCAAAATACATCTGGACCTGGGGAAGTTCCGTGACAATCCCTGTCTCCGGCTCCAGCTCGCCCAGGCGCGGCCTGGAATTGATGCCTCCCCCGTCATCCAGCAGCAAAATCATCTCCCCGCCGGCCAACTGGCAGATATCGCTGACACGTATGTCCTGCCGTACCTCGTACAGCACATTTCCCAGCCCGTCCCGCTTTACGACGGAAGAAGTGTTATTTTCATAGTTGGGCATGATGCAGTATATATTCCCGTCCTGGGCCATATACCACATACTCCCGAAAATTTCCTCCTGCAAATCCGCAACCAGCAAACTGCTGCTTCCGTCTGCCCTGTCCAGATAGACATCGGACGCATAAACGGATACCTCTTGCGCCCCTCCGTCCTCCCCGGAGATTCCGGTCTTGTCCGCCATCCTGAAACGCACCACCTCCCCCTGGTAAAACTGAAGTCCCAGGATATTGCCTTCAC
The DNA here is from genome assembly GCA_947385785.1 of uncultured Lachnospiraceae bacterium. GTDB lineage: Bacteria > Bacillota > Clostridia > Lachnospirales > Lachnospiraceae > Acetatifactor. Next base: position 980 of record CANDMH010000072.1, read on the forward strand.
TTTCCGGAAAAAGACTCTCCCATTCTGACTGAAGCTCTTTTACCGCTTCTCTGTCTTTCGATGTTCCGGACTGCTCCCCGGCAGTCTCATCCGGATCCGAAACCACACTGCTCCCGAAGATGCCCTCTTCCTCTTTCCCGCCGCAACCTGCCAGCCACATGCACCCCAGCAGCAATAACCCGCACAGGATTCTCCTGGTCAAAGGATTTTGCATTATCATCCCTCCCCTTATTATATACCCACAAACGTAATTAATTGCCGTCTGCACAGTATAACGAGTGAACGCATCGGCAATCCAGAGCTGAAAGCGGCAATTAAATGCGTTCACGAGTATAACTCCGCATCTGCCCCACTCTACACTCCGACTTGGGCAGACGCTGTTTTACTTCAGTTCCTGACATTTCTTAGCCGGACTTTGAAATCTGCTGTACTTCCCGAACATCCGTCCCGAACAACCGCTTATAGTATAACACACCATGGAAAATTAAAACAGCTAAAAATTTTACATCCCCAGTATAAAAAAATGCATGCTCCGTAAGCGCTTTCACGAAATAATTACCAAAAAATGAATAAATAATGAATAAAATCGGAATTTATTCCATGTAAAAAATCACATGAATATCGTACAATAAAAGTGCAATCGGGAAAGATAAAAGCACCCGGTTCAATCTGAAAACGAGGAGGATTTAATAATGAAAAAGAAATGGTTAAGCGTACTTCTTTCCACAACAATGATAGCCTCAGTCCTGGCAGGCTGCGGCGACAACGGGACATCCCAGGAAAGCTCCAGTGCGGAGGAAGGCGCAGAAAGCTCCGACGCAGCAAATGCATCAGGAGAAAGCGTCAATCTGAAATGGGCAATCTGGGACGAATCCACCACTCAGTATTGGGGCGATATCAAGAAAGCCTACGAGGACAGCCATCCAGGCGTCACCATTGAAATGGTGGACTTAGGTTCCTCAGATTACATGACCGTACTGGCCACAGAGCTGTCAGGTTCCGGTTCCGATTTCGACGTAGTCACCATCAAGGATGTACCGGGTTATGCCACCCTGGTACAGAAGAATTCCATCCTTCCCCTGGATGACTACATCGCGGCAGACGGTGTTGACCTGAGCAAATACGCCGGCGCCACAGACCAGGTTCTGGTGGACGGCAAGCTGTATGAGCTGCCTTTCCGGAATGACTTCTGGGTACTGTTCTACAACAAAGACCTGTTCGACGCAAAAGAGGTGGCCTACCCCACCAACGACATGACCTTCGAAGAGTATGACGCCCTTGCAAGGCAGATGACAGATACCACCTTCGGTTCCCAGGTATACGGCGCACATTATCACACCTGGAGGAGCGCAGTGCAGCTGTTCGGCGTACTGGACGGACAGCACACCATCCTGGACGGGGAATACTCTTTCTTCAAGCCCTACTATGAGATGATCCTGAATCAGGAAAACGACGGCGTATGCCGCAAGTATTCAGACCTGAAGACAGAAGGCCTGCATTATTCCGCAGCATTTTCCGGCGGCGATGTGGCAATGCTGAACATGGGCTCCTGGTTCATCGCCACCATGATCACCAATCTCCAGAGTGGCGAGTATGATTCCTCCCTGTGCGGCAACTGGGGCATTGTGAAATATCCTCACGCAGAAGGCGTAGAGCCCGGATCCACCCTTGGTACCATTACGGGCCTGTCCGTTACCACAGCATCCGCCAATCCCGATGCGGCATGGGATTTCGTAAAATGGGTCAGCGGTGAAGAAGGCGCGGCCGTAATGGCTTCCAGCGGCAACTTCCCCGCCATCATGACCGACGAGGCAATGAGCCTGATCACCGGCCTGGAGGGCTTCCCTACAGACGATGCCAGCAAGGAAGCGCTGAACGTATCCAACCTGTACCTGGAAGTGCCCTATGCGCCCAATGTCTCCGAGATTAACTCCGTCCTGGATTCTTACCATGGCTCCATCATGGCAGGCGAGATGAGCGTAGACGACGGCATCGCGGCAATGAATGCGGAAGTCCAGAAGATTCTTGGCGAGTAAGGAACTATCTGCGACACTTCCTAAGGAACTATCTGCGACACTTCCTAAGGTACTGCCTGCGGCACTCCCCAAGGTACGCCTACAGCTTTCCCCAGGGTATTGCCCGCGGCTCTTCCCAAAGAACTGCCTGTGGCTTTTCCTAAGGAACTACCTTAAAATAACTGCTACATAAGAATTAACAGAACTGTTAAATGAAAAGGGGCTGTTTGTAACAGGGCAGTCCCTTTTTGCGCCCACGCGGACAGTACCCCGAAGGATTTTCGGACGCTTCTCTTCGCGGCCGGAAATTCTTCGCCCATACTTGGGGTACTGGGAGCGCGCAAGCGGAACTCAAAATAGGAGAACAAAATTATGCCGAAGATGGATGAAGCCTCTAAGGCTGCAAAAATTGAAAGTCTGCAGACGAACCTGACAAATCTGATTACAGACGTGCGGACAGAAAACGATCTGAAGAAAAAAAGAAAAATGATAAATGAAATCGGCAATCTGAACCGACAGATTGACAAGATAAAATCAGGCAAAGTACTCAGCAGGGAGGCAAAGCGTGATCTGGTGGCCTACTCCTTCATCGCGCCGAACTTTATCGGGTTCTGTGTGTTTACCCTGGTTCCCATTATTTTTGCCTTCGCCCTTGCCTTCCTGAAGTGGGACGGCAGCAACCCCATCGAATGGGCGGGAATCAGCAATTTCACCAGACTGGCGGATGACGTATTTTTCAAGGCAGCCCTGAAAAATACCATCATCTACTGCGTGGGCACGGTGCCCCTGACCATGGTTGCCTCCCTGGCCCTGGCCATTGTGCTGAACCAGAAAGTAAAAGGACGGGGCATCTTCCGTACCCTTGCCTTCTTCCCCTATGTGGCATCCCTGGTGGCAATCACAGCCGTGTGGAAAATGCTCTTCCATCCCTCCAAGGGTCCCATCAACAACCTATTATATAACGTGTTCCATGTATCCCAGGAAAACCTGCCCCAGTGGTTTACCGGCAGCCTGGTGCTCCTGTCCATGATTCTCTTCAGCATGTGGAAATACATGGGATATTACATGGTCATCTACCTGGCCGGACTGCAGGGCATCTCCGCAGAGCTCTATGAGGCGGCAAGCCTGGACGGCGCCAGTACCTGGAATAAATTCCGCTATGTGACATGGCCCCAGCTGTCCTCCACCACCTTCTTCGTCGTAGTCATGCTGACGATTAACTGTTTCAAAGTCTACGACGTAGCAATCATGCTGGCAGGCGGCGGAAGCGGCGAGCTGACCACCTCCTCCACGGTCCTTGTGTACTATATCTATCAGAAAGCCTTCATCGACTGGGATCTGGGGTATTCCAGCGCGGTGGCCATGGTACTGTTCCTCATGGTTCTCCTGGTAACCATCATCCAGTTCAGGGGACAGGCAAAGCGGGATGCATGAGCAGCCACTTAACAATGAACTTCTGCGCGAAGCGGCAAGCTTTCGGTTCCGGCTTGTCCGGGTCAGGAATTGCCGGAAAATATACTCACGACCGAAAACATTTGCCAACGTAAATGTATAACGAGTGAGCGCACCCGCGCTCTAAGACAAGCGCCTGGCAAATGTATGCGCTCACGAGTATAACTGATGCAACCTGTTTAGAAAAAAGCCTGTAAATACAATAAAAACTGCTATAAACCTGCATCAGTTATTTGTAGACACTTCCTTAGGCACTGCCTGAACGCCATGGGCGCAGATATGGAACAAATATAAAAAGCTTTCCTGAATTCCATGAAACAATAAAAGCGCATGCTAAATCCAAAGCGCAAACGGAAACTTCAAGCTGAGGAGGTAAACATATGAAATCAGCACACAAAAAAGCCGTCCTGGGGAAAACGGCGGTTTATATCATATTAATCCTGATCGCACTTGTGATGGTCATCCCCTTCCTGTGGATGCTGTCGGCTTCCATCAAGAGCGACAGGGAAGTATTTCAGATGAATCCCTTTGTATTTATCCCTGAAAACCCGAAGTGGAGCAACTACTCGGATATCTGGACGAAAATCCCCTTCGGAATCTTCGTGAAAAATACGGTGTTTCTGACCATCGTAGTCACTCTCCTGCAGCTCCTCACCAGCAGCTTCGCGGCATACTCCTTCGCAAAGCTGCACTTCCGCCACAAGAACGCACTGTTCCTGGCGTACATTGCCACCATCGCCATGCCCTGGCAGGTGTACATGGTACCCCAGTTCATCATGATGCGGCGGATGGGGCTGAACGACAAGCTGCTCGCCATCATCTGCCTGCAGGCCTTCTCCGCCTTCGGCGTGTTCATGATGAAGCAGTTCTACGAGGATATTCCGGATGACCTGTGCGAGGCGGCCCGGATAGACGGCATGAACGAGTACAGGATTTACGCGAAAATCATGCTGCCCCTGTCCAAGCCCGCGCTTTCCACCTTGACTATCTTCACCTTCGTGGCCACCTGGAACGATTACCTGGGTCCCCTGATTTATCTGAAATCCCAGGAGAAGAAAACCATCCAGCTGGGACTGAAAATGTTTATCAGCCAGTATTCCTCGGATTACGGACTGATTATGGCAGGCTCCGTGCTGTCGCTGATACCGGTACTGATTGTGTTCCTTATCCTGCAGAAATACTTTGTGGAAGGTGTGGCCTCCACAGGACTGAAAGGGTAAATTGTTGGAAGGTGTAATTAAGACACCCCGCAGCTTCGCTGCGGGGGAGTCAGCCTTGAAAGAGACTATGATATTTATACTCGCGAGCGCATACATTTGCCACCTTCCGTTCCAGGCTGTGGAGGCGCTCGCTCGTTATACAATTTCAGCTGGCAAATGTTTTCGAGCGTGAGTATAGAATAAACGTCAATTCTCCTTGTGCTTAAACAGTCGATAAATATGATATTTCGCCTGCCTTTAAGGCAATCGGCACAAGGAATAATGTCGTTTACTATACTTTCGTCGGCAGGCAACAGGAAATGCTCTAAATAGATTTTAGCCGCTTAATAACAAAATCCGGCACATTCCGACAACAATTTGATTCCGGCTTGTCCAGATCAGTTAACACGAACAGACCGGCATTTCACCGGCCATTCGTGTTCCACAGGTCTGCCGGCTTGTCTGGATCAGGTAACACAAATAAAGCGGCATTTCACCGGCCATTCGTGTTCCACAAGTCTGCCTTGTAACTGCCGCCAGGTATTTGGGGCTGTAAGCATACTTTATCAATCTTTCCAGTAAATCTCTACCTTTGATGCAGCCTCTTCCTGATTTAATCCCTTTTTGTCCATAAGCTTCCTTATGGCAGCCTCCTTTGACAGTCCCACTTCCTGGCAAAGTTCAACCAATGATTTTATGCCTTCGATTTCCGTAAGTAGAACCAGGTTTTCCGCCTTGTCGGCACGGATTTTCTCTTCGTTGGCATAGCCCTCGACTTCGTTGGCACGGGCCTCGGCTTTGTTGGCACGGTTTTCTGCTTCGTTGGCACGGTTTTCTGCCTCGTTGGCACGGTTTTCTGCTTCGGCGGTCTTCCTGCGCTCCGCCTGTATGTCCATTTTCTCCATATCCGCAAATAATTCCGCCATTTTCTTTTCCCTCACCTTGCCTGTCAGTTTCTCGGTTTCCGATATGGGTACGTTTATCTTCAGCAGGAAAGTCTTCAGGACATCCGCAATGACATTCACCAGGTAGTCCGGGGATTCCTGAAGGACCGCATCGATCTCCTCGCCCGGCAGCTTTCGGAAGGTTTCGATATCCTCCGCTTTCTGCATCTTATTGATCAGCATGACCAGTGATATCTCATCCCTTTTTTCCATCAGAGTTTCGTTGCTGTAATCCCGCAGCGGCACCAGGTAGTACTCAAAATCCGGGATGAGCTTCCCGAAATCCTCCCCCTTGTAGATACGGCTTTTGAAGTCCGGGGGGACGCACCACTCCTTAGCGCCCTCGTAATATATGATGGGCAGGATGGGCGGGTAGCGGAAATCCTGCTGCTTCGCCATCCCTTTCTGAATCTTCTCCGCCTCCTTCTCGTAGCTTTCCCAGATATAAACCATGTACCGGAATATCTGCATACATACGTTGTAGTCAGGCGCCGTCTTGTGTTCAATGAGGGACACCAGGAAGAAAGGGGTGTCCGTGCCGCTTATGTGGACACGCTTCACGCGGTCGGAATTCCGCTCCTGCGCGAACAGTGTCACAAACTGTGCGGATACGTCCTCGATGTCCTCCGGCTTCACGTCCTTCAGATACGGCAGATCCACGTAATCCCGAAGGAACTGGGAGCAGAGGATGTGGTTGTCTGCTCTGTTTTTTCCTGCCTGTCTGCTTCATGCAATACCTCCCTGTTCTCCGCCGGGTCAGATGCGCAGGAGGTACCTGTAGTCTCTCCGCGTCCGCCCGCATTCTTCTTTTTCAATGAGTTACTTTCAGGCAAAACGCCAAGACCACACTCCCTTCCGGGAGCCGGATGCTGTATGGCAGGAAAGCTTTTGGTTTCTCCTTTTCCGCCATTAGAATATAGAATTCCTGAAGTGGTTTTATCATAGCATACTTCCGGGATGATTGCAATTGTTTTGTTAAAGAGAAATCCTGTTATTGGAAATGTTTTTGCCCCTTTTTGTGCTAAAATACCTAAGTGAAGTAGCATATTCAGGGCGGAAAGAAAGAACAACTTTCCACAAATGATAAAGTTGTCCTGAATGTGATTCTTCGCAATTGTACCAAGACGCAAAACTGTTTTCAGACAATTTATCTGGGAATGGGGATCAGTCCAGAAACAACTTGATAAATTGTCTGAAAGCATATCCACAACCTTGAACTATAATTAGTGTACCACAAAGAGACAATGTGGCAAGCTGCCGCGTAAGCGGCCAGGTACAATAGAAGAACAGGAACTCTTCTGGAGGAAGCCTGATAAGCAGGCGCCTCCAAGGAACTGTCTGCGACAGTTCCTTAAGAAAGGCGGACAAAATGGTCTTGGATCATCTCGACAGGATTCAGCTTGCGTTGGATTATATGGAACAGAACCTGAAAACAGACATACATGTACGGGAATTAAGCCAGGCGGCGGGCTATTCGGAAAGTTACTACGGAGATCTCTTCAGAGAAGCCACGGGTCTGCCCGTCAGGCAATATCTGGTGCGCAGGAGGCTTGCCCATGCCATCTGGGAGATTTCATCAGGCAAAAAGATGCTGGACGCCGCCCTGGAGTACGGCTTTGACACTTACGCGGGCTTCTACAGGGCTTTCTGCCGGGAATACGGGTGCAGCCCCTCGGAGTATCTGAAAAGCCGCCATCCCGTCAGGCCATATCGGATTGACTTAAGGCAGGAGGAAAAGATTCTGCTGATGAAGAAAGGAATTCAGGGGCTTCTGGCCCACTGGGGAATGGAGCAGGAGAAAATCGGTGAGATCTATTATGAGGGCAGCGGCAGGGTTTCCGAAAACGAGTTCCGCATTGGCGAAGATTCCATCCTGAAGATTTCAGCCATGCCGGACGGGCTGCAGCGCCATGCCCGCATTTCACAGGCGCTGACAGGCTCCGGCCTCCACATTCCCAGACCGTTTCCGGCAAAGGACGGAAATCTGGTAGTGCAGGACGGGGATGTTTTCTGCATGCTGTGCCGCAAAGTGCCGGGAACCCGCCTGAATTCCGGAAAACTGTTCGCCCAGGATGGTGAGGCGATGGCTTACCGTTTCGGGGAACTGATCGGAAAGCTTCACCTGGCGCTGCGCGGCCTGGATACGGATCTCTGTCAGGAAAATCATCTATATGATTCTGTCCGCACATGGGCGCTGAAGGAGGTGCAGAAAAAAGGGCATCTGCCGCTCTCCATTGCAGGCGAATATGAGCGAAGCTTCGGAAAGCTCTATGAAAAGCTGCCAAAACAGGTCATCCACAAGAATATGAATCTGAGTTATGTTTTCCTGGAGGAGGGGCGCATGACCGGCATCACAGATTTTGAACTTTCGGAATACGGCGTCCGCCTCTTTGACCCCTGCTATGCAGCCACGGGGATTCTGTCGGAAAATTTTACGGACGGGGAAGAGTGCATCCGGAAATGGCTGCCCCTGTATCGGGGAATTCTCAGCGGATATGACGGGGCGGCTCATCTGACGGAGGAAGAAAAGAAAGCCGTTCCCTATGTGGTGTTTTCCATCCAGATGATCTGTACGGCATATTTTTCCCAGAGAACGAAGTATGAGGATCTGGCCGAAATCAACGAGCGCATGCTGATGCGGCTGTTGGAGCATAAGAAAGAACTTGAGGTATGAAAATGGATGAAATAATCAGCGTAAGGAATGTAAGAAAGGAATTCAGGATACACGAAAGGCCAGAGGGGCTGAAAAACGGGATAGGGGATTTTTTTCACAGAAAATATATCTGCAGAACGGCTGTCAGGAACGTGAGCTTCTCTATTGACAGGGGAGAAATCGTAGGGCTGTTGGGGGAAAACGGCGCGGGAAAGACCACCATGTTAAAGCTGCTCACAGGGATTCTGTTCCCTACGGAGGGAAAGGTCACTGTCTCAGGTTTCACGCCCACTGACAGGAAAAAGGAGTTTTTAAAGGGCATCAGCTTTGTCATGGGCAACCGGTCTGAGGTCAACTGGGATTTACCGGCCATGGACACCTTCCGGTATCAGCAGCTGGTGTATGAAGTGCCGGAGGATATGTTCCGGGAAAATCTGAACCTGCTGTCCGTTCTCCTGGAGGTGCAGGATCTGTTGAAAGTGCCGATCCGCCGTCTTTCCCTGGGAGAAAGGATGAAGATGGAGCTGATCAACAGCTTCCTCTACTCGCCCCGGATTGTATTCCTGGACGAGCCCACACTGGGCCTGGACCTGAAAAGCCAGATTGCCGTCAGGGGATTCCTCAAGGCTTACAGGAGAGAAAAAAATACGACTGTTATCATTACAAGCCATTATATGGACGATATAGAGGAGACCTGTGACAGGGTGATTCTGCTCGGCAGGGGAGAAAAAATTTATGACGGCAGCATCGGTGAGTTAAAGGCTCCTGACCAGCCGTTTAAGGAGATTATACTGAATTTGATAAAGGATGAGAAGGGGCAATGAAAAAGTACTTATATGGTTTTCAGTTGTTTTTCCTGGATGCGTTTCATTACAGGTTCAATGCGGTGGTTCAGTTGTTTTTCGGAAATGTGAGTACTGTCGTCACTGTATTGTTCTGGGTGTTGATCTACAGGAGCAACGGGGCGGGTGACATAAACGGATTTTCCTTAACCGATATGGTTGCGTATTATATTGTTTCCAGCATTGTGCGTGGAGGGGTCTTCAGCAATTCAGGGTTTCATTATGCGGGGTTGATCAAGGAGGGGAAACTGAGCTCTGAGCTGTTAAAGCCATACAGCATAAACGCTTCTCTCTATTTCAGGAATCTGGCGGGGTATATTACCGGTACTTTCCCCCAGTTTGTGTTGGTTGTCCTGCTGCTTCCTGTTTTGGCCAGGGCCGGTGTATCGGTTTTACATGTTCGGAATCTGCTCCTTTTACTGGCTTTTATGTCCCTTTCCACCATATCCAGTCATATGGTATGGTCCATTCTCGGGCTGATGGCTTTCTGGCTGGAGGAGGTACATGCGGTCATGTGGTCTTTCGCGGTATTGTTCAACATGATTTCAGGAATGTTCCTGCCCCTGGATTTTTTCCCGCAGGCTTTTTTATCCGTAATCAGGTGGCTTCCGTTTTCCTGTTGGACCTATCTGCCGACGAAAGCCTGTCTGGGTCTGACGACTCCTGGAGAGTCAGCGCTGCTGCTCGGGGTCAACGCGGCCTGGATTGCCGTTCTGTGGGGGCTGCAGAGAATTGTCTGGGGAGCCGGTGTCAGGAGATATGCTTCTGTAGGGGGATGATTCGTAAGGAGGTGTCGGTTATGCGGTATATAAGGAAATGTGTGCGGAAAATTTCGGAGAAGTATCTGAGGAAAATTCCCAGAAAAATGTCTGCGGTAATTCCAGGAAAGCGCCTGCGGCAAATTCTCAGGAAAGTGTCTGCGGCAATTCCGGGAAAGTGTCTGCGGCAAATTCCCAGGAAAGTGTCTGCGGCAATTCCGGGAAAGTGTCTGCGGCAGCATCCAGGGAAGTGTCTGCAACACTTCCTTCGGATTTTCCTGGAACAATGCAAAATGTCGCTGATGGCAGCGTCTATTTTCAGGGCGAATTTTATCCTGATGCTCTTCCAGAGTATCCTCAATTCGCTGATGAGCGTTTTTTGTGTGGAATTCATTTACGGCAGCGTGGAGACAATCGCGGGTTGGAACAGGGATGAGATGATCATTCTGATCTGCACTTCACTGGTGGTGAACCAGTTGTACAGAGGGTTAGTTCATCCGAACCAGATGCGGTTCCTGGGCAGGGTTTTAAGCGGCTCCTTTGACAGGCTGCTCCTGATGCCGATCAATATTTATTTCCAGATAAATACCGGCTCGATTGACATTTCGAGTTTACTGTCCTGTCTGGCTCCCACAGCAATCATCCTAATGAAGCTGGGCGCCCTCCATGTGCAGGTTCCCCTGTCGTCGGGATTGCTCTATCTGCTGTTGGTCATAAACGGTGTGGCGGTCATTTCTTCCTTTATGATGCTGCTGTACTCTTCTGCCTTCGTATTTATCAAGGCGGACGGCCTGAGCAATCTCTATTTTTGCATGATGTCCGTATCGGAGAAGCCCAGGGAGATATTGGGGCATAAAAATGTCATTCTGGGCTTCCTTTTTCTGATTCCCACGATTCCCCTGGCAAATGCGCCGGCAGGTATTCTTCTGGGAAAAGAGGGCGTCTGGTTTATGCTGATGAATATAGGGGCGGGCGCGGTGTTCTTTTTTGCCTCCAGGCTCGCTGTCCGTCTGGGGATGAGAAGATACTGCAGCGCCAGCAGCTGATGCCCGGAACATAATACACATCCATCGCCCCCTGGCACGGTTAAAGAAGGCACTCTAATACAATGTTGACTTCTTCTCCATGCGCGCCCTGAAACGCATAACAGAACCGGCTGTTTTCATCCTTTGTCACAATATAGAAATTTTCCATTGTCTCCATATCAAACAGCGGATTGTTTTCCGGACTTTTCACCTTCACGTCATAAAAGCAGTCCTGTTCATTGTATTGCAGTTTCTTTATCTGACCCGCCATCAGGGAACAGGCATTTCTGTATGGAAAAGATCCTGCAATTGCCGCATTGGCCTCCAGTACACGGGAAAGATATTCCGCATATCCCCGGGAAAGCAATTCTTCCGCGGGGATAGCCAGTTCCTGTGTATGGGAGTTCCGTATTTTATGAATCAGCCGTTCTATCATATGTGGCGGCAGTATTACAAAGCCAAATTCGCCGCTAATACGTATCGTATAATCAAATATCAATTTTCCATTCCCCTCAGCCTTTCCACAAGCGCTTCCTTAGAGAAACTGCGCATTGACACAAATGTGATAAGTAACGGCACGGCCGTCAGCACGCCCCCATAGGCAAGCGCAAAACCTGCGGGGAACCGAAACGCCATATAGAACGCCCCTATCCTGTAAAGCATATTGCTGAGCATATAGCCGCACAGCGTGCCTATGGTCATTGTAACGCCAACGGTGGCAAGCACCAGGAGCAGGCTTTCCCCCAACAGCATTTTGCGGATCTGCCCCTTGTCCATTCCAATGGACTCCAGCATGGCCAGCTCCTGTTTCCGGGTGACGATGTTGGTAATCAGCGTGTTCATCATGCTTAAAATGCTGAACATCATGATAAAGACGGCAAGTCCGCTGATGGCGCCGAACATCTGGTCCGCGTTCTGCCCGTAATCCACCCTCCGCTGGGCAAGGGTCTCCAGGTACAACTGGGTCTTATCCGCCAGCAGCTCTGTCAGGCTCTCTTCAATGGCTTCCTCCTTTTCCGGTTCCACGGACACAAGGAGATGGGCGTTTAAGGTGTCAAAGGTAAGCCAGTTCAGGACTGCCTGTTCAGGCATCAGAAACCATCCCTCAAGCCCCTTGTGCTCCAGATTATATCTGTTATTCAGGACGCCCAGTATGGTGACCTCCTTTTCCGCCATTTTGCTGCCGTCATAGTAGTGGAGGGTCAGCCCGTCGCCGATTTCGAACTTCCATCCGTAAATCTCTGCCGCAGTGTCGTTTCCTGCCACAAGAATGTAGTCGCCACTCATGAGCTTATCATAATCGGCGTTTCCCTCCTCCAGGTAACTGCTGATTTCCCTTGTCTCTTCCTCTGTCAGGGAATAGACGAGATCATTGTTATTGTATTCATCCTGTTTGGCGTAGTCAAAACGGACTCCGAAGCTCTTGATTTCCGTTACCTTTTCCACACCGTCCATAGCGGCGATTTCCCGCACCATCTCGCTGTCCAGAGGCATATCCGCCTGGAGGCCGCTCATGCCGTACTCGTTCAGCTCGATAGCGGAGGGCGAATATCCGATATGAAACTCCGCATCGGTAAAATAGCCCTGTCTTGCAAAATTGGCCTTGTCGAAGGAGGACATATAGGTTGCCGCTGTCAGAAAAAGGATACCCCCCAAAGCCAGGGAGCAGAAAGTGATGACCGCTTTCTTTCTGTTCTTGGAAAAATTCATCAGACCTAATCCCATGGGGGTCAGACTGCGGCACAGCTTTTTTCCTGCGGACTTTTTCATGCCGTCCCGGGGCACATAGCGGATTGCCTCCATGGGCGAGACGGACGCGGCAATACCTGCGGGTTTACGTATTGAAATCATCGTTATAATATATATAACTGCAAATACCACTACTATAATCAGGAGCGTGTTCCGGATAGTAAACCCGTCGGGAATCATAAAATATCCCCCGATGCCGCCAATCAGCACGCCCACGGGAGCAGAACGCAGATAGAGCGCGCTGCCCTCACGGGAGACAAGCTTTTTCATCTGCTTCTTCGTCATGCCGATGGTGCGTAACTGCCCGAACTGATGGATTCTGCCGATGACCGACAGGTAAAACACACCGTAGATTACAAGGACGCAGGCGAGCAGAATCACCGCCCCCACCGTACCGTAAATCGTAACCGACTGCATATCCACAGACAGCGAATCCAAAAACTGTTTTGACGGGCTGATATTCTTTCTTGCAATCCCCGCCTCGCTGCCAATCAGGTATATGGCCTCCCTACAGTCCTGGGCGGAAAGCTCCGTGGCATGGTGCAGCTTTGCATACACCTCATAGGGCATATCCTTTAACTGACTGCCATTCTCCGCATAGCTTTCGGAAAAGAATACGGTGAACTGCTTCGCCTCGTCGCTGCCGTTTAAAATGCCCGATACCGTAAAGGTTTCGGTACTGCCGTCATAAAAGGAAAAGGTCACGGTACTGCCCAACCCTGGCTCTGCGCCCATCTTTTTCAGCATTGCCGCCTGTGCGGCGATTTCGTTTTCCTTGCCGGGGAGCCTGCCCTCCGCCAGTTCGCCTGTCCGGATCTCATCGGACAGCTCGCTCACATAGTATGGCATCACGTCAAATCCGTCCATCTGGGTCAGGATGCCCGTCTTCACCTGTATCTGGTACGCGATGCGGTCATCTTTTTTCAATGTCTCCATCTGCTGGCGGGTGAGATTGTAGTAGCCCGCCTGCTGCCTGTGGGAAAGTTCGTTCCTGACCTGCTGGTTCCGCCCCATGGCATACATGAGGATGGCCGTCAGAAGGGCCGACGCCAGGACAATGGTGATCATCACAAAGGTGTTGCGCATACGGCTTGCCTTCAGGCTCTGCCTTGACATCATGGAGATGGTTTCCGCCGTCATTTTTCTGCTGTTCATTCTTACTGTCTCCTTATTCTATGTTCCGCAGTGCGCCTTAGCGCACTTTCCCCTCCCAAGCCCTCTGAATCTGGGATAATTTCCTTCCGGGGCTTGTCCGGTCCGTTGCTGTTTTTTATATCGCATTTGACATTATCTTCCTGCAATCCTTCCGTCCTCGATTCGTATCCTCACATCCGCCTTTTCCGCAATTTCCGGGTTGTGGGTGATCATCAGGATGGTCTGGTGAAACTTTTCACTGGTCATTTTCAGAAGCTCCACAACCTTGTCACTGGTGCGGCTGTCAAGATTTCCCGTGGGCTCGTCAGCCAGGACGATGGCAGGCTTTGAGACCAACGCCCGGGCAATGGCCACCCGCTGCTGCTGTCCCCCCGAAAGATGGCTTGGGTAGTTTTGGAGTTTCCCGGTAAGCTCCAGAAACTCCACGATTTCCTTCAGAAATTTCTCATCCTCCCTTTTGCCGTCCAGGCGGACAGGCAGCACGATGTTCTCATAGGCTGTAAGATAAGGAATCAGGTTGTAGTTCTGGAAGATAAAACCGATACGCTGTCTGCGGAATACTGTGAGCTGTTCCTCGGTAAGTTTTTCCAGGTTTTTGTCCTCCACCTGCACGCTGCCGGAAGTAGGGGCGTCCAACCCGCCCAGCATATTCAGCAGGGTGGATTTCCCGCTGCCCGAGGTGCCGACGATGGCCACAAAACGGCCGCTTTCCACGGATACATTCACATCGTCCAGGGCTTTCACGAGGCTTTCGTCCCTGCCGTAATATTTTTTCAAATGAGTTGTGCTTAAGATGGTCATTGTATTTCCCTCCTGTTGATGTTGCGGCTCAAGTTGCAATAAATTGCCGTAAGTCGTCATAATTTGTCATAAATGGAACTTGGGTAGTTTCCTCTCAGCGTATACCTTATGAACGAAATACTCATTCGAAGGTACGCTCATGCTCATTTCCTTCCTGGCGTCTATGCGGCTTGCCGCCTGCTATTGCCATCATATCTCATTTGGAAAAAGATACAATACAGGACGCAGTTTCTAATATGGAAAGCGCAGATTCTCCTCTTCATACAATCCCGCTCTTGTGATTTATGCGGATAGGGTGTATATTATAGGAAGCAAGA
>CANDMH010000073.1 GCA_947385785.1 uncultured Lachnospiraceae bacterium
CTGGAGTTCAGACGTGTGCTCTTCCGATCTGGCGAACCTGACTGTGACGGAGTGGATTGATGACCATGCCGAAATGCTCAGCGAATGGGAGGCGGAGACACGCTATAACATGGAATTCCTGGTGGAAAAACGAAAACTGGATAAGGCGATGGCAGAGGTGGAAGCCTTTTTTGCGGTGAACGGCATACAGAAAGAACTGCGCAGGGAGCTGCAGGATGAGGACAGGAGAGAACTGCTGTTGAAATGCCTGCCGGAAGCCGTCAGGGGATGTTCGGATTTTGAGTTAAATTGCTATTATATCATGTTCCAGAAAAAAATGGGGGACAGGCAGAATTATGATTCATTTTGAGAAAATAACGGAAGACAATTTTGATGTGATCGTACAGATGAAACGCCCGGAGGACGAACATTTTGTGGCCTCCAATGCATATTCCCTGGCCCAGGCGTGGCTGTACAGGGAAGCAGGGGATGTGTGGCCATTTGCCGTTTATCAGGACGACACACCTGTAGGTTTTATGATGCTGGACGAGGACGCGGAGGCAAGATGCCTTGTATTATGGCGTATTATGTTTCCGGCGGAGTACCAGAACAAAGGATACGGCACACAGGCGGTCAAACTGCTCATCCAGATGGCCCGGGATTCCGGAAAATATGATTTTCTGATCCTGGACTGTGCTCCTGGAAATGCGGCGGCGAAGCATGTGTATGAAAAACTGGGCTTTTGTCCCACAGGTGAAATGAACCGTGACGAAATTGAAATGCGGTTGGACTTGTGAAAACAGCGGAAAAAGGAGCGGATTGATCAGTTGTTTTCTGACAATTCTTAAGTGTTTCTAAAATGGACAGGCGAGCAGCGGGAGATTATGGGGGTTATGGGAAAATACGGCAAAGAATATGAGGCATTCGAGATTTTTGAAGAGATACAAAATCAGAAAAGCCGGGAAGAGACTGTCCCGCAGTCGCTTTCCCAGGGCAGGGTCAGGGAGCTTCTCTCTTTTGAGGAAGCTCCCTACTATGAGATAGAGTACGGCACGGAGCCAGATGGGGGAGCTGTACCAGGGCAGGGGTCTTTTTCTATTTCCGGTTCTTCGGTCAGGAGTTCGGCGGAGGAGGGAAAGGAAACGGGCGTAAAAGCGCTGAAGTCTGCAGGGACGGAGAGAATAAAGGGACAGCAGACGGAACCGGAGATGTGGAAACAGGGAGCCGGACAACAGACAGAATTGGAAATGTGGAAACGGGAAGCCGCTCAACAGACCGAGGCGGAGACGTGGAAACAGGGAGCCGCTCAGCACCTGAATCCGGAAAGCATCAGGCTTCGGGAGGAAGATCCGGTTCGCCAAATGTTTAATCAAATGCGTGATATTGCCAGGGAGAGCAGGTATCTTAATTTCCGCAGTTCCCATTTTTATAACCAGAAAATGCAGCGGGAAAACTCCAGGCTGTTTTACCGGCAGGGAATGTTCATGAAGGATTTTCAGGATGCATACGAGAAGGTGGTCCCGTATTCCTCCTATTATCCGAACTATCAGATGATGGGCTATGAGCAGCTGCGGACTTTTTTCACCTGGCGGAGCGCGGTGCGGGAAGGGAGAGTGGAGCATGTTTCCCTGTCGTACGCTTTTTTGTATATCTATGAACTGCTGAACAATATCGGAGTGGACAGCCCGGAGGAGGGGGCGGAACAGCTTGTTTTTTTCTGGGATGCTTTCCGGGTGTATGATAAGTCAGTAGATAAATATATGTCAAGATGGCTGAAGGATTATTATATTTATTATGGGCTGAATGAGCGCTCTCAGGATTTCGTGGAGA
Organism: uncultured Lachnospiraceae bacterium; assembly: GCA_947385785.1. Classification (GTDB taxonomy): domain Bacteria; phylum Bacillota; class Clostridia; order Lachnospirales; family Lachnospiraceae; genus Acetatifactor. Next base: position 1,810 of record CANDMH010000073.1, read on the forward strand.
AGAATGTCCCGGGTGCTTATTATCCGGAGCTGTCAGAGGAGGAGAATCTTTTTGAACTGTATTGCGGCCGATCGAAATATGATATCAAAAAATCAGCCTTTTTTACAGAAAGAGAGGATCTCATCAGGAGGTGTTTTTTATATACCTTTGAGCGGCTGCAGAGAGCGTTTGCGGAAGGCGGTTTTGAACTGGATGATTTTCTGTTTCAGCCTGCCAGAAAGATGGCGCCCTGGACCCCGTTCGAGGGCGCGCTGTTTTACCCTGAGGAACGGCAGGCGGACAGGCAGGTGATGCTTTCCCGAAAAGAAGTCTATGTGTGCCGCGGAAACCAGTGGACTTTCAGTTCGGTGATTACCACGGACAGCGGGAAGCGGCTGATGGGCTATTGTCTGAAACAGATGGAGTCCGTGCTGCGGAAAGTGACGAAGTATAAGCATAAACTGACCGCGAATCCGGATATGCTCAGCCCAGTGATGGCGGATGAGCTGAAAAAAGCGGGAATCTGCCTGGAAACCGTCATTTCGGATGCGGTAACGGCATTCTACAGGGAGGAAACCAAAACGGTAGTCCGGGTAAATCCCGGGGCGTTGGAAAAAATCCGGCAGGAAGCCTATGTGATTCAGGAGAAGTTGACTGTGCCGGAAGGAGGAGGCGATTCGGGGCGAAGGCTGCCTGTGCTGGGGGAAGGCGGCATTGGAGCGGTGAGTAGGCCGCCTGTGCCGGAGGAAGGTGTCATTGGAGCGGTGAGTAGGCTGTCTGTGCCGGAGGAAGGTGGCACTGGATCGGGGGAGACATTCCCTGTGCCGGAAGAAAGGGACTCCGATTCGGGAAAAACGGGGACGGGGTTGAAAACCGGGCATGCGGAAGATGGCACCCAACTCCGGAACGATATCCTGAATCCGACAGCAGAAAAGGAAATTCAGGCTTCTTCAAAGTCAGATTTTGTCGAGAAAGAATCCGTAGCATTCTTAAAGGAAGAAACTGTTCAGCATACAGCGGTGTCAGGGGAAGGAGAGATTCAACCCTCAACACTGCAGAAGAAATCGGAATTGCAATGCACAATACCATCAGAGAAAGATGAATTGCAGCACACAGTACTATCAGAGAAAGCAGAATCACAGTACACAGCATGGCCTGACAGCATGGAGGCATGGAATGCTGCGCATCAGATTGGAAACGGTATGAATGCAGCATCAGAACCCGGAGACGAATGGAACATTTTGAAAGAAGCCCTGACCGATACAGAACGGCAGGCATTACGCATCATTTTGAACGATAAAGCGGACTTAAAGCAGTTTGCCGACGAACAGGGCATCATGTTGGAGGTTCTGGCAGAGGGCATCAACGACAAGGCATCCGACGCGGTGGGCGACGGGCTGCTGGACAATGAATTCGAGGTTTATGAAGACTATCTGGAAGACGTAAGAAGAATGTTGGATGTGTTGTAATTTGATGATTCCTTTTCGCGATATTTCATTCACAGAGTTCATTCATGGGAAGCGCCTAAACATAGCATGCAGTGTGAATGGCAGACACGGTTTTACGATTAAGTATATAGAGTGAGGCAGCTTTCTGTTTGAGCGTGGTAATACAAGACGGTAATCAACTTGAAACTGACAGGGGAAGTATGATGAAAACATTAATATTGAATGGCTTCCCCAGAATAAACAGAGGCACAGGCAACAATACCAACGAAAGACCTGCCGTGGGGGACACGGATGCGCTTTCAATCCCTGCCCATTTCCGGAAAAGAGGTAACATAAATGTTGAGAATCGAAAAAATAAATGGAAAAAATGTCTGGGATATTGTAAAATTAAGTGTCAAAGAGGAACAGGCGAACTTTGTGGCGGAGAATAAAACCAGTATAATCGAAGCATACACCACCATTACAGGAGGCGGGCAGGCTTACCCCTTTGGAATTTATGATGACGACTTACCGGTAGGTTTCTGCATGATCGGCTATGGCGTGGATGACTACTGGGAGGATGCGCCGGAGATTGCCTACCATAATTACAATCTCTGGCGGCTGATGATAGATAAGCGCTATCAGCATCGCGGATATGGGAGGGAAGCAATAAAGCTTGCACTGGACTTCATCCGGACAAAGCCCTGCGGGGACGCGGAATACTGCTGGCTGTCCTACGAGCCGGAAAACGAAATTGCGAAGGAACTTTATCATTCTTTTGGATTTGCGGAGACCGGGGACATGGACGGGGAAGAAATTATTGCAGCTCTCAGGCTTTCTTCTTTATAAGCAGAACCTGGACGGAAAGCTGAACTATACTCGTGAGCGCATTCATTTGCCAGATGCCTGCCTTACAGCGCAGGTGCGGTCAACTCGTTATACATTTACGTTGGCAAATGTTTTCTGTCGTGAGTATAAAGAAATTGCGAGTGGCAGGCGAGGAGGTTTTTATGAGATATTACGAGATAGAAAATGAGATGTACCGGAGAGCAGTGGAACTGATAGAAAAGAGATATCCTGTTGGCTGGGGCGGAGCCGGCGTCGTTCATACATCCAGGGGGAGTTATTATACAAGTGTTTCGATTGAAACCGCCAATGCATCTGCGGTTGTTTGTATTGAACTGGGAGCTATGCTTGAAGCCCACAAATATAATGAAAAGGTCACGCATTGTATGTGCCTTATTCGTGATGACGAAAGTTCCCCATATAGAGTATTATCACCATGTGGTATTTGCCAGGAGAGACTGCGATATTGGGGTGAAGATGTACAAGTGGCGGTTACTACTGAAGAGGAAAGAGTTCGATTTGTGGAATTAAAGGAATTACAGCCATATCACTGGACGAAAGCCTATCCTGCTGATGAGCTTGAACATTGGGAGGAAGAAGAAAGTTCAAGATATTAGCAGGAAAGAAAGGAGCCTGTCTTTATGACATATGATTTTCAGAAACAAGTGGATTTTCTCCTGGAAAATGCCTGTGCGGGCATCCGTTATCAGGTTTATCGGGACATGTTGGGCACGCCGCCCCGGGAGCCCTTCATGAGGAAACTGCAGGAGGAAGTCCTTGAACAGCCCAATGTGCAGAAGCACTTGAAGGCACAGCACCCTGACGGCTGGTTCGGGCATGAGCTCCATGGCAATGAAGGGATGGACGGCCATATCCGGGGCCTGCTGAATCTCGGGGTGGAGGCGTCGCAGCCCTGTATTCAGAGGGCAGTTAACGCTCTTGTGACGCCGGAGATTGCAGAACAGCACAAAAACTGGTTCCGGGGCGGGGAAGCCCTGGATGCAGACGGCAGGGGCGGCAACCGGGCGGTGACGGCAGGCATTCTGTCATGGACGGGAGCGGAGGAGGATATTCCGGTTCTGCAGGAAGAAATCGCTCTTTCCCTGGAGCATATGAGGGCGGTTTTACAGTATCATTCCCCGGAGGATTTTTCCGTCAGGAGAAATCCTTCCCGGCAGGGAAAAGCTCTTCCGTCAGAAAAAAGGGAGAGATACTATAAACCAGGCGCCAGGTTTCCGGGGGCGAATCACATCAGCCTGTTGGCAAACACCCAAAGCTGGCGCAGTGAAGAGAATCTGCAGATGCTGAAGTCGGCTGTCAGGCATGGATACCGGATTATGAAAGACTGCGATGAATACATTACATTCCGGAAGCCGAAGGAATACGGCAGCGGTTTTGTGGGCCCCTTCAATTTCAACTGGCAGGCCCTTGGCGCACTGGATGAGGAGGGGCTTGGGGGAATTCTGGAGAGCCCGTACCCTTTTCAATTCGGGTTCTGGCTGAGGGACATCACCGGGCTTCCCGAATGGGCCAGGCAGAATACCTCCGCTTATGAGCTTCTGGCAGACTGGTTGGAGAGAGAGATTCTCCCGGAACGGATTCCGGAGAAGGCCCTGAAAGCCTTCCGGCAGATTGTGGGCAGGGAGCCGTACTGGCGGAAAGAAACGAATGTAAAATGCGACATTACTTTTGCGGTTTTGGAGGCATGTGTGCCGGTGTTAGGCGTTTAACAACGAAATTCTGCGCTTTTCGGCAAAGTTCTGGTTCCGGCATGTCCCGGGCAGGTGACTGGTAACGAAATCCTGCGCCTTCCGTCATGATTTCTGTTCAGATATGTCCGGGTCAGGATGGGCGGCAGGAAATAGGATACCGTTGGCTTCAGAAAAAGGAAACAGAAGCAAAGAGCATTTCAAAGATAGATCAATAAAACAAATTAGTAAGTTCGAATTTACGTTTTAGTACAGGATTTAAAGAAATGAGGAAAGCCATATGGACAGACAGGTACCTGCGAGAATCGCAAATATTTTAATCAACGCCCTGAAAGGCGGCGTGGTGCCCAGGGCGGGCCTGGAATACATCACGGTAGGCCGTACCCGGGAAATTTCCGCCATACTCCACGACATCGACATGATTGAGGAGGGCGGCGCGTCCTTCCGCTTCATCGTGGGCAAGTACGGCAGCGGCAAAAGCTTCCTGCTGCAGACCATCCGGAACCATGCCACTGCCAGGGGCTTTGCGGTGGTGGACGCGGACCTGTCGCCGGAGCGGCGCTTCGCGGGGACGAAAGGGCAGGGGCTTGCCACCTACAAGGAACTGATCCAGAATCTTTCCACCAAATCAAAGCCCGACGGCGGCGCGCTGCCGCTGATATTGGAGAAATGGATTTCCGGCATCCAGACGGCGGTGAGGGCCGCTTCAGGACTGGAAGGGGAAGCCTTTGAGGCGGAGGTGGAAAGGCAGATTTATGCGGTGGCCGGCTCCCTGGAAGGAATGGTGAACGGCTTTGAATTCGCCCGGGCGGTGGCCCTTTACTGGAAGGCGTACAAGGAGGACGATGCCGCCCTGAAGTCCAACGTCCTGCGGTGGTTTCGGGGAGAATACCCTTCCCGCAGGGAGTCCAAAGAGGAACTGGGAATCAATTTCATCGTAAACGACGAGACCTGGTACGATTTCCTGAAGCTTTTCGCGGCGTTCCTGGTGGGGGCGGGCTATAAGGGCCTGTTGGTCATCATCGACGAGCTTGTGAATATATTCAAAATACCGAATTCTATTACACGGGCAAACAATTACGAGAAAATCCTCACCATGTACAATGACGTGCTCCAGGGCAAGGCGAAATACATCGGCTTCCTCATGGGCGGCACGCCACAGTGCATCGAGGACAAGTATAAGGGCGTGTTCAGCTACGAAGCCCTGCGCTCCCGCCTGGCGGAGGGGCATTTTGCCACCGGGGAGATACGGGATTTTTCCGCCCCCATTATCCGCCTGCAGATGCTGAACCAGGAGGAAATGTATATCCTGGTGGAAAAACTGCGGGACATCCACGCCGGGCTTTATAAGTATGAACCGGTTCTGAAGCATGAGGATCTGGTGTATTTCCTCACCGTGGAATACAACCGGGTGGGGGCCGAGAGCCATATCACGCCCAGGGAAATCATCCGGGATTTCATCGAACTGGTGAACATCCTCCACCAGAATCCGGAGAAAACCGTGGCGGAAATCCTGGGGGACAACAGCTTCGAGATGGCCAAGGGCGGGCTTGCCGGGGAGGATGTGGCGGAGGAGTTCCGGGAGTTTGAGATATGAGAGGCTTCAGGAGTCATCGGAAAAAATGTAGAGGTGAGTGATATGTGGTTTTGGTGGTTTATTCTTTGCTGCGATTTAATCATTCCGTTGTCAATGATATTTTTTGGGTGGTTCATGTGGAAACATCCGCCACAAAAGATAAACTCTCTGATTGGATATAGAACCTCTCGTTCTATGAAGAATATAGATACATGGCTGTTTGCTCAGCATCACAGTGGAAAACTCTGGTGGAGAATTGGCTGGGTTATTTTAGTCCCGTCAATCATTATCCATCTTCCATTTTATGGAGCTTCAGATGATGCTGTCAGAATTGTCGGCCTGATTTTGCCATTTATTCAGATTGGCGTTTTGCTGGGCTCTATATACCCCACAGAGAGGGCATTGAAAAGAAATTTTACAGAAGAAGGGAATCGCAGATGACTTCCGGCAGGAACACAATTCTGAAAAGAGAAACAGATATGATAAAAAAACAGAACAGGACACCGGAAGAACCGGAAAAGGAACCTGAAACAACACAGGCAGGGATATCCTGGAAAAGCAGCCTGATGCTATTCCTGGCAGCATTTATCTGGGGAACAGCCTTTGTGGCGCAGAGCGTGGGCATGGATTACCTGGGGCCGTTAAGCTTCAACGGCGCCAGGTTTCTTATGGGAAGCGCAGTGCTTGCACCGCTTGTCTGTTTCAACAGGGCAAAAAGGAAAAGAGAGGGAGTAAAGCCCGCAGACAACAAAGCTACGGTCAAGGGCGGCATATGCTGCGGGCTGCTGCTGTGCGGAGCCTCCCTCCTGCAGCAGTACGGCATACTGCACACATCCGTGGGAAAGGCAGGCTTTATCACCACATTATATATTATCCTCGTCCCCTTTTTCGGGCTGTTCCTGAAGAAGAGGATACCGGGAAAGTCCTGGGCAGGGGCGGTGATTGCGGCTTTCGGCATGTATTTGCTGTGCATGAGCGAAAGCCTGTCCCTGGGCAGGGGAGACAGCCTGGTCTTTCTGTGCGCAATTCTGTTTTCCGTACATATCCTGGCGGTTGACCATTTCTCTCCCAAAACGGACGGGGTGGAGCTTTCCTGTATCCAGTTTCTGACTGCAGGTGTGACTGCCGTTATCCTTGCACTCATTTTTGAAAAACCTGATATACGGAATTTCGTAGACGGAATCATCCCCCTGGCTTATGCGGGAATCCTGTCCTGCGGTGTCGCCTATACGCTGCAGGTACTGGGGCAGAAAGGGACGGATCCCACGATTGCCTCCCTGATTTTAAGCCTGGAATCCACCGTTTCGGTGTTGGCGGGATGGGTGGTCTTGAAACAGGCCCTGACAGGCAGGGAGCTGGCGGGCTGCGCACTGGTTCTATGCGCGGTTATCCTGGTACAGCTTCCCGGGAAAAAGCAGGGTTTGTAGGCTCATTTCGGGGAGGGACAGCACAAACAGATGCAGGTAAAAATCTAAAAGTCGATGTACGAATCAGCACACAGAAAAATTCGGTTGTAACAAGCGAATTTCCTGGTTAGAAAAAGAAAGAAGCAAAAAGGAGCAAGAAGACGAAAGATGCCGGATAAGAGAAAGCTAAACAACGGGAGAGGGCAGGATGAGATGCCGAAGGACGGTTCCTACAGGACGCCCCTGCTGCAGTATGTCAAAAAGAAGTACAAAACCAAACCGGACTACCCCTGGAAGGGAGACCCGGAAAGCGCCGTGCTGCGCCATGAGGACAATCAGAAATGGTACGGCCTGCTGATGGAGGTGGACAGGGCAAAGCTGGGGCTTTCCGGACAGGAAAGAGTCTGGGCCCTCAATGTGAAAACCCGGGATCAGATGTTCCACGACATGCTGATCCGGCAGCCCGGCTATTTCCCGGGATATCATATGAATAAGGAAAAGTGGATCACAATTCTTCTGGACGGCACTGTTCCCTTCGATGAGATATGCGGCATGATAGACGCAAGCTACGAGTCCACCGCATCCCGGAAAAAGAAGGAGAAGCTGCGCCCTCCCAAGGAGTGGATCGTTCCCGCCAATCCTAAATATTACGATGTGGAACAGGCCTTCGAAAAAAACGAAGTAATCGACTGGAAACAGGGCGCCGGCATCCGGACAGGGGACACGGTTTACCTGTATGTGGCGGCGCCTGTGTCTGCCATCCTGTATCAGTGCAGGGTCATGGAGACGGATATACCGTACCGTTACCAGGATAAGAACCTTACGATGTCCTCTCTGATGAAGATAAAGCTGCTGAAACGATACACGCCGGAACAGTTCCCATTCGGGCTCCTGAAAAGCGAGTACGGGATTTTTGCCGTCCGGGGCCCCAGGGGGATTCCCGTCAGCCTGAGCGCTGCGCTGCGCAAGGATTCGCTGTAAAACTCGTGAACGCATTTAATTGCCGCTTTCAGCTCTGGATTGCCGATGCACTCACTCGTTATACTGTGCAGACGGCAATTCATTGCGTTTGTAGGTATCAATGCCCGGGAAAAGGGGGAGCAAACCTGAAAGACCGCAGGGTTGGAGCCTGCTTTATACGCTGACAGGGAATTTGCCGGAAAAAAATAAAAAAAGGGATTGACTCTCCCCTTAGGTCAGAAGGTAAACTGTCCTTAGATTCGAATCAGCCACTATACTGCAGACCGCCAGGATTTACATGGATGCCTTCGGGAAAGTACTTGGCTTGCGGTCTGCAGTCGGGGCGTACTGCAAATTTAATCGGTGTGCAGTATAAATAACAGGAAATTACCAAACGGCCTGTCGGGCAGGTAAAATCCGGAGCCTGCCATAAGCAGCTGTCATGGGATTTCCGGAAGCTCCAACGGAATTGCTGACATTTCCGAAAATCCGGCCGAAACTTCCGCAGGGAAGCGGATTTCCGAAAATCCGGCCGAAACTTCCGCAGGAAAGTGGATTTCCGAAAACCCGGCCGAAACTTCCGCAGGGAAGCGGATTTCCGAAAACCCGGACCAAACTTCCACAGGAAAGTGGATTTTCAAAAACCCGGCCCAAATTTCTACAGGAAAGTGGATTTTCAAAAACCCGGCCCAAATTTTCGCGGGAAAGGGGGAAAGATATGCTGCAGATAGGAGAATTTTCCAGGATATGCCAGGTCAGCGTTAAGACGCTCCACCACTACGGCAGGATCGGGCTGCTCGTGCCGGCGCAGGTAGACCGCATTACCGGCTACCGCTATTACCGCACAGAGCAGATCGATACCATGAACTACATTCAGCGCCTGAAACGCTATGGCTTTTCCCTGGAGGAAATCCAGAGCATTCTCACCATTTCGGATAATAAGGAGCTTGCAGATACGCTGCGGCGCCAGAAAGAGAAGTTGAAGCAGGAACAGCAGGAAATGGCCATTATTCTAAACGAGCTTCAGACACACATTTCCGTATTCGAAAGGACAGGTGACATTATGGATTATCAGAAAAACTATACCATTGAAGTGAAGGATTCCCCGTGCATGAACGTCCTGGCACACCGTGCCGTCATGGGGGTGGATGAATTCGGGAAATATTTCAGTATGCTGTTTGAGAGGGTGCCGAAGGAGCATGTGACACCCACCGGCTTAAACGGCTCCAGGTACTACGATGACGAGTTCAACCAGGAATCCTCCGATATTGAAGTGTTCATTGAAATCAAGGAGAAGGACAAGGCCGACACGGTGATAGAATCCTGCCGGTGCGCCATGACGCTTCACCGGGGCGGGTATTCCACGCTCTCCGAAGCCTACGGCGCGATTGTCTCCTGGATTATGGAGAACGGTTACGAAACCGCAGGCGCGCCCTTTGAACGCTACACCAAGACGCAGTTTCAGTCCTATTCCCCGGAAGACTGGGAGACGGAGGTTTACTTCCCGATTCGGAAGAAGCAGTAGAGGAAAGGGTAATGCTTTAGAGAGGCAGGTGCAAAAGAAGCCTGCAGGGGGACTGTCCCTTTCCGGAGCAGTTACCGAAACGGGACAGTCTGACGGATAAAAGACAGGGATGAGCGGCCTGCCGCACCGGAGATCGGAGAATCAATGGTGCGGCAGGCTTTTAGAGTGCCTTTCTTTATGAAATTCTGCTCTGCGCAGGGAGGGTATGGGGATGATTTTGACTGCACGCGCCAGAGGAGGCTGCTTTTGCCCGCTTTGTGTATCGGACGCCGTAGACGGAAAAACGAAAACAGCAGAATGATTCTGCGGAAACAAACCTGATGTTGAGGCAAATGCCTTGCCTGTTCAGGGCAGAATTGACATAATGTAAAAAATGAACGCGGCAAGGATGAGAAGTATAAAAACCCGGAAGGAAGGAATCGCCATCTATGAACAAAAAGAAAAAGGGTAAAACAAAAACAGCCGGAGGCCCGGATGCCGGTGTGCAAAACGGGGCTGACCGGAAGCAAAAGCACGGCACAATGGAAAATCTGCTCTACTGGCTGAAGGCGCTTTACCGGGAGGCACCGGGGTTTGTCTGGCTGTACCTGGCAGGGATCGGGTCAGCCATAGGGATTTCCCTTCTGGGCGTATACATGCCATCGGTATTGGTGGAAGACATCACCCAAGGGGGAACCGTGAAAAACATACTGGGTGACCTTGCCGTACTGGGCGGCGGGCTGGTTTGCCTGTACCTGCTGAGCAACTGGCTGGAGCGGACGAAAAGCATCTGCGGCAGCCGTCTGGGGCACAAACAGGCCCTGAAGGTGGCGAAGGCATCCCTGGAGACAAATTACGACAACATTGAGAGGGCGGATTTTCCGCAGGAGCTCTGGCAGCTGATAGACCGCCACATGTGGGACATGGAGTACACTGCTCAGTTTCTGGGAGCATTTGCCGCCTGTGCGACTGCTGTCATCGGTATGATACTGTACACGGGAATGCTGTCCGGGCTCTCGGTATGGCTTTTGCTCCTGGTGATCGCCGGGACGGCGCTGAACTATGCGGTGGGAATACGGTGCAATAAATGGGACGCCGCAAACCGCCACAAGTGGATTGTACTTGACTACAAAATGGTATACCTGTCCCGGAGCACCAGTACGTACGAAGCCTCCAAGGATGTGCATCTGTACTGGATGCCGCCCTGGCTGTACAAGCTTTTCAACCGGGAGCTGAAGCAGCGCCTGCACTACACCGTGCGGCAGCAGGGAAATTATTTCCTCATCGGCGCCGTCAATGGCTTCACCCAGATGATCTGGGAGGGGGCCGCCTATCTGTACCTGATTTACCAGGTCTGCCAGGGACGCCTGGATGCGGCGGGCTTTGTGCTGTATTTTGGACTGGTGACAGGGTTTGCCGCCTGGTGCAGTTCCGTTGTCCAGGCGATGCGGCAGCTCCACGAGAAGGCCTCCTATGTGGAGGAGCACCGGCGCTTTTTTGAAAAACTGCAGCGGGGCAGGGAGCAGGGCAGGGAGGAGCTTGTGCTGAAGGAAGGACATGTCCCTGAGATTTCCTTTGTCCATGTAACCTTTCGATATGAAGGCGCGGAGAAACCTGTGATCAGGGACTTGAACCTGACGCTCCGGCCCGGGGAAAACGTGGCCCTGGTGGGGTTAAACGGCGCGGGAAAGACCACCTTTATCAAGCTTCTCTGCGGTTTCTATGATCCCACGGAAGGAGAAATCCGGATAGACGGCGTCAACCGTTCCCGTTATAGTAAGGAAAGCTGGCTGAGGTACTTCTCCGGCGTGTTCCAGGATGCGGAGCTCTTTCCCCTGTCCCTGGCGGAGAACCTGGCCTTGGGTGAGTTCACAGAAGAAGATTCCTGTAATATAGAAGATACATACAGTACAGGGAAAATATGCAGCACGGAGACAGCGGATAAAATGGCAGAAGCAGGTCACACAGGCAATGCAGGGAATGCAGGAAATGCAGGCAATGTGAGGAATGCAGGTCACGCAGAGAACGCAGGCAATGCAGGAAAGGAAAACGGCAATTCAGACAACCGTGATGCAAAATCCGGCTGCAATGCGAAAAATGCCCGCATGGAGGCATGTGTGAAGATGGCGGGCCTGGAGGACAAAATCAAAAAACTTCCCCATGGCATGGATACCATGTTCGGCAAGGAGAGCAATGAGGATGCGGTGGACTTCTCCGGCGGGGAACTGCAGAAGCTGATGCTTGCCAGGGCGCTGTACAAGCAGGCGCCCCTGCTTGTACTGGACGAGCCCACGGCGGCACTGGACCCGCTGATGGAGAGCGAACTGTATCAGCAGTACCGCCGTTTTTCGGAACACAAGACCACAGTTTTCATTTCCCACCGTCTGGCGAGCACCCGTTTCTGCGACAGGATCCTGCTGATGGAGGACGGCGCGGCGGCGGAAAGCGGAAGCCATGAGGAGCTCCTGGCGCAGGAGGGAAAATATGCCTGGATGTTCCGGCTCCAGAGCAGGTATTATCAGAAAAAGGAAGCCCAGAGGGAAGCAGGGCTGGAAGGCGAGGAGGTGCAGGGCGAAGGATGACGCATAATATGGAAAAAACAGATAAAATGGATTGGTCCCTCATAAAGAGGGCCATTGTTTACCTGGTAAAGGAATCCCCGGGCATCTTTCCCCTGGCATTTCTGCAGGCGGCAATGGAGGCGGCTTACCCTTATATCGGCATCCTGCTGTCCGCCAGGATTCTCACGGAACTGGCAGACCCGGGGCGGAGCATGGAGCATCTGTTCCGGACGGCGCTTTTACTGGTGGGTCTGAATTTTTTCGGCAGACGGCTGATGGATTTCGGGGGACAGCTTCTGGATGTGCTGCAGTATGCCGTGCTGAAGCACATCGAGAGGGCGGTGGCGGAGAAGGCCTGGAAGATGGACTACGCCATGAGCGCGGAGCCGAAGATCAACGAGACAAAGCAGAGAATTACCAGATGGCATTACGGCAGGGGCGTACTGGCCCTGGTGGGGCAGTTCAGAGGGCTGTTCCAGGCCTTTGTGACCATCGGTATTTCCATTGCCCTGGTGGTGGAGTTTTTCCGGGCAAAGGCCGTTGGGGAAGGCGGGACAGCCGCCCTTCTGAACCATTGGGGCGCGTCCGTCCTGTTTCTTGGGCTCCTGGCAGGTTCCATCGCCTATCAAATTTATTCGTCTTTCCGTATACAAAAATACTATTTTCAGGCAAATGAAGCTGCCGGAAAGCCGATGAGTCAGATGATGTACCTGATGGACAGCTGCTTTAGTGAATACCGGAACGGAAAGGACATCCGCATGTTCCGGGCCCAGGAGCAAATATTCGGCAAACTGCGCAGGCAGAGCGGGGAGTATCTGGAAAAAATGGAGCCTGCCTACAGATATGAGCGCAGGAAAAACTCTTTTTCCGTGCTGTTTTCCAGATGCTTTGATCTGCTGGTGTATCTGTTTGTGGGGGCAAAGGCTGTCTTCGGGGCCTTTGGCGTGGGCAGCATCCTGAAATATACGGGAATGGTGGCCCAGCTGGGGGACGGCGTCACAAGGCTGTGCGATACGGTCAGGGATTTCCTGCAGAACATGGAGTATGTGAAGGTGTACTTCGATTATCTGGACATGCCCAATGCCACGGCGGAGGGAACGCTGCCCGTCACGGACGAAATCAGGGAGAACTATGAATTCGAGTTCCGGAATGTATCCTTCACCTATCCGGGAGCCGCCGCGCCCAGTCTCTCGGGAATCAGCTGCCGCTTCCGTAAGGGGGAGAAGATTGCCATCGTGGGCCGCAACGGCTCCGGCAAGACCACCTTCATCAAGCTGCTGTGCAGGCTCTGTGCCCCCCAGGAGGGAGAGATCCTGTTAAACGGCGTGGATATCCGAAAATACCAGTACCAGGAGTATCTGTCCTTCTTCTCCACGGTGTTCCAGGATTACCAGATCTTTGCCTTCAGGCTGGGGGAGAACGTGGCGGCGGAGAGCGAGTACGACAAGGATAAGGTGACCCTGGCTCTGGAGAACGCAGGCTTCGGCGAGAGGCTCAAGACACTGGCGGAGGGACTGGATACCCAGCTGTTCAAGCGCTTTTCCGAGGACGGGGTGGAGCTGTCCGGCGGAGAGTCCCAGAAGGTGGCCATTGCCCGGTGCCTGTACAAGGACGCGCCCTATGTGGTGTTGGACGAGCCTACGGCCGCTTTGGATCCGGTGGCGGAGGCGGATATTTATCAGAGGATGAACCGGTTTACGAAGGACAAGGGGGCGATTTATATTTCCCACCGTCTTTCCAGCTGCCACTTCTGCCATCGCATTTTGGTATTTGAGGAGGGCAGGATTGCGGAGCAGGGAAGCCATGAGGAGCTTCTGGCGGCAGGTGGGCTTTACCGCAGGCTGTGGGACGCCCAGGCGCAGTATTACGCGTAAGGGAGTGAATTCCAGGCCCGGACGAGCCGGAATCAGAATTTTATAAGCATACCAAGCGAGCAGGAAAGCAATTTGTGGTGACGGTGCATGAGCAGCAGTTATACTCGTGAACGCATTTAATGAAACAGATATAAATCCCCCAGCAGAGCTGGGGAGACTGGCAGACGCAA
>CANDMH010000074.1 GCA_947385785.1 uncultured Lachnospiraceae bacterium
AACTTCCACGGTATTTGTATCGAGGGGTGGATTTTATTATGGCAATTAAGTGAGCTCTTTTTTTACAGCCGATTGAAAGGAAAAGGTTGAATCCGCATGAAAAATATGGTATACTCAAGACCGCCAGGATTTACTGTTCTGCCTGAAATGAACATACCTGGCTGGCGGTTTTTCGTTGCAGGTTACTGCAAACAACCCGAAAGGTGCCTGTCTGGCGGTCTGCAGTTGGAACATACTGTAAATTTATACTCACGACCGAAAACATTTGCCAGCGTAAATGTATAACGAGTGAGCGCACCCGCGCTGTAAGACAAGCAATTGGCAAATGTATGCGCTCACGAGTATAACTGGCGTGCAGTATAAATCAGGAAATGCCGGAAGCAGAAAAGAAAAAGGAGAAAACAACGCATATGGAACAGTACAAACAGGAATTTATTGAATTCATGGTGGACAGCAGAGCACTGAAATTCGGAGAGTTTACATTAAAGAGCGGCAGAAAGTCTCCTTTTTTTATGAACGCGGGCGCGTATGAGACCGGCGGCCAGCTGAGAAAGCTGGGGGAGTTTTACGCGAGGGCCATCCACGACAACTACGGGGATGATTTTGATGTATTGTTCGGGCCGGCTTATAAGGGAATTCCCTTAAGCGTGGCGGCGGCTATTGCATACAGCGAACTGTACGGGCGGGAAGTCCGTTACTGCTCCAACCGCAAGGAAATCAAGGATCACGGCGACACGGGCATTCTGCTGGGAAGCAGGCTGCGGGACGGGGACAGGGTGATCATCATCGAAGATGTGACCACTTCCGGGAAATCCATCGAGGAGACATTTCCCATTATCATGGCGCAGGCGAAGGTGGAGATCAGAGGGCTTATGGTATCCCTGAACCGCATGGAGAAAGGCCCCGGGGGAAATATGAGCGCACTGGAGGAAATCCGGGCAAATTACGGTTTTGAGGCCCATGCCATTGTGACCATGGGGGATGTGGTGGAGTATCTGTATAACAGGCCGTATCAGGGACATATTTATATTAATGATGAATTGAAAGCTTCATTGGACGAATACTATAAGGTATACGGGGCGTAAGGAAATGTCTACAAAACCCGGCGGACACATCAAACAGGAAGGGAGCGGATTTATGGAGGAAAAAGTATACAAGGTAATGAAGGGAGCGGGAACAACCAATATTGTCCTGGGCGTCATTACCCTGGTAGTAGGAGCAGCGACGGGAATTCTTCTGATTATTGCCGGGGCGAAGCTGATTGCGGGCAAATCCAGAATTTTATTTTAAAGAGGAGAAAGTGGCGGGCATTTCCTGAGGGGAGTGCCTTTTAGATTAAATATGGGAAAAAGAAGAGGATATATCTTTACGGACAAGAAGGGTTCCAACCGCGCCCGGATGGCAGTGATTCTGGGGATTATCAGCCTTGTGTCCCTGGGGGCGGCGGTGTTTGGGGCTTACCGGAGCGGCGGCGAGGCAAAGACGGGCTATGGCTTTACCGCGCTGTTTGCGCTTATCTATTCGCTGACAGGGCTGGTTCTGGGGATTGTGACAGCTCTGAACAAAAATTATTATAAACCGGTCCCGGTGGCGGGTATACTGCTGAACGGGGTATCTCTGGCATGTATCGGGCTGATTTTGTACATGGGAGGATATTTTTGGTGAGTGGTGCGGTGTTTCTGCGTTTCCATGCTGTTCCGAATCTTTGGTTCCGCATCTTTTGGAAAATAATGGTTGCATACAGCCGTGTAATCCTGTAAACTGGAAGAAGAGAACGGTCTGAAACATCCGCCGGATGAAATAGATAACGAATAATATAATGAATACAGGAGGAAAGTATGGAAAAAACAGACATTACGCCAAAAGTCGGCATGCCGAAGGTCGGCATTGTGATGGGAAGCGATTCGGATATGTCGGTGATGGCAAAGGCTGCGGATATCCTGGAGGAGCTGGGTATCCCTTATGAGATGAGGATCATCAGCGCTCACAGAGAACCGGATGTTTTCTTCGAATATGCGAAAACTGCGGAGGAGAAGGGCTTTAAAGTCATCATAGCTGGAGCGGGCATGGCAGCGCATCTGCCCGGTATGTGCGCCGCTGTCTTTCCCATGCCTGTCATCGGAGTTCCCATGCACACTTCCTCACTGGGGGGGAGAGATTCTCTGTATTCCATCGTTCAGATGCCTTCCGGCATTCCGGTCGCCACGGTGGCGATAGGAGGCGGAGCCAACGCTGGGCTTCTGGCGGCGAAGATTCTGGCAACCTCCGACGCGGAACTGCTGGAGAAGCTGAAAAATTACAGCGCGGGGCTGAAGGAGCAGGTGGAGCAGAAAGACGCGGTACTGCAGAGAGAAGGCTATAAGGCGTATCTGGAGAGCCGGAAGAAGGGTTAAGCAGACAGACAGCTGGAAAATAAGCATGTTCAGCTGTTTTTCCCGCGGAAAAGATTACTGATAGAGTTTCCTGCGGGATGCACGATGCAGCGTGCAGATAGGGATGAAAAATGGATTACAGAAAAGCGGGTGTGGATATCGAAGCGGGATATAGATCCGTGGAACTGATGAAGGAATATGTGAAGGGGACGGCCCGTCCTGAGGTGCTGGGAGGCATCGGCGGATTTTCGGGGGCTTTCTCCGCGGCGGCGCTGAAGGGGATGGAAAATCCGGTGCTGCTGTCGGGAACCGACGGTGTGGGCACCAAACTGAAGCTGGCCTTCCTGATGGACAGGCATGATACGGTGGGAATCGACTGTGTGGCCATGTGTGTGAACGATGTGGCATGCGCCGGCGGTGAACCGCTGTTTTTCCTGGATTATATCGCCTGCGGAAGGAATATTCCCGAGAAAATTGCGGAGATTGTAAAGGGAGTCGCGGAGGGCTGCAGGCAGGCAGGAGCGGCTCTGGTAGGAGGCGAGACGGCGGAGCATCCGGGACTGATGCCGGAGGAAGAGTATGACCTGGCGGGATTCTCCGTGGGCATAGCGGAGGAAAAGGAGCTGATTACGGGCGAACATATCAAGGAGGGCGATATTCTGATCGGTATGGCGTCATCCGGTGTACATTCCAACGGATTTTCGCTGGTGCGCAGCGTCTTTGAGATGACCAAAGAGAGCCTGAATACTTATTATGAAGAGCTTGGGGCGACTCTGGGAGAGACTCTGCTGACCCCCACAAAGATATACGTAAAAGCGTTGAAGTCTATAAAGGACGCAGGCGTGGCAGTCAGGGGAGCCAGCCATATTACAGGCGGCGGCTTCTATGAAAATATCCCAAGGATGCTTCCGGAGGGAATCCGCGCGGAAGTGAGGAAGGACAGCTATGAGGTGCCTCCGATTTTCAGGCTGCTGCAGAAGAAGGGGGACATTGAGGAGCATGTCATGTACAATACCTACAATATGGGACTGGGTATGGTACTGGCTGTTTCACCGGAAGATGCCGATATAACTGTGGAGGCAATCCGGAAGGCGGGAGAGGTTCCGTATGTGGTAGGTTCCTGCAAAGCCGGTGAAAAGGGAGTTGACATATGTTGAAAATTGTAGTGTGCGTGTCGGGAGGCGGCACGAATCTTCAGGCAATCCTGGATGCTCTGGAGCAAAACAGGATTACCAATACGGAAATCATTGCCGTTATCAGCAACAATACAAAGGCGAAAGCCCTGGAGCGGGCAGCGTCTCACAATATTCCGGGAATCGTCCTCTCCCCCCGAAGTTATCCCGACAGGGAGACCTTCAACGAGGCTTTCACGGCAAAGATATGTGAGCTGGCGCCGGACCTGGTGGTGCTGGCAGGATTTCTGGTGCGGATTCCCCCGCGGATGGTGGCGGAATTTTCCAATCGGATCATAAATATCCATCCCTCCCTGATTCCGTCCTTCTGCGGAGTGGGGTATTACGGCCTGAAGGTGCATGAAAAAGTACTGGAGAGAGGCGTGAAGGTGACAGGCGCCACGGTGCATTTTGTCAATGAAGGCATGGACGAGGGACCCATCATAGCTCAGAAAGCGGTGTATGTGGAGGAAGGTGATACGCCGGAGGTACTGCAGCGCCGCGTAATGGAACAGGCGGAGTGGGTATTGCTCCCGAAGGCCATTGATGATATCGCCTGCGGGCGGATAACCGTGGTTGACAACAAAGCGGTTTTTCGGCAGGCGTAAGGCGTACGCTTTTATGACATTGCCGAAACGCATTTGCGGCCGGCCGGAATCCCGGTCTGACAGAAACGGAGTAAACGAGAAAACAACGAAAAAGAGGTGGCAGCATGAAAGTTTTGATCATAGGCGGCGGCGGGCGGGAACACGCCATTGCGGTCAGCATGAAGAAGAGCAGGAGAGTTGATCAGATTTACTGTGTTCCCGGCAACGCGGGGATTGCGCAGATTGCGGAATGTGAGCCCTCCATCGGTGTCATGGAATTTGATAAAATTACGGCATATGCGAAAGAAAAGGAAGTGGACCTGGTATTCGTGGCGCCGGACGATCCCCTGGCAGCGGGCCTGGTGGATGTGTTGGAGGCGGCGGGGCTACGGGTATTCGGACCCAGAAAAAATGCCGCGATTCTGGAGGGCAGCAAGGCCTTTTCCAAGGATTTAATGAAGAAATACGGTATCCCCACGGCGGCCTATGAGAAATTCGACGACCCGGAGAAAGCGCTTGCCTGGCTGGAAAGCGCTGAAATGCCGGTGGTATTGAAGGCAGACGGCCTGGCGCTGGGCAAGGGCGTTCTGATCTGCAATACGCTGGAAGAGGCCCGCGCCGGAGTCAAAGAGATTATGCAGGATAAGCATTTCGGCAGCGCCGGGGACGTGCTGGTGGCAGAGGAATTCCTTACCGGCAGAGAGGTATCCGTGCTTGCTTTTGTGGATGGCAGAACGGTGAGAACCATGACCTCCGCGCAGGATCATAAACGCGCCCGCGACGGGGATCAGGGACCGAATACAGGCGGAATGGGATGCTTCTCTCCCAGCCCGTTCTATACGCCGGAAATCGACGCGTTCTGTCAGAAAAATATCTATCAGCCCACGGTGGATGCCATGGCAGCCGAGGGCAGAGAGTTTAAGGGAGTCATTTTCTTCGGCCTGATGCTGACGCCGGAAGGCCCGAAGGTGCTGGAGTACAATGCCAGGTTCGGCGACCCGGAGACTCAGGTGGTACTGTGCAGGATGCAAAACGATTTGATGGATGTGGTGGATGCATGCATCGACGGCACACTGGATAGTATTGAACTGAAATTCGAAGATGACGCGGCTGTCTGCGTGGTGCTCGCATCGGACGGATATCCGGTTTCTTATAAAAAAGGCTTTCGTATCACCGGTCTGGAGCGCTTTGAGGGGAAGGACGATTATTATTGCTTCCATGCGGGAAGCAAATTCGATGATGCGGGGCAGATTGTGACGGGCGGAGGACGTGTGCTGGGTGTGACCGCCAGGGGCGGTACCCTGAAGGAAGCCCGTTCGAAGGCATATGAGGCGGCAGAATGGGTGGATTTTGAAAATAAGTACATGCGCCATGATATCGGGAAGGCGATTGACGAGGCATAAGGAAGCATTTTTTCAGCAATTTCTGAGAAACGGCAAGCGGCCTTTCAGGTATATTTTCAAAAAAGAGACGGAGGAGAACGGAGGTGTTGCCTGTGAATGGGCTGGGAGCATTTGATATGTATAACATACCCCGCGTGTGTAAGGAATGTGGCGGTGTCATGATTTTTAAAGGCGTGGGGGAGTATCACTGTGAGGACTGCGGGGCAGTGGACTTTGATGATTACGGAAAAGTGAGAGGTTATATCGAGGAACATAAGGGGGCCACTGCGGCGCAGATTGAAGAAGCGGTGGGTGTGTCACAGCGTACGATCAGGCGTCTACTGAAGGACGGCAGACTGGAGATTGCGGAAGGCTCCAATGTGTTCCTGCGATGCGAATTGTGTGGGAAGCAGATTCGTTCCGGGCAGTACTGTCCTGAATGCGAGATCAAGGCGCACCGCAATCTGGAAGAAAAGCAGCGGGAGCTGCTGAATAAGAACGCAAGAGGATTTGGCCTGGAACAGAAGTCTGAAGAAGGGCAGAAACGATTTAAACGGGATAATTAACCAATGAGAGGAGACCTAATGAAAAAGGCAGACAGGATAAAAAGCAGACTTCTGACAGGAGTAATTGCACTGGTACTGGGACTGGGAATATTTGGCTGGGGTTTTACGCAGACGGCGCTGGTGAGTCATGCGGAATCCCAGGCTAAGGTGACTGCTCCCAAAGGTGCCAACATCAGAAAGGAAGCAAGTACTTCAAGCGCGGCGGTAGGAGGCGCCGAGAACGGAAAGGTTCTGACCGTCATCAGCCAGGTACAGGGCGGAGACGGCAATACCTGGTATCAGGTGAAGAGCGGTGATATCACAGGATATATCCGTTCCGACCTTGTAGAGGTTTCGGAGGGAAGCGTGCCTTCGGAAGGCGGGGAAAGCGGAAACGGCGAGGGAGGCGGAGCGGCGCCTGCAGACATCACGGCAGTAAATCCCATAAATGCGGTGGTATCCGGTGATTCGGGAAGAATACGTGACAGCGCGTCTTCGGAAGGCCAGATTATCGCGGAGGTTGCCGCGGACACGATGCTGACTGTCACAGGACAGGCTACGGATGCTGACGGAAGGGCCTGGTATCAGGTGAATTTTCTTTCGGGGGATACCCAGGTGGAGGGATTTATCCGTTATGACTATGTGACTTTGTCAGGGGAGCTGACGCCTCTGACCGGAGATCCGGCCACACCGGCTGAGCCGGAGGAGCCCGTATCAGATCCGGAACCGGAGACGAAGCTGTATGAGACGATACTGCAGGACGGCGCCTGGCTGCTGGTTGACAATACAGGCGCTGAGCCCAAGGGATATGCCATAAACAAATTGTTTGAGGGAGTGACGGGGAATGCCCAGATAATTGAAGAGAGCCAGAAGACGGTAAAGAATCAGAAAATTATCATTATCATTCTGGTCTTCTTGCTGGTGGCGGCGGCGGCAGGCATCGCATTCCTGGTATTTAAGGTCAGGGATTTGATGGATTCCGCATATTTCAATGAAGTGGAAAAAGAGACAATGCGGAAGAAAAAGAACTCCGGGGACAGAGGCGGACAGAGCTCCAGACGTACGGCAGGGCAGGACAGGCCCGCAGGAGCCAGATCCTCAGGATACAGCCAGGGCCAGAGAACTTCGTCGGGCTCGTCTCAGAGCCAGAGGCCGTCCGGATACGGACAGGGAGAGCGTACGGCAGGCCAGAGCCGTACAGGAAGCAGCCAGGGCCGTGCGGGAAGCGTGCAGGGCCAGAGACCGGCAGGAACCTCTCAGAGTCAGCGGCCCGTTGGGAGCGCCCAGGGGACGAGGCCTGCGGGTACGGCGCCGGGACAGAGAGCTGCAGGCCCGGGTCAGGAACAGCGGCCGGCAGGAGCTTCCCAGGGCCAGAGGCCCGTGAGGACAATGGAGACGAGGCCTGCGGGCGCGGAAGGACCCAGACCCATGGGAACTTCCCAGGGGGCAGCGGGAAGCGGTCAGGGTATGAGGCAGCCGGGCGCACAGCCGGGAACAAGAAGGCCCGCGGGTGCACCTCAGGGAAACAGACCGGCTGCAGACGCTTCTCAGAGAGGAAGTACGGCCCCGAATGCCAGACCGGCGAGACCGGCGCAGTCCAGTCCCCAGAAAGCCCAGTCCAGGAATTTTATAGCGGAAGATGACGATGATGGGTTTGAACATGAATTTCTGAATTACGACGAATAAGGGCAGTCTGTTCTAAATTTTTCTCACATCGGTTGACAGTATTTCGCTGCTGATTTATGATTTATACTGCACTGAAAAATAAAACAGCATCTGCCCGCAGATGCGGAACTGGAATACGATATTATGATTCTTGAGATAGACTTTAACAGCGACGAAGCATTATACCTGCAGCTGTGCAATCAGATTATCATGGGAATTGCCACCTCCCGGTTTCAGGAGGGGGATTCCCTTCCCAGTGTGCGTCAGATGGCGGATTCCATAGGCATCAACATGCATACGGTAAACAAGGCATATACCGTTCTGAAGCAGGAAGGCTATGTGAAGGTTGACAGGAGAAGAGGGGCTGTGATTGCCGTGGACGCGGACCGGCTGCAGACACTGGCTGAACTGAAAAAGGAGCTTCAGGTCATCCTGGCAAAGGGCAGTTGCAAAAATATTTCCAAAGAAGAAATTTATGAATTAATTGAGGAAATATACGAAGATTATGAATAAAAGTGAGAAGAATGAGAGGGAAAGATATGCAGCCAGAATTTACGGACAGGGCGCGGGAGGCATTGAACCAGGCGTCCAGATTTGCGAGCCGTCTGAAGCAGGGATATGTGGGTACGGAGCATATTCTTGCCGGATTATTGAAAGAAGAGGAAGGCGTAGCCCACAGAGTCCTGACAGATAACGGCGTAGGCCTGCAGCAGGTTCTGGATATGATTCAGGAGCTGATAGCGTTTGAAGGCGGAACGGGCCTGAAGGAAAGGGAGGGCTATTCCCCCAGGGCGAAAAGGATTCTGGAGGAGGCCCACAGGCAGGCGGCCAGGTTCGGACAGAAGGAAACGGGGACAGAGCACCTGCTGATGGCCATCATCAGAGAGGGTGAGAATGTGGCTTTCCGGCTCCTGAATACCCTGGGAGTCAATGTGCAGAAGGTGTACGCCGACACACTGGTAGCCATCGGACAGGACGGCAATCTGTACAAGGAGGATTTGGGAAAGCGCATGCCGGGAAGGGGGAAAGGCTCCGCTCTGGCACAGTACAGCAAGGATTTGACCGTCATGGCCAGGGAAGGAAGACTGGACCCGGTCATCGGAAGGGAAGAGGAAATCGCCCGCCTGATTCAGATATTAAGCCGCCGCACCAAGAACAACCCCTGCCTGATCGGAGAGCCGGGCGTGGGCAAGACCGCGGTAGTGGAGGGATTGGCCCAGCGTATTGTGGAGGGGAAGGTTCCCTTTACCGTTAAGGATAAGAGAGTGCTGACACTGGATCTGTCTGGTATGGTGGCGGGAAGCAAATACCGCGGTGAATTTGAGGAACGGATTAAGAGAGTGATACGGGAGGTCATTGACGACGGGAATGTCATCCTTTTCCTGGACGAACTCCACACACTGATCGGCGCAGGCGGGGCCGAGGGCGCGATTGATGCTTCCAATATCCTGAAGCCTTCCCTGGCGCGTGGGGAGCTTCAGCTGATTGGCGCCACCACCATAGTGGAATATCGGAAATACATCGAGCGGGATGCCGCGCTGGAGCGCCGTTTTCAGCCGGTGAATGTGGAGGAGCCCACCCAGGAGGAAGCGGTCCGTATCCTGGAGGGAATCAAGGAAAAATATGAGGAGCACCATAAGGTAACCATTACCCAGGAGGCGGTGGATGCCGCCGTCAGGCTCTCCGCCCGCTATATCAACGACAGAAATCTGCCGGATAAGGCCATTGACCTGATAGACGAAGCGGCGGCAAGCGCCAGGCTGCGGGCTGTGGACATGCCGGATAAGCAGAAGAGCCTTCTGGAAGAGATTAAGAAGATGGACCAGCAGATCGAGCGCTCCATCCGTATGGAAGCGTTTGCGCAGGCTGTGGAAATCAAGCGCAGCCAGGATGAACTGATGAAAAAGTACCAGCGGATGAAGAAACGTTCGGAGAACCAGGAATCAGAGCGGAAATACACCATCGGAGAGAACGAGATAGCGGAAGTGGTCGCCATGTGGACAAAGATTCCGGTGGCGAAACTGGCCCAGAAGGAGAGCGAGAGGCTGCTGAAGCTGGAGAGTATCCTGCACAGAAGAGTGATCGGGCAGGAGGAAGCCGTGACGGCGGTTGCGAAAGCCATGCGCAGAGGGCGGGTTGGACTCAAGGACCCCAGGCGTCCCATCGGTTCTTTTCTGTTCCTCGGCCCCACCGGCGTGGGCAAGACGGAATTGTCCAAGGCTCTGGCGGAAGCCATGTTCGGCACGGAAGACGCAATCATCCGGGTGGACATGTCAGAGTATATGGAGGGCCATTCGGTGTCCAAGATGATCGGCTCCCCGCCCGGTTATGTGGGGTTTGACGATGGCGGGCAGCTCTCCGAGAAAGTAAGGCGCAATCCCTACTCTGTGGTTCTGTTCGATGAGATTGAGAAGGCCCATCCGGATGTATTCAATATCCTGCTTCAGATCCTGGACGACGGGCATATCACGGACTCCAAGGGCAGGAAGGTGAGCTTTAAGAATACGGTGCTGATCATGACCTCCAATGCGGGGGCGCAGAGAATCGTAGACCCCAAGAACCTGGGCTTTGCCGCGGTCAGCGATGCGAAGCGGGATTACGAGCGGATGAAGGCGGGCGTCATGGAAGAGGTGAAGCGCAGCTTCAAACCGGAATTCATCAACCGTATTGACGACATTATTGTCTTCCATCAGCTGAACCAGGAGAACATGAAAGCCATAGTAAGCCTGCTGGCCTCCAATCTGTATAAGCGGTGTGAAGCGCAGATGGACATCAGGCTGAGTATGACGACAGCCATGAAAGAGCATCTGGTCGAGAAATATTCGGATGCCAAAATGGGGGCAAGGCCGTTGAAGCGCGCCATCCAGTCCGTGGTGGAGGACGCCCTGGCGGAGGAAATCCTGTTGAAGAAGGTACAGCCGGGGGATACCGTATCCGTCGGATATAAGAACGGGAAGGTTTGTTTTACGGTAAAGGAAAAAATATAAAAAACTGGTAGCAAATGACATACGACAGCATTTAAGAATGACAGGAGGGTACGCAAATGGCAGTGGTGGAGGAATTGCTTCGGAGCGAAGCGGACGGTACGATCAGTTTTGGCAACCATAAGCTGGAGAAGAAGGCGAAGGTGGAGGATTATCAGCATGCGGGAGACCTGCTGAAGGTGAAGACCTGCAAAGACATTACCAAGCTGGAAAAGAACGGAATGTTTCTCTACGAATCCGTGCCGGGAACCAGTGTTTTGAATTTTGCGGAGAAGGAAGACGGCGTGGAGTTCATTGTGGAGGGCGATGAGGATGCACAGATTACCATCGGCCTGACAGACGACAGGGCATACGAAGTATTTGTGGACGGCAGCAGCATAGGCGCTATCAAGACAGGCTTCGGCGGAAAGCTGTCCCTGAGCGTGGAGATCGGGGCCGCGGACGAGGTCCCGGTGAGGGTAGTGCAGATTTAGTGCTGTTGCTTCCAGAAACAGCAGTTTGAAGCTCCGGAGTGCTGGCTGCGGTGATTTATCGGCCTGCTTCCGGGGCTTTTTTAGATTTATTGCAGGAGAGGTGCACAAAATTGGCAAAGAAGAATAATACAATTTTTTTCTGTCAGAGCTGCGGGTATGAGTCCTCCAAGTGGATGGGCCAGTGCCCCGGCTGTAAGGAATGGAACACATTCGTGGAGGAGACGGTCAGCAAAGCGGCTCCCGGCGGCTATGCGGCCCAGACTTCCAGCAGACGGGACAGGGTGGTTCCCGCCGTGCTGTCTGAGGTGACAGTGGGGGAGGAAACCCGGCTTTCCACAGGGATAGGGGAGCTGGATCGGGTACTGGGCGGCGGAATCGTCCAGGGCTCCCTGACGCTGGTGGGCGGAGACCCCGGCATAGGCAAGTCCACACTGCTTTTGCAGGTATGCCGCAACCTCTCTGCCCGGGGACACAGCGTGCTGTACATATCGGGAGAGGAATCACCCGCGCAGATTAAGATGCGCGCGGACAGAATCGGAGATTTTTCCTCCCGAATGCTTCTGCTCTGCGAAACGAATCTGGCGGAAATATCGGATGTCATTCGCAGCAGAAAACCGGAAGTGGTGGTGATTGACTCCATACAGACCATGTACAATGAAACTGTCTCCGCCGCACCCGGAAGCGTATCCCAGGTGCGGGAATCCACCGCCGGCCTGCTGCAGCTGTCAAAGGGGTTCGGCGTGTCCATTCTCATCGTGGGGCACGTGACCAAGGAGGGCACCGTGGCTGGCCCCAGGGTGCTGGAGCATATGGTGGACGCGGTGCTGTATTTTGAGGGAGACAGACATGCTTCTTACCGCATCCTGCGGGGAGTGAAGAACCGTTTCGGTTCCACCAATGAGATAGGGGTGTTCGAGATGCGGGAGCAGGGACTCATGGAGGTGGAGAACGCTTCGGAATACATGCTGAACGGCAGACCGGAAAATGCCAGCGGTTCTGTGGTGGCATGTACCATGGAAGGAACCAGGCCCCTGCTGGTGGAGATACAGGCCCTGGTATGCCACAGCAATTTCGGCATACCCCGGAGACAGGCCACAGGCACGGATTTCAACCGGATGAACCTGCTGATGGCAGTGCTGGAGAAGCGGTCCGGCATACAACTCTCCGCCTGCGATGCCTATGTGAATATCACGGGAGGCATGAAGATACTGGAGCCTGCCATTGACCTGGGGATAGTCATCGCGGTATTGTCCAGCTTTCGGAACCACGTTCTGAGCACCCGTCTGACAGCTTTCGGGGAGGTGGGTTTAAGCGGTGAAGTCCGTGGTGTGAGCATGGCGAAACAGCGCGTGGCGGAGGCGAGACGGCTGGGCTTCGAGACCTGCATCCTGCCCTGGGTATGCGCGGAGGAATGCCGCAGGGGCGCAGGAATCGAGATTATCGGGGTAAGGACGGTACAGGATGTGATGGAGAGGCTGTTTTAATTTTTTAAACTTGCATTATCTGATCTGTTCAATCAGTTCTGTTTCGGGGGCAGGGAAATCGTGGATCCGCGCAAACTCACGGAGGCATCCGAGGTGTACCACATGCCGCCGGACAGGAGACGGCAGAAGAAGAGGCAGGGGATCCGCGACATCAAGAAGAGGCTGGATTCGGGCGTCTGCCTGAAAATCCTGGCTGTAGAGGCGCAGAATGATGTGAACTACATCATGCCGTGGCGGATTATGGAATACGACTGCATGGAATACGGGAAGCAGATACACAGAATTCAGAATGCAAATAAGGAAGCCGGCGAATATGCCGATGCCGGGGAGCGCCTCTGCGGGTTTCGCCGGGAAGACCGCCTTGTACCGGTCTATACCCTCTGCCTGTACCACGGCGCCGAACGGTGGGACGGGCCCAGGTGCCTGAAGGACATGGCGGATTTCGGGGCAGGCGACCCCGGATGGGAGCAGTGCTTTTCCGACTACCCCATGCGCCTGATATGCGCCAATGAGCCCATGGACTGCACAGCCTTCAGGACATCTCTGGGGGTGCTGTTTGAACTGCTGCCGCTGCGCGGGGATAAAGCCCGCCTGAAAAAGCTGATGGATGAAAATCCCATTTACCAGAAGCTGGACGAAGATACCGCAGAGACGGTCGGCATCCTTATGGGTGTGAATATATTCATGAAGCAGAAGAAAAAATATAAGAATGAGGAGGGCTATAATATGTGCCAGGCGATAAGAGAAATGATGGAAGACAGCAGGACAGAGGGCTGGGAAGCCGGAGAAAAAGTTGGTCGGGAAACCGGAGAAAAGATTGGAGAGAAGAATGGCCTGGAGGCCGGAATCCGCATATTCATCCAGTCTAACCGCGACGATGGCCTGGAAGATGACGCGATTGTCAATAAATTAGGGAAATACTTCGGCCTGGCGCAGAAGGAAGCGCTGAAGTTTCTGTAGAACCAGGCAGCGTACAACAGGGTTGTTTCACGAAGAAAAATAAATAAGTAACAGAACACAGGATTCATCGAGGGTATAAGTTTGTGAAACAATCCTGGCAATCAAAAATTCTATATTTACTATTTTCTGTATTTGTGCGTAAATTTTTTATCATATTTAAGGGGGATGATACTAATGAATAAAAAATTACAAGTTTTTGTCTCGTCTACATATACGGATCTCATTGAAGAACGGCAAGTTGCGGTTGAAGCGATTCTTGATGCAGGTCATATTCCTGCTGGTATGGAACTTTTTAAGGCTGGAAAGTCTCAAATGAAAACTATTCAAAAATGGATAGATGATTCTGATGTTTATATGCTTATATTGGGTGGTCGCTATGGCTCTATTGAAGAAGAGTCTGGTTTAAGTTATACGGAACTTGAATATCGGTATGCCCTTTCTAAAAGTATGCCAGTTTTTGCTATTATTTTAGATGAAGATCTTTTACATATAAAGGCAGCTACCCAAAAAGAAAATATTATTTTTGAAAAAGATAATATTGATAAATATAATAATTTTAAATCTACTGTAAAATCAAATATAGTTAAATTTGTTAATAGTATTGATAGAATTCCATATATCATATCTACTCATTTAAATGAAATCTTAACAGATGGAAATTATCATTTAGTAGGTTGGGTTAGAAGTGATTTCACCGATATAAAATCCACTAATTTTAAATCGTTATCAATAATATTAAACAAAACCATTGTCCACATAGATAGAAATAGAGGAATTGAACTTAATGCCAATGAATTATTTGTAGATAATTTTTATTTTTTTAACCAGGGGATTGCATCTTCCTGTTTTCCTAATGCAGATATTTTAATAACAAATGAAATTTTAGAACTCACAATAAATCCGAAAAATAAAGAGGAAATATTAAAAATCACAAAATTAGGTTTTAAATATTACAATTATTTGTTGTTAGAAGAGCACCTTGTTCCTAAAAAAGTTACATTTAATTCAGATTTAATGTAATTTTTATAATTAAAAAAATCCTATTACAGCCTGTATTAATACCGCTAAAACTGGTATTAATACAGGCTTTTTATTATCTTAATTCAATCAAATACCTTATTGTACTTTCACCAAATCGCTTTGGTCAACATATCCCTCATAAACAAGAACTGTGATGCCGGGGATATCGTTGAATTCGGTAAAGCCAGGGATGACAAAGGCCTGCCCGTTTAGGATGCATCCTTGACTGCAGATACTTCAGTAAAGAGAACATCCGGTACATTGATAAGAACAACTACTCCTTCATCATCATGTGTAAGGGCTGTAGGCCGCTTGTGCTGAAAAAGAGGGGGACTTCTTCCGTCTCCACTATGAATAGGAAAGGAATCTTCCCTGGAGCAGATGAACGTACCGATGTCATTGAGCAGGAACTCCGCCTATGTGGCTATTTCTGTGTATAATCACCTCTGAAAAAATGAAAGCAACCAAGGCATTGGTCCAGTACAAGGGTCGTGATATCTCTGAGAAGCTTTTCTGCTCGGATAAAACCTTTATTTAATATAAGAGTGAACGCGTACAAATTTCGCTTGACAA
Source organism: uncultured Lachnospiraceae bacterium (assembly GCA_947385785.1). GTDB lineage: Bacteria > Bacillota > Clostridia > Lachnospirales > Lachnospiraceae > Acetatifactor. The sequence goes on from CANDMH010000074.1 coordinate 15,218, forward strand.
AGCACGCCACATATATTATCCTGTTCTTATATGGAGCGGGAGCGCGTTCCCTCCATGGTCTTAACTTCAATATTTCTAAGGTTTAATGGCGTTTCTGCTGTTTTTCACTGGAAAGATTATTTAATGTTAACTGGAAAAGGGCAGGGACGGTATGATGGGGGTTACCCCGTGGAGTTCCTGCCGTGATGTAAGCAGACGCGCCCTGTTTTTAAGGGGCAACGCACAGGGAGGAACGGTTATGGGGATAGAAAATGACACAATCCTGTCCTATCTGGAGGACAACGCACGTTTCGCGGATCTGTTCAATCAGTTCTGTTTCGGGGGCAGGGAAATCGTGGATCCGCGCAAAC
>CANDMH010000075.1 GCA_947385785.1 uncultured Lachnospiraceae bacterium
GCAAAGCCATATTCAGTCTTGGATTGAAAAGGTTCAAAAACTGTAAACTGCTGTTATTATAGCATAAAACCTTTTCATCTTCCATGCTTTTTGGTATAATATAAATTGTTAAATTACCATAAAATGATGGTTGACATTTCATCCTACCGGATAAAATTTTCACAAACAGGAGATTACATATGCTTTTCATTCATCTTTTTGCTTTATCGGGAATCTTATTATTTGCCCTCGCCTACATGGGCACCATTCTGAACAGAAAGCTGCCCAAATACAGTGTCTTTATCCTCTTCCTGGCGGCCTTTTCCCTGCGCCTGCTGGCGGCCACCCTGTCGAAGGGCTTCGATAATGACACGGCATGCTTTGCCGCATGGGCCGACAGAATTTATCAGGTGCGCCCGGGTGCCTTCTATTCTCCTGAAGTATTCACGGATTATCCTCCCGGGTACATGTATGTTCTGTGGCTGCTGGGCTGGATTCGGAACCTGTTCCATCTGGAATACTATTCCTTTGCCCATCTGATGCTGTTAAAGCTCCCTGCCATTTTCTGCGATATGGCATGCAGCGTGCTTCTTTTCCGGACAGCCGCAAAAAAGCTGTCGGAAGCAAAAGCTTTTTTCCTGTGTCTGGCCTATCTGCTGAATCCGGCCGTCATCCTGAACTCCTCCGTATGGGGGCAGGTAGATTCCATCCTTGCGCTGATCGTGGCGCTGATGTGTCTGTATCTGGTTCAGGGCCGGATGTATGGCGCTTATATTGTGTTCGGCCTGGGTATCCTGATCAAACCCCATACTCTGCTGTTTGCCCCCGTGATCCTGGCCGGCTTTCTGGACCATGTGCTGTTGAAGGAGCTTCCTGGAAAATCCTCCCGGAAAAGTCCCGTCGCCTTCCGCATCCGCAGTCTGGCCCACAGCTGCATGCAGATACTGACGGTCATCATCGCCATGGTCATCCTGTGTCTTCCCTTCGGTCTGGAAAATGTATGGAAGCAGTACTTCAGCACGGTGACCTCCTATCCCTACGCCGCCGTAAACGCCTGCAATTTCTGGGGACTGTTTGGCTTAAACTGGATCAGCCAGGACAATACCTTCCTGGGGATTCCGTACCGCATCTACGGATGGGCCGCCATTGCGGCCGCTGTGGCGGGTGTGCTCTATTTGAGCCTGCGCAACCGCAGGCGGCAGGAAAAGTACCCTTTCCTGGGCGCCCTGATGATATTTTCCGTCTACCTGTTTTCCGTCCGGATGCATGAGCGCTATCTGTTTCCGGGGCTTCTGCTGCTGATGTTTGCCTATATACTCCGGCCTTCCCGGCTGCTTTTCCTGTGTTACGCGGGATTTTCCGTCATGCATTTTTATAATACGGCGGATGTACTGTTCTTCTATGACCCGTCCAATTATGACAGGCACGCGCCGGTGATTCTGTTCGTATCAGCCGGAATGCTGGCATGCTGGATTTTTCTGTTCCATGCCGCACGCCAGTTATATGGAAAAAATGCTGTATATAATAAAGAAGAAATGGCCAGCGACACCGCCCTGCTTTCTTCCCTGAGCGCGGCAGTAGGCAAAGCGGGACTGGCCCCCCGTCCTTCCCGAAGAGATATTCCTCTCAGAAAGGCTGACTTTATCTGCATGGCAGTCATCACCCTTGTCTACGCCTGCTTTGCATTGTATGATCTGGGAGACCGCGAGGCGCCGGTCACCCCATATGACATGACGCAGGGACAGTCCGTGGAATTTGATTTCGGCTCTGCTTCCCCTGTATCCCTGTCCTACTATATTGCCCCATGGCATGGCAGGAAATTCACTCTGGAAGGAAAAATGACCCCGTCCGACGACTGGACTTCCTTTGGCGAGATCACCCTGGATAATGTCTTCACATGGCAGACTGTCAGCGTGGACACCGGTATGCCCTGTCTGCGGCTGACGCTGGAAGACACCCAGGCCTCTCTTCTGGAACTCGTCTTTCTGGACGGGGAAGGGAATATTCTGACGCCTGCGCTCGCTTCCGCTTACGGGAATCTTTTTGACGAATCCGAGCTCTATCCGGAAGTCAGTACCTGGCGTAACAGCATGTACTTTGATGAAATCTACCACGGACGCACTGCTTATGAGTTTATCCACGGGCTTACTTCCTATGAGAACACGCATCCGCCCCTGGGAAAAATTCTGATTGCCCTGGGAGTGGCCATATTCGGTATGAATCCCTTCGGATGGCGCATTGTGGGCACTCTCTTCGGAATTGCGATGGTCCCCATGGTATATCTGTTCGCGAGAAAAATTTCAGGAGATACAACCGCTTCCGCTTTTGCCTGTGTGCTGTTTGCCTTTGATTTTATGCACTTTACCCAGACCAGGATTGCGACGATAGATGTGTACATCACTTTCTTTGTCATCCTGATGTATTATTTTATGTACCGGTACAGCAGGATGAGCTTCTATGACACGAAGCTGAAACGCACGCTGGTTCCTCTGGGCGCCTGCGGCGTCTGCATGGGACTGGGCATTGCGAGTAAATGGACCGGAGTGTATGCCGGCTGCGGCCTTGCGGTGATTTTCTTCTCCGTACTGTACAGAAGATACCGTGAATACGTTTACGCCTGCAAGGACCCTTCGGGCAGCACGGAGGGCATCTCCCACAAATCCATCCGGAAGCTTTTTGCTCCCTGCACAAAGAAAACCATCCTCTTCTGCCTGGTGTTCTTTGTGGCGGTGCCCGCGGTGATTTACCTGCTCTCCTACATTCCCTTCCGGGATTATTCCGACAGGGGGCTGCTGGGCAGACTGTTCTACAATCAGAATACCATGTTCAGCTACCACAGTACGCTGGAATCCACCCATGATTTCTCCTCCCCGTGGTACGAATGGCCCATCTTAAAGCGGCCCATCTGGTACTACTCCCGTGTCGTCACCCGGACGGCGGAGGGAGGGCTGAGGGAGGGAATCAGCGCCTTCGGCAATCCCGCAGTATGGTGGGCCGGGATTCCCGCTTCCCTCTACATGGTTTATCTGTGGCTGAAAAAAAAGGACCGGACCGCCGCCTTCCTGATCACAGGATATATGGCGCAGTATCTGCCCTGGTTCTTCGTGACACGTATTACATTTATTTACCACTACTTTCCCAGCGTGGTATTTATCGTGATGATGATCATGTACAGCTTCTGCCAGTGGAAAAAAAGCAGGCCCCGCACGGCGGTTATGGCGGCGTACGGGGCGGCGGTTATCGTCCTGTTCCTGCTGTTCTATCCCGTCCTGTCAGGAGCGCCGGTAGATGCGGCTTTTGTGGCAAAATACTTAAGATGGTTTCCCAGCTGGGTGCTGACGGCAAAATAAGGAAGTGTCCACAATTCCTGAAAAGAATCACCGGACCGCGGGGGCGCGTCTCCCGCAGTCCGGCTTACGGCAGGCTATGTAACTGATTTTAATGCGGTATGGTAAGGAAGCGGTTTCTAACTTCATGCCTGGTAATCAGCGGCTATGACTTCCCTGATGATCTCCTGCGCCCGCTGCGCATCTTCCACAGAGGTGCCGATTACAAGTCTGTCTTCGCACCTGATATAGCGCTGCATGACAATGTCCACATCCTGTATGGCAAGGCTGGAAATGAGCATGCCGATCCTGCGGGACGTCATCTGCCCGTTCTCCAGATACAGCAGCACGATTTTGCCGTTTATGCAGATATCCGTGCTGCTCAGTTCCAGACTCAGCTTCTCCACAAACCGTTTTACCTTCCAGCGCTCCGCTTCCCTCACAACGATCGCAAGCCAGTCTATATTAATCGCCATACACTCACAGGGGATAGCGCATTCCTCCAATACTTTAAAAATCTTCTGAACACTCTTCTTATCCCTTGCCAGTTTCCTTCGTTCAATTGTGATACGGAACGCATCTATCTTCTGAATCCTGTTTTTCATTTATAACTCCAGCATCTTTTATAAAAACCGGAGCAAGTATACCACAAATCCCGTAAAAAAGCAATAAAAATCAACTGTTCCTCTCCGAAAGCTTCTTCTCAAACCGGTCCTTTCTCGTATCGGACGGCACTGCCGTGGGATAGGCCCCGTCAAAGCACGCACTGCAATAACCGCAGTTTCCGATCAGCGAAGACAATTCGGCTACCGGCAGATACCCCAGGCTGTCGGCTCCGATGATCCGGGCCGTCTCCTCCACGGAATGATGGCAGGCGATCAGATGCTCCCTGGAATCGATATCCGTTCCGTAATAGCAGGGATGCAGAAACGGCGGTGAGGATATGCGCATGTGAATTTCCTTCGCGCCTGCCTCCCGCAGAAGCTTTACGATACGTCCGCTGGTAGTTCCCCGCACGATGGAATCGTCTATCAGAACGACTCTTTTATCCCTGACGCTCTCCTCCACGGCACTGAGCTTTATCCGCACCTGGTCCAGCCTGGTGTCCTGTCCCGGAGAAATGAAGGTCCGGCCGATGTACTTGTTTTTGATCAGCCCGATGCCATACGGAATCCCGGATTCCATGCTGAAGCCAAGGGCGGCATCCAGCCCGGAATCCGGCACCCCGATCACAATGTCGGCCGAGACCGGATGCTTTCCGGCGAGAATCCTCCCCGCCTGAAGCCTGGCTCCATGTACCGACACCCCGTCAATCACGGAATCCGGCCTTGCAAAATAGATATATTCGAATATACACAGCTTCTTCTTCGTTTTCCCGCAATGTTCCCTCCGGGAAACGACGCCTCCGGGGCCGAATACAAGAATCTCCCCGGGTTCCAGATCACGCACGAATTCCGCTCCTATGGCTTTCAGCGCACAGCTCTCCGAAGCGGCCACATACATGCCGTCAGGCGTCTTTCCGTAACAGAGCGGGCGAAATCCGTAAGGGTCCCTGGCACAGATCAGCTTCTGGGAAGACATCAGTACCAGGGAATAAGCTCCGTCCAGCGTATTCATGGCCGCGCTTAAGGCATCTTCGATGGAAGATGTCCCAAGCCTTTCCCTGGTCACGATATAAGCAATGGTTTCCGTATCGCTGGTGGTATGGAAAATGGCGCCGGACAGCTCCAGCATATTCCGCAGTTTAGCCGCATTGCTCAGGTTGCCGTTGTGGGCCAGGGCCATTTTTCCCTTCTGGTGATTCACCTCAATGGGCTGGCAGTTGTTGCGGTTATTGCCGCCTGTAGTCCCGTAGCGGACATGCCCCACTGCCATATTCCCCTTCGGCAGGCGGGAAAGGGCATCGCCGGAAAACACCTCGCCAAGCAGTCCCAGGTCTTTATGAGAAGAAAAAACCCCGTCGTCATTCACTACAATGCCGCAGCTTTCCTGTCCCCTGTGCTGCAGAGCGTACAAACCGTAGTATGCCGCTCCCGCCACGTCCGCTTTCACAGGACTGATGATGCCAAATACACCGCATTCTTCATGTAAACTCATATTGATACCTCCCTGCAGCCCTGTCTTTGTTTTCGGCATTCCTGCCGGTATCTGCTCCTGACAGGCTGCCGCTGTAAAAATCGAGTAGGGGAAAGCCTTCCCCTGCTCGCGTGCCGGGCACCCGTCAGCCTCTGCTGACATTTTTCCAGGCGCTACAGCGCTTTGGCGCTTTGGGTGGCCGTGTGCATAAAAAGAGAAAGCGCCCCTGACACATAAATGTCATAGGCGCCCTTGCCTTCCCGATCGACTGCATTCTGTTCATGTTGCATTATAACCTTCCGGAATCTGTTTGTCAATCCCCCTTCTCCGCGGCCGGGCACACATATAAGCGTCTTTTCATAAGCGAAATAACAACTTTTTCTGAAATTCGGCCTAACCTATTGATGTCCGGGAAATTTTTGGCTATACTATTTATATTATATAAAATTACAAGGACGCCAAAACCCAAATGTTATGAAAACACCACTCGTATCCGTCATCATCAGGACATGCGGCCGTCCGCAGGTACTGGCCAACGCTCTGAAAAGCATCCAGGCTCAGCGCTATCCTGCCATCGAAGTCGTTGTCATTGAAGACGATAAAAACATATCAGAAAAATATATAAAGGAAAATTTTTCCACGCTGAACGTTTCCTACCATTGTACGAACCACAAGTGCGGCAGATGTAAATCCGGCAACCTGGGCCTTGCGCTGGCCAGGGGTGAATATCTGAATTTTCTGGATGATGACGATATTTTGTTACCCAATCATGTGGAAACCCTGGCCAGACGGCTTGAAGACACCCACTACCTTGCCGCTTACGCCATCGCGGAGGAGCATCAGATCGTAACCGACAGAAGATGCCCCCCCGGAAAACGGGTCCGCCGCAGACTGATCCGCTATAAGCAGCCTTATAACAGGCTGCTGCTGTGCTATATGAACTACATACCGATTCAAAGCATTATGTTCCACAGGAAGGTCTATGACGAACTGGGCGGATTCGACGAACAGATGGATCTGCTGGAAGACTGGGATTTATGGGTGAGATACTCCGCCCATTACGATTTTCTGTATGTACCCACAGTAACCTCTGTCTATTACACCCCCTACAAGGGCCGGCAGAAGCATATGCGGGAGCACGATATGCACGCCGCCATGGAGATGGCTCTGGAAAAATACCAGCATTATCACATGGACTTGTCCGCAGCCCAGATCAGCCGGGATATGGACTATATCCTGAATACCTTCAATAAAAAAGGATTCCTGTTTTACATGCAGAAAATCAGGAATTATCTTTTGTACCGCGATATCTGAGTGCGGAAACAGACAGGAGCAGATGCCATGAATGGTAAAAAAATAAATTTAAAGCAGCTGGCAAATGACGCCGCGTTTATCCGGCAGTTTGCCGTCGATGATTTCAGGACAAAATACGCCGGCTCCGCCCTTGGCGGCCTGTGGGCATTTCTGCAGCCCATTATCACCATAATTCTATACTGGTTCGTATTCCAGCTGGGCTTCAAATCCCAGCCCGTTGCTGATTTTCCTTTTATTCTCTGGCTTATGATTGGGCTGATCCCATGGTTTTTTATCAGCGAAGCCATAGTAAACGCCACAGCCTGCCTGATGGACTACAGCTATCTGGTCAAAAAAATCCTGTTCAATATTAACATCCTTCCCCTGGCCAAGGTATTGTCCACATTTTTTGTGCAGATTGTGCTGATAGCGTTTGCGCTGATCTGTTTTGCGATTGGAGGATATCCTCCCAGGGCAGGCTGCCTGCAGGTGCTGATCTATCTGCTGTACATGTTCCTTCTGGCGGTCGGCATATCCTACACAACGGCTACCTTATATGTCTTCTTTAAAGACACCATACAGATCGTCTCCATCGTAATCCAGGCGGTTTTCTGGCTGACTCCCATCGTATGGGATATCAATACCATGCCCAACCCGGTTCAGCACACGCTGAAATTCAATCCGATGTACTACTGTATCAACGGTTTCCGCAGCGCGTTTATCGAAAAGGGCTGGAGCCATCCGGGCATCGGCATGACCGTCTATTACTGGACCTTCTGCCTGCTTGTACTTCTGTTTGGAATCAGGCTCTTCGGCAGATGCAAAAATCATTTCGCAGACGTTTTATAGAGGTTATCATGAGCAATAATACTGTTATCCGCACTGAAAATATCGTAAAAGAATACAATCTGTATGCCAGACCCCAGGACAGGTTCCGGGAGGCTGCGGGATTTCGCCGAAAATCTCTTCACCACAGCTTCCGTGCCCTGGATGGCATCAGCTTCGATGTCAGCCGGGGAGAGACTGTGGGCATCATCGGCACCAATGGTTCCGGCAAGTCCACTCTGCTGAAAATCATCACCGGCGTTCTGAAACCCACTGAGGGCAAGCTGCTTGTCAACGGAAAAATATCTGCCCTGCTTGAGCTTGGGGCCGGTTTTAATCAGGAATACACAGGCCTGGAAAATATATACCTGAACGGGCGGATGATGGGATATACCAGAAAGGAGATGGAAGCCAGGGTTCCGGCTATCATCGACTTCGCGGAAATAGGCGAATTCATCCGCCAGCCTGTAAAAACCTACTCCAGCGGTATGTTTGCCAGGCTTGCCTTCGCCGTCGCAATCAATGTGGAACCGGATATCCTGATTGTGGATGAAGCCCTCAGCGTAGGCGATTTGTTTTTTCAAAACAAATGCTTCCGTAAATTCGAAGAGCTGAAGAGCAGAAATGTAACCATACTTTTCGTCTCCCACGATATTTCCAGCGTCCGGCAAATGTGCTCCAGAGTGCTGTGGATTGAAAAGGGGGTGCAGAAAATATTTGCTCAAAGCGACCAGGTATGCGATATGTATATGGACATGCGCCGCACAGATATGAATCACGAAAATGCGGGCATGGCCAGCCATGACAGTCAGTATCTGTCCGCCGCCCCCGCGGAAGCTTCCGTCACCTTCCCGGGAATCGAATGGAAAAACTCTTCCATTCTTTCCGGACAGCTGGCCATAGAATCCGTGTTCCTCACGGACAGCAGCCGCAGACAGGTCAATTATATGGAAGTGGACAGGAAATATGCTTTTCATGTCGTCGTCCGGCTTGCGGAGGATATGGATGAACTGATCCTGGGTATTGTGGTGGAGAATAATAAGGGAATCCCCCTGTATGATTTTAACAATTACATCAATGCGGGAAAGGTGATACGGGGGAAAAAAGGCCAGGTCATAGAAGCCGTCTTCCGCTTTACACTGCCAAGAATCATGAAGGGAACCTATGTGGTCTCCGCCGCTGCCGCCAGAGGAACCCAGAAGGACCATATCATGCTGACCTGGCTGCACGGAGTGGCACAGCTGGAAGTCATCAATCCCGGTTACAATTCCTCTTACATCGAAATTCCCGCGGATGTGAGCCACACCGTATATGAAGCAGAACAGGTCAAAATCCTGTGACAGAAAGTGAGATGTGAAGCCATGAATTATACAGGAGAACGATTTCTGCCCGATGAATGCCAGGGCGAAATCTCCATAGAACATTATCAGCGCTACCAGTTTGCGGGCTGTCTCGCCAGGGGCAAAACCATCCTTGATGCGGCCTGCGGAGAAGGCTACGGAAGCAGCCTGCTGGCCCGGGAAGCCTCTGCGGTAGTGGGCCTGGATATCGACCCCGCCGTCATCGAAAACGCACGGCAGAAATATCGGCAGCCCGGTCTGTCCTTTCTGACCGGAAGCATCGCCAGCCTTCCTTTTAAAGACAATTCCTTTGACATGGCCGTCTCCTTTGAAACGATCGAGCATGTAGACATTCCGACCCAGGAAGCTTTCCTGACGGAAATCAAACGTGTGTTGAAGCCGGAAGGCATGCTGGTGATGTCCACACCGAACAGGGCGGTCTACACTGACCTGGTCTCCGGAACCAATCACTTCCATATCAGGGAATTCTATGTCCGGGAATATGAGGAATTCCTCGGAAAAGCATTTAAGAAGATACGTATTTTCGGTCAGTTTCCGGATCTCGGATACTTTATCACGGAGGAAGGGAGCCGGGAAGCAGTCCTCCATGAAGGCAAACCGCCTGAACAGTGCCGGTATCTGATCGCGCTCTGTTCCGAGGCGGAGCCTGATATCTGTATCGACGCATCTCGGCTCACCAGATTTGATGACAGCATGTATTATTCTCTGAATACCGCGGTCCACCGCCTGGAATCCACCGTGCTGAAGACCAGAGCGGAAGCGGAAAGCTTCCAGGCACGCCAGGAGCAGTCCATCGCGGAGCTCAAAAACCTTGCCGCCTCTCTGGAACAGGATATCGTAAACCAGAAGCAATATGCGCAGCATCTGGAACGGGACCTGGCAGGCCAGAGAGAATACATCCCGCATCTGGAGCAGGATATTCAAACGCAGAAAGATTACATCTGCCATCTGGAGCAGGATTTGAATACCCAGAAGGAATATATCTGCCATCTGGAACAGGATTTGAATACCCAGAAGGAATATATCTGCCATCTGGAACAGGATATTAAGACACAGAAGGAATACATCCTCCGGCTGGAACAGGACGGAGCCGAATACCGCTCTTATATCGCCCACCTGGAAAAGGACCTTTCAGATCAGAAACAGTATACAGCCCATCTGGAACAGGATATAAAAATACAGACTGAATATATACAAAAGTTTGAAAACAGGAGTACGTAAAATGTTTGATATCGTATATGTAACCTATAATTCGGAAAAATGGATCGAAAAATGCTTTGCTTCATGGCTTGCAGTGGAAACGGACCTGAAAAAAATAAATATTTTTGTGGTGGATAATGCTTCCACAGACAATACCGTAAGCCTGTTGAAAACGTTTCAGCAAAAAAACGGGGAACGTTTCGGCAGTTTTTCCATTCGCTGTGAAAATAAAAACTGGGGCTTTGGGAAAGCCAACAATATCGGCTTCTCGGCAGGGCATTCAGATATTGTCTGTTTTTTGAATATTGACACCGAGCTTTTCCCCGACACTATCACTGCGCTGGAATACGAAATCGAATATTCCTCTGGCAGAACCGCACTGTGGGAATTCCGCCAGTTTCCTTATGAACATCCGAAAATGTATGATATCCTCACCGGAGAAACCACCTGGAGCAGCGGCGCCGCCTTTGCGGTAAGGCGTTACGTATTTGAGGATTTGCACGGCTTCGATGAGAAAATATTCATGTACGCGGAAGATGTGGACTTAAGCTGGCGGATCCGTACAGCCGGTTATACCCTGAAATATGTTCCCCGGGTTAAGATCACACACTATTCCTATGAATCAGCCAATGAAATCAAGCCGAACCAGCATGTATACGGCGTGATCAATAATCTGCTGCTGCGGTACCGCTTCGGGGGCAAAAAAACAATCCTGGCCGGGCATCTGCTGTTCTGGAATCTGATGCGCAGGCCCGCCGCCTTCCCCGGCTCAAAGAAAATGCTTCTGCGGCAATACTGGAAGCATTTCGGTCTCATCTCCCACTTCCGGGCTCATGGCTGCTACAAGAAGAAAAAGACCTCCGTAGCTTATTTCCATGGCTGGGATTACTGCCTGATTCGGGACGGCGCCTTTTACGAAAATTTCCTTCCTGCCGAAACGCCCCTGGTTTCCATCATTGTCAGAACCTGCGGACGTCCCTGCGTCCTGATGGAAACTTTGGCTTCCCTCAGAAAACAGACCTATCCCAACCTGGAAATCGTCATCGTGGAAGACGGAGCCGCTGTTTCCGAGAATATGATTCGGAACCAATTTTCGGATCTGAATATTCTGTATCACGCTACCATAGAGAAGGTCGGACGTTCCAGGGCCGGCAATCTGGCAATGGAGATGGCGCATGGCAGATATCTGAATTTTCTGGACGATGATGATCTGTTTTACGCGGATCATGTGGAAGTGCTTGTGGCCAATCTGCTGAAATCCGGGAAGGCTGCCGCTTACGCCACAGGCCTGGAGACCCCCATAGCCGTTCGGTCCAAAGACCCTTATGTATATGAGGTGACAAATTATCTCGGCATACATAAGCAGCCTTTTAACCGGATCATCCTCTGCCATCACAATTATATTCCTATCCAGTGCATCATGTTTGAGAAGGAGCTTTTTACGCGGTACGGCGGGTTGGATGAGACCGTAGAGGCCCTGGAGGACTGGGATATGTGGGTGAGATATTCCCTTCATACGGATTTTGCGTTCGTCCTCAAGACCACATCCCTCTACAGAGTTCCGGCAGTACGTGAAGCCAATGAAAAACGTCAGAAGGAGCTGGATGACGCTCTGCTGTTCATGAGAGAAAAGCACAAAAGCTATATGCAGAAAATCAGCGTCTATGACATAGCAAAAATGTATGAAAACATGTAATAAAATATCTGTATAACCATTCATCGAAATACATTTCCCGCAACCCGTATGCCGCCCTGACGGCAAATTTCCCCATGCGGGCCGCACAAAAATCAGCCGGCAGCACAAGACTAACCGGCTGATTTTCTGGAATGAAACCACCCTGGACCTGCATCCATTATTTGCGGACATTTGCCGCGGTTTCCTGCATCCCCATTCTTTCCGGACAGCTCCTCAGTCTCCGAACAGCTGTACCCAATAGGGCGTTCCGTCTCTGCTCACCGCCACACCCACACCGATTCTCCCGAAACTACCGGAAACCATATTCCTGTAATGTCCTTCAGAATGATACCATCCATTGCAAACCGACTGGGCATCGGTATAACCGCAGGCAATATTCTCTCCCGTCGCCATGTAGGGAATCGAAAACTGTTCCAGCACCGTAAAGCAGTCACTCCCATCGGGCCTTGTATGGCTGAACACATTGTTATCCGCCATCTCCCGGGCACGCATAGTCGCAGCCAGACATAAATCCTCGTCCAGAACCAAAGCGCCCGCTCCAACCTCCGAGCGATACTGGTTTACATAGGACAGTACCGATTCCGCTTCACTCCTGCCGGCTTCCCTGTCCGCCTGCAGCTTCACCAGCAGCAGGGCCTTCGGTGAATCCATCCGCAGCACGCCGTTTTCTATATAAAACCAGCTGCCGTTATACTTGACATTTCCCGTAAACGAAGTGTTCAGTATCCCGTTCGTGATGTAGAACCAGGCGCCGTCATATTCCGCCAGTCCCGTGTAACTGCTCACCTGGCCGCCCGCAATAAAATACCAGGCATCCCCATACTGGAACAATCCCGAATAACTGCTCAGGATCTGGCCGTCCGCAATCAGAAAATATGCGCCGTCATAAGGATACAGACCGCTGAAGCTCTCCTGCTTGACACCGTCAGCCAGCATAAACCAGGCGCCGTCATACTCCGCCAGTCCCGTATAATTCCGCTGAACCTGCCCTTCCGCCACAAACCGCCATTCCTTTGTGCCCGGGTCCTGCACCAGGCCGGAAGCCTCCCTGCACACTCTTCCGTTGGCTATATAAAACTGCCCTCCGTCATATTCCGCAAATCCGATCAGAGAGATATCCACCTCACCGTTTCTCACATAAAACCACTCGTTGCCGGCTTCATAGTATACCAGGCCGTTTACTGAAGTATCCTTGACGTTATTCCGTATATAAATCCACTTTCCATCCACCAGCCGTAAGCCTTCGTATGCATGCTCCTCCGGAACCTGCGTGCCGTTAATCACTCCGGAAACATAGCCTGTATCTCCATCCCCCTCTATAATCTCCATTCCGTCGCTCTCTGCCATTACAGTGATGCTGCTGCCAAGCAGCAGGGCGGAAACAAGGCCCAATGACCACAATCCTGTTTTTCTCATCTCAATCTTCTCCTTTCCACTGCATGCTGCCTTATAATACATGCTCCTGATACCGGCTCCTTCCATCAACCTTCCATCAATATATCTGCCCATTGCTTACATAGAAGGTTTGGCCGTCATAGGTCACATTGCCGGTATAGTAACTTGCCAGAATTCCTCTGCGGACGTAGAACCAGTGCTCATCGTACAGCACCAGTCCGGTGTAATCGCTGACCTGTCCGTTCACCAGGAAATACCAGCTTCCGTCATATTCAAACAGACCCGAATAATCTGTCCTGATCTGTCCGTTGGCCATCAGGAAGTCTCTGCCGTCATAATGGTACAGGCCATTATAGGAATCATTCAATACGCCGGAGGAAAGCAGGAACCAGCTTCCGTCATACAGCGCCAGTCCCGAATACTGATCCTGAAACTGTCCCTCAGATATGAAATACCATTTCCTGCTGGCAGGGTCCTGCACCAGTCCGGAATAGTCGCTGCACACCCTTCCCTCAGTCACATAGAACTTTTTGCCGTCATAATCTACAAAGCCCCTCACCGAGGTATCCACTTCCCCGTTTCGCAGATAGAACCATTGTCCCTCATAGGGAACCAGTCCGTTCACCGAGCTGTCCTTTTTCCCTCTCCTGACAAATATCCACTTATCGCCTACCTTGCGCAGGCCCTCGTAATGGTCTATTGCCTCCGTCCTGGAAAGGTCCAGGCTGTAAACATGTGCCCCTGTCTCGTCACTGGTTGTCCAGTAAATCTTACCTTCACGGTATACCGGTTCCGCATTACCGGCCAGCCGTGCGCCGATAATCTCCAGCGGATGTCTGTAGACACTTCCGTTCTCATTCAGGATTGCATAATAGCTTGTCCCTGTGTGGGTGGCATAGGAAAGCTTTTCCCACATTACCACTACACGATTGTCGTCTGTAATGATCATCTTCGGATTGTTCACATAATAATCGTCCTCGTACTCTGTCAGCCAGATAACGCCGTAATCCCGCTCGTTGCCGCTTAAGAAGAGCTCTGTCCCGGGAGCTGCGGGCTTCTGTCCCTCCGCATACCGCACATTCTCCGTGGTCGTATACTGGTCGATGCCCCTGTAGTTATAAAAGTCCTTTTTCAGAAACTGGACAAACAAATCCCGCGCCTCACTGTGGCCGCAATATGCTCCTCCTGTAGGCGCCGTGGCCAGAGACAGGGTACGCTCAGAGCTTCCGCAGAAGACATAGGCATTCCTGGTCTCCCCGATTCCTCCCAATTGTGCGTAGGTTTCGTTGTAACCGTAGCTTCTGTCCGCACCTTCCCTGAAATGGAAATTGTCGATATCATATACCTGGCTGTAGTCCTGCATCTTCACAACAGAAAGCCGAAAACTTCTGGGATATGCATCTCCCTGGTTTGCTGTCAGATAATCTCCCCAGTCCGAACCCGACAAAGGTATAATCCTCTGGTCGAAAGAATGGCTGGAATACGGAACGGTTCCTGTGGTCCTTGTCCTTTGCATATTACTGCAGTCTACAAAAAACACATAGTTGGACTGGTGTCCATTATACATCTGCCTGCTGAAATTACAGGCAAGGATCCCCTTATTTACCACAGCAATGCAGTTACCGGACTGGAAAGGCTGAGCAGTTCCCCATGCCGAACTGGAATAATTGTCCGTATCATATCCCTTTAATGCGCATTCTCCCACCACATTACCGTTGTAATCATATTTGGTAACGCAGACTGTGACAATATTCTGATTGTGCATATCATTTTGTCCCCATACAACATAATAATGACCAGCCTCATCCGTTACCACAGTTCCGAACAGGGGATATCGTTTGGCAATCCTCAGGGTATCATTCAGGTTCATCCGGGTATTGTAGCGCTGAATCACCAGACTGCTGAGTGATGAATCCTGATAAACCACATTGTACCTTCCCTGATAATCAAAAAAGGACAGCACCTGGGGAATGGACGCCGCATACTTCCAGTCCGCTGAAGCGAACACTGTGTCCGCATTACTCTCAATATTGATTTCGAACTCTTCCACAGATGCCGCGATTTCGGTACTGGGATCATTAAACTTCGCTCCGCTTACAGCTCGTGTCTCAGCATAATCCGGCTCATCCCCCGCCATGGGCGCGATTCCCGCATCCGGAGGAGGCAGCGGCTCCTTCGGCCCGTTCTCATATACGGACAAATCAATCTCCAGGCCCGCATTCGGCACCATCACCGGCATTGTCCCGCCGTCTTCCGGTGCTGTCATGCTTCCTTCCGGCAGCGCCTCTCCTTCCGGTACTGTCACGCTTCCTTCCGGTATCGGCTCTCCTCCCGGCGATGTCACGCTTCCTTCCGGCACCTGCTCTCCTCCCGGCGA
>CANDMH010000076.1 GCA_947385785.1 uncultured Lachnospiraceae bacterium
ATGACGTTCCCTGTTGGGTTGTATAATCCACAAAATAAAAAAATAAATTTCAGCACTTTTCACAATGGCTTAAAGGGGGGAGTGAACAGTAACGCATCCACTCTTTTTGACTTCACTCTTTTGCATTCTACTTTTTGTATTCTTTTGCTCTTTATTATGAACGTACATACCATACGGTCTTCCGCGGCCCGCTTCCTGCAAAGTCAATCGTTTAACAGCTGTCATCCGCATGCACAGTTACACTGATTCCTTCAGACGCAGCAGGGAAGTATCCGACCTTGTTCCATCCGCTCTTTTATGATAAAATACACTCACGGGCGAAAACATTTGCCGGTTGAAATTGTATAACGAATGATCGCATCCGGGATGAGGAACAAAAAAACGGCAAATGAATGCGCTCATGAGTATAACAGGCAGACTCAGCCCAGGAAAGGAGATACGTGAAAATGAAGCTGTTATATGGAACCGGAAATACTGCCAAGCTGGGCGCCATGCAGCGCTGGCTGGCCGGATTGGATCTGGAGATAGTGGGCCTTAACGCGATGAGCGGGAACTTACCGCAGGTTATGGAAACCGGAAATACGCCTTTGGACAATGCCCGGCAGAAAGCGCTTGCATACCATGATGCCTTCGGTCTCCCGGTCTTTTCCTGCGATTCCGGCCTCTATTTTGAGGGAGTGCCGGAGGATGTCCAGCCCGGCGTCCATGTGAGAACGGTAAACGGGAAATATCTCACAGACAATGAAATGCTTCTATATTACAGTAATCTGGCAAAAAAATACGGCCCGCTGAAAGCAAGATATCAAAATGCCATCTGTCTGGTGCTGGATGCAGAACATATTTTCGAATCCATGGACAACAGCCTGGGAGGAGAACCTTTTCTCATTACCGCTGTTCCCCATTCCCGGGTACTGCACGAAGGCTTTCCTCTGGACAGCCTTTCCATAGACCTGAAAACCGGGAAATATTTTTATGACCTGGAAGAAAGATTCCGTGATGAAGTCGCGGTGGGCGACGGTTTTGTGGAATTCTTCCGCTCCGCGCTGTGTCTTCCCGCGGAAAAATAATGCTGCAAAATGCCGGGAAGGAAAACGGATTCTCTGCATGGCAGCTCTTTGTACTTCATATAATGTATCAATGTAAAACTATCAGGTGATTTTTTGAAAAAGCACTCCCCTGTTTCCTTCCGGCAGATGCTCTTCGGCATCGCCTTTCTGCTGGCTTTTTCCGGCATGGTCATTTTCCTCTTCTCCTATCGCCGCGATGAAAAGCGCTTCACCAGCCTCACCACGGAACTGTTCGCCGGAGAAATGAGATCCAATACGCTGAGCATGCACTACACACTGGCAAATCCCGCCGACTTCGGCATCGTCGACTATGAGCCTGTACTCTCCTGCTATGATGCCGGGCGCGCCCTGCGCAGCCAGGCGGAAACGGAGAATACTCTGGCGGTGCTTAAAGCACTGCGCCCGGATAAGCTTTCCGAATCGGATGCTTATTTGCGGCAGCTGCTGATCCGGACTCTGGAAAACTCCCTGGCGCTGAGTGTTTTTCCTTATTACAGCGAGCCTCTCTCCCCCGCTTCCGGCACTCAGTCCAATCTCCCCATCCTTCTGGCGGAATATCCCTTTCGCAGCCGCCGGGATGTGGAAGACTATCTGGCCCTCCTGGACCAGACGGATGATTATTTCGTCTCTCTCCTTACCTATGAACAGGAAAAGGCAGAGGCCGGCTTCATCATGCCCTCTTTTTTCTTAAAAGAAGTGCGGGAGCAATGTGACACAATCGTCACAAAAGACGAACTGGAAAAAGGAACCCACTTTCTGCAGACCACATTTCAGGAACGTCTGTCTTCTCTGGTGAGGGAACATGTCATCTCCGCCGGGGAAGCTGACGCATATATTTCACAAAACGAAAGACTGCTGAAGACAGTACTGCTTCCCGCTTACATAGCCCTGGGCGACGGCCTCCTTCTTCTGGAAGACGATTCCGTGCTGCCCGCCGGGCTGGCTGCGCTGCCGGAAGGGCGGACCTATTACGAACAGCTCCTGATCTCCGAAACCGGTTCCTACCGCCCGGTGGCGGAAATCCGTAAAATGCTGGTAAATCAATTTTCAAAAGAATACGGTGAGATAAAAAAAATAGCGGAAAGCCATCCGGAAATCATCGAATATATCGCACAAAACGCCCCGGAGCCCTTTCCCTGTAAGGATGCCCCGCAGATGCTGCGCGACCTGCAGAGCCGGATGAAAAAAGACTTTCCTGCCCTGCCCGGAAATGCCGCTTCCATTGCGGTCAAAGCCGTTTCCGACAGCCTGGAGCCTTACTGCGCGCCGGCTTTCTACCTGACGGCGCCCCTGGACGACACGGATTCCAACAGCATCTACATCAACCGAAGCAAGACGCCTGACGGGCTGGAATTATACACCACTCTGGCCCATGAAGGCTACCCCGGTCATCTGTACCAGACCGTCTACCATAACCGCTCCGCCCTTGCCGGCAGCGAGCGTCCCGCCCGGGAGCTGCTGTGGTACGGCGGTTATCAGGAAGGCTGGGCCGTATATGTGGAATTTCATGCCTATGATTACGCCGCGGAGCTTTTATCGGAAAACGGCCAGGAAACGGCCGCTGTCACCGCACAGCTGGAAGCATGCAACCGCAGCCTGCAGTTATGCCTTTATTCTCTGATCGATGTGATGATACATTATGAAAACGCATCCTTTGAGCAAGTTGCGGAATTGCTGCAAAAATGCGGCATCCAGAATGTGGATGCCGCAAAATCAATCTATTATTACATTGTACAGACCCCGGGGAATTATCCGAAATACTACCTGGGATATCTCGAAATCCTCTCCCTGCGGGAAGAAGCCAGAGAGCTTTGGGGAGCGGATTATACGGATTACCGTTTCCACCTTTTCTTCCTGGACAGCGGGCCTTCGGATTTCCTGTCCCTGGGAGAGCGTCTCGCCTCCTATGATGTGACGGAGACGGAAAACAGCCGGTTTTGAGCCTGTCACGGCTCCGCGTCTTCAATCATATCCTCCAGATACCCTCTGTCCCACAGAAGGATCTTCAATTTTCTGGCGGCATCCAGAGCAGGCTGGGTAAAATACTGGTTGGTAAGCACAGCGCCTACCATCCTGTCATAATAATCCCTGCCTGCGTAAGCCTCCTGCACTGCCTTGACCCCTACCGGCGCATTATAACACTTGCATTGGATGGCATAGGTAACGCCATCCTTCTCCGCCAGGATATCAACGCCGTAATCGCCGCTGCTCCTGGTGACCTCCACCTCCTGAAAGCCGTTTTTTTTCAGCAGTTCCGCACAATAATACTCGAATTCACGGCCTTCCATCAGGTCATATTCTTCGGGCCTGCTCCTCCTTGCCCGCTGCCGCAGATAGAGCACCGCACTGAACAGCATTGCCGCAACCGCCAGACTTACAATAATAATCATCTGATTTGTATCCATATTGCTTCTTATCTCTCATTCACCCTTTTATCTGTACTTTTGCTGCCTTTTGTCGGGCGGCAGGTTATGTACTGTTTCTATTGTATTCGAGAACGGGGAAGAATGCAAGCCATACTTGACTTTTATTTTTTGCTAACTTATACTTAGGAATAGTGAAGAAATCTTCCTTACTAAGGAAGTGTTGGAAGGCACTTACTTATGCAGGGCGGAGAAAGGCGTCGCAGCGGGCTGCGGCGACTGACGGTGCTGTGTGCATTGGCACACGTCCGGCACGGAACGACGCGGAACGCAGACCCATGCGGCAATTTCTGACAACGGAGGAAACACATTCCATGGAACATATACTCATCGTAGAAGACGATGCCGACAATAATACAATGCTGCGGGAATATCTGGGAAATCATGGCTACCGCTGCACGCAGGCCTTTTCCGGCAGTGAGGCAAAGCTGCTTTTTTCCCTGCAGAAATTCGATCTGATACTATTGGATCTGATGCTGCCGGGCGTCACCGGGGAAGAGCTTATTCCCCTGTTTTCTCCGAAGACACCTGTAATCGTCATCTCCGCCAAAAGCGGCCTGGACAGCAAGGTGGATCTGCTCTCTGCCGGGGCAGAAGATTATCTCTGCAAACCCTTTGACCTTCCGGAGCTTCTGGTCCGGATTCAGGTACAATTGCGCCGGCAGGCAAAGAAGGCAGAGTCTTCTGAATTTGACAGCCGTATCGAAACCTTATCCCGCGAAACAGATTCAAAAGACAGTGACGAAAAAAACATATATTTTTATCGGGAATGGACACTGGATGCGGACGCCATGGAAATGACTGCCGCCGGAATCCCCATCCCCCTGACCCGCCACGAATTTCTGATTCTGGAGCTGCTCATCCGCAACCCCGGACGCGTCTTTTCCAAGCAGATGATCTACGAATATGTATGGGGCGAAGAATATATGGCGGAGGACAAGACCATCAATGTGCATATCAGCAATATCCGTTCCAAATTAAAGATAAGCGGAACCGATTCCTATATTCAGACTGTCTGGGGCATGGGCTTCAAGCTCAGAAACTGTGACGAAATAACCTGCCAGTAGTCCGCAGAATTTTTCTTCGCCGGTACCGCTTAAAAATCAGGCGCACAGCGGGCTGTGTAACCGATTTTTATACTCGTAAGCGCATTTATTTACCGTTTCTCCGTTCTGAATTGCCGAAGCGCTCACCCGTTATACACCTTTACATTGGCAAATGTTTTAGACCGTGAGTATAAATGGTGCCCAATGCCACTTTTGCGGAAACGCTCCTGCCTTCCAAATGTCAAACTTTAACCTTTCTTAAACTTTTCTGAGCGTTTTTTTAAACCCCTGGCGTTAGAATACTTACATAACAAAGTGATGGCAGGAACAAACGCTGCCGCAGGATCTGCCTGTGGAAACCGCGCGGTCAAAACGGTTCCCTCCAATTTCCATCCGGATGGAGCACCGTCTGCAGGTCACAGGTTATTTCTGCACGGTTCCCAAGAAAGGAGAAAGGAATGTAATGGAAAATAGTATTAAAAAACAACATACACTGGCTGTAGAAACCATTTCCCTGAGCAAACTCTATAAGGGGAAAGCGGCCGTCAGCCATCTGGACATGAAGGTACAGGAGGGCGCCATATACGGATTCATCGGCCGAAACGGAGCCGGTAAATCCACCACCCTGAAGATGCTGTGCGGACTGGCCAGACCCACGGAAGGCGAAATCCGCCTCTTTGGGAAAAGCGCAGACGACCCCATCACCGCAAGGCGGACAGGCTGCCTGATCGAATCCGCAGGCTTATACCCTCATATGACCGCCCGGCAGAATGCCATTATGAAGGCAAAATGCATGGGGCTGGCCGAACCGAACGCCGTTGACCGCGTACTGGAAGCCACCGGAATGAACAATACCGGAAATAAAAAGGTGAAGCTGTTTTCCATGGGAATGAAGCAGCGCCTGGGGATTGCCCTGGCTCTTCTGGGAAATCCGGACCTGCTGGTTCTGGATGAACCCATCAACGGCCTGGACCCGGAAGGCGTCCGGGAAATCCGGCAGTTGATTCAGCATCTAAATGAAGACGGAAAAACATTTATTATCAGTTCCCATATTCTGGGAGAGCTCAGCAAGCTCTCCACCCATTACGGGATTATCAAGGACGGAATTCTGGTGGAGCAGCTGACCCGGGAAGAGCTGGAGCAGAAATGCGCAGACTATTTCCAGATAGAAGTGAACGATGTAAAGCGTGCTTTGCCGCTGATGACGGAGAATATGCCGGAGGTAACGGCAGAAGTCTGCGACAATGCAAATATCCGCGTATATGGGCTGAAAGAGGGTTCCGGTTTAAACCACCTTCTCATTGAAAACGGCGTACAGGTTTATTCTTCCGGCTTTCACCATATGGACCTGGAGGATTATTTCCTGGCACGCATGGACGGAACTGCAGAAAAGTAAAGGAGAGTAAGAATATGTTTAATTTATTGCGAATGGATTTATACCGGCTGCTCAGAAGCAAATCAGTCTATATCTGCCTGGCTTCCCTGATGGCAGCGTCAGTTTTATGTTTTTGGATGGTATGGCTGGTAGATACCCCGGAAGGGCAGAAAGCGGCTGCCAGAATCGGAATGAGCGGAATTGTGGAGATAGAAGTCGAAGACACCCGGACGGGGGAAGCAGTGGAACCGGGCTCCATGCTGGAGGGTTATGACACCCTTCTTATGTTCCGCGATATCGGAATGGACGGCGGGGCGTATGTCTCCATCTTCGGAATCGTTATCGTCCTTTTCTTCTGCTCGGATTACAGCAGCGGCTTTATGAAAAATATCATGTCCCTGCACCGCCGAAGATGGACCTATATTGCCAGCAAGCTGACGGCAGCGGCGATTCTGGACTTCTGTTACCTGGCAATAGAGTTCGGCTTCTGCCTGCTGCTGAATGTACTGTTCCATAACCTGGTGCCCGCCGCTCCTGCCTCGGATGTGCTTTTCTACCTGGGCCTCAGCTTTGCGGTCACGATGGGCTTCGCGGCGCTGTTCCTCCTGGCCTGTACTTTCACCCGGAGCGCTTCCGCAGGTATCATAGCCGCTCTGGTCTTAAGCACCGGGCTCCTGGTAGCCCTTGTCAGCCGCGTCACCGGACTGTTCGGGCTGAATCAATGGGTGTCCTACACCCTCTACTATAATCAGACTTACGCGCCGTCCGTCTACAGCGGAATCGGGGATTTGAAGGGCTTCGCCGTAGGCGCGGTTTTCCTGGCGCTGTATGCCGTCCTGTCGGCTGTCGTACTTACCAGGAAAGACATTTAAAATGATCAGGATTTCCTGAGGAAGTGTAAAAGAGAGGAACGAAAAAATGTACATCCTGCCAATTCTGCTGTCCATAGCCTGTATCCTTCTGATTTTAGCCCTGGCAGGGCTCTGCGCGGATATCCGCTCCCTCTGCCGCCAGCTGGAGGAAATCGAACTGGGCAGCCACATGGAGCTGACCGCGCTCACACGGCAAAAATCTCTGTTGCAGCTGTGCCGAAGCCTGAACCGGATTCTCGCCGCCAGGGACCAGAGCCATATCCAGTATGAGCGGGCAGAAAAACAGTTGAAACAGAATATCACGAACCTGGCTCACGATATCCGCACACCTCTCACCGGAGCCTCCGGTTACCTGCAGCTTGCCCGGGAATGCAGTGATACCGGCAAAAGAGACCGCTATCTGTCCGTCGCAGGCCGCAGGCTGGAGGAACTGGCGGATATGCTGGAAAAGCTGTTCCTGTATACAAAGCTTGCAAATGAGGATTTCGCTTTTCCCGATGAAAACAGGAAACAGGTACAGGTGCTGCCATTGCTGAGTGACTGCCTGCTGAGCCTCTACACGAAATTTGAGGAACAGAATATAGAGCCTGAGGTGCGGTTCGAATCCGAAGGCTTCCGGGTTCCGGCAGACGAAGACGCTTTGCGGCGTATTTTCCTGAATCTGCTGCAAAATGCGCTGATTCACGGCGCAGGCGATCTTGTGATTACCCAGCAGGTGGTTTATGATGTGCAAAACCTGCAAAACGAAAAGCTCTGCCTGAAAATTGTGCCGAACAAAGACCTGCCCCGGGAAACCGGAGCATATGGATGCCTGATTTTCGAAAATTCCGTGCCTGAAAACAGCACGCCGGATCCGGAGCAGATTTTCGATTTGTTTTATAAAGCCGACACAGCCCGGGGGAAAGCTTCCTCCGGGCTGGGGCTGTTTATTGTAAAAGAACTGATGCGCCGGATGGGCGGTTATGCCGCAGCGGAACTCAGGGGCAACACGTTACGCATTTTCCTGTATTTCCCGTCGGACGGTCAGGTACAGCAAACTTCTGATTACAGCCTGCCCTGATTGGGCATCTTCCAACGCTTTCCAATCCGTGCTTCTATGATGCGGGATCCAAATCAGGCACTTATACTGCACACCGATTATACTCGCGAGCGCATACATTTGCCACTTTCCGTTCCAGACTGTGGAGGCGCTCGCTCGTTATACAATTTCAACTGGCAAATGTTTTCGGGCGTGAGTATCAATTTGCAGTACGACCCGACTGCAGACCGCCAGCCAGGTGCTTTCCCGAAGGCATCAATGTAAATCCTGGCGGTCCGCAGTATAACAACAAAGTCTTTCGGCTTGTCCAGGTTAGATATTGCCGGAAAATAACTGCTGCAACTTCTTTAGGCAAACGCCCGGAAATACCTGACTACGCTTTGTCCAGACCGGGAATGCCCGAAGGTTGCTCCACTCATATCGGGGCTTTATTTTCTTCGGGCAAGCAGCCAGGCCATAATGTGAACTGCCTGTTGGAATCTGCCCCGGGATATCATTTCCTCAATCTCCGCCCCGGTGTATTTCCTGACATTCAGGAATTCCGTCTCGTCCAGCTTCTGGCCGCCTGACTTCCGGCAGTTCTCCGCCGCAAAAATATAGGCGTAATTGTCCGCTATGGTGGCATTGGAAGGCACGGTAAGCAGATGCCTCCACTGTTCCGACTCGTAGCCGGTCTCCTCCAGCAGTTCCCTCTTCGCTGCCTCCAACGAGTCCTCCGCTCCTGCCTGGCCGCGCCCTGCGCCATATTCTCTGCCGTCCGTTCGTTCGATACCGCCTGCAGGGAATTCCGTGGTCACTTCCTTTATCCCCTGGCGAAACTGTCTGACGCAGAGATAGTTACCCTCCTCATCCGATGCGACTACTACCACGTAGTCTCTGCGGCTGTAGCTGTAATATGGCTCGAATACGCTCCCGTCCGGGAATCTGTAGGCGGAACGCCTGAAATCAATCCATTCGTCCCGGACAATGTGCTCCGTGCTGATTTCTTCCCAGGCCAGGTTTTCTTCATCTCCGCTTTCCGGCACAGCATCCCTTGCCGCTTCCTTCTGTACCCGTTTTCCCGCTTTATTTTCGGCCGCATTCCGGTGTTGTGACTCGCCTGGACGAATCTTTTCATTTTGCGTTCCTTCTACCGCACTTTCTCCCTCCGCTCCGCTTTCGCTGTACCCGAAGCCGTGGCTCTCACACCATTCTATTGCGGTTTTACGATGCCAGGCATCCTGAAAAGCATACCAGTCCTTTTCAATGCCAAACCTGTGTACACTGTCCTTAAATCTGCGGAAAGCGCCTTTTCCGCGGATTGCCCCTTCCAGAGTATCCTGCACCTTTCCTTCGGAGAGGCTCCAGATGAATTCCTCCATAATATTATACTCATCGATATCGAACCTGGATGGCAGCCCGAAAAACCGGGTCAGCCAGCCCTCTTCTATCATATCCGCCAGTTCCTGTTCCTCCGCATCGTACTCTCCTCCGAAAGGATATTCCGAAACGCTGACCACTTCCATCTTCTCAATATCGAGATACTGCCGCCACTCGTCATTTGCCATATCTATGGCATCGCAGATCAGATTTAAGGGTACAATGACCTTACCTTCCTGATTCTTCGTGTCGAAATCCATAATCCATGCCCTCCATACTCCGGATAAACCGGTATTTCTATTCGGCCGCTTTGCCGCAGAACCAGCGGCCCGTCAGACCACTGCCTCTATCAGAATCTTATCTCCAAGCCGTATTTCCTTCAGCCCAATCTCCTTTTTCCTGTTGAAGTTAAAGCTGAGCATATATCCCTTCTTCAAATGATAATGATCAAGGTATTCTGTCAGCTGCTCTTCCCCGCGTTCATTATAGGCATTTCCGCGCCAAATCTTCATCTCAATGATAAACTGTGTTCCCAGATAGTCAACGATTAAATCCGTACGCTCCTGGTTCCTGGTACGTGCCTCCACATAATAATTTCCCGTACCGTTAATCACAGGCTTCAGATAAAGAAAAAAATAAATTGATTTCTGTCACGGAGAGCCAGCTTGTACATATCACCGCTTTGGACCTCCGGCAGTGTCAGAAAATAATTATAAAGGCGTGTCTCAAAAATCCTGTTCGCAATCTGCACTGTTCCGTGTTCCGCTTTCGCGAAGCCAAACATAAGCAGCATGTCTGTGGCCTTGTCGTCCGCATTGTATGCGATCGTATATCCCTGAAACAACAGCTGGTAAATCATTTCCTTCAGCTCAGGATAATCATCCAGTTTTCCGATGAGGGATTCAAACAGCGGGTTCTTCTCAAAAAGCAGCCTGTTTACCGCTTCCTGCACTCCGGCTTTTGTCCATACATCCTTCTTATCCGGAAAAGTCCCCGTTTCCTCCAGTTCCTCGTCCATATATTTACATAATGCAGAGACAAGGTAAGGATATCCGGATGTATAGTCATAAATATCACCGGCAACTTCCCCCGCATCCATCCCGATATGGTGCTCCGCCTCATACTCCGCCAGCATTCCCGCAATCTCATGGGCAGAGAAATTCATATCCACACGAAATTTTGCGGCAATATTCCAGGGACTGTTCTGCTTATGTTCTTCGTCGGGACGAACTTTTCTAATCATATTCCGCACATCATAAACACCTGCAAGAATGACTGACTGAAAAGCCGGCACCTCCATCCTGTTGAGATAGCCCGTCCGCAGCTGCGCCAGAAAATCAAGAAATACCTGATTGTTCGCTGCCGTATCAGCCTCGTCTATCAGCAGCACGACAGGACTGTCTGCATTTGCGCAGATATCCGTTAAATAGCCAAACAGTTCATATAATCCCATCTGGCTGCTGTTCCCTTCCAGAACCTTTTCCAAAGGCTCCAGTATTTTCCATGGAAAGCCTTCCTTCCATGGAAGGCTTCTCTTCCACTCTGTCGGTACATTTGACCGTATTTGATTCGTGAAATATTGTGCAAAAGTAGTTGAAAAAGCGATTTCATCTGCAAATTTCGCTGTACCCATTCTCTGGAAATCCATGCTTACAACCACGTAGTCATCCTTCAGTTCACGTGCCAGAGCCTGCAGTATCGTAGTTTTTCCATATTGTCTGGCTTTATTGATCGTAAAGTACTGCCCTGCGTCTATCATTGCCCTGATTTTAGCAAGCCTGGATTTCAGATCAACCATGTAATGCAGGCCTGGTATACAGGAGCCGTAAATATTAAAAGTTTTCGCCATCCTTTCCCGTCCGCTCCTTTCTGTTCTGAATGGATATAGCCCCTTCCATACCCCTGGCACATAAAAACAGAATCATAAAGCTTATTGTACCATAAAAAACGGCCCGGCCGCAAGGATACGGCTCGATTTTTCTGCCAGAAAGTACTTCCAAAAAGACCCGAAAAAAAGAAACGGAAAAGCGAAATTCCACTTGCGTCCCGTCCTGAAATATGCTAAGATAAGTCCATAGCAAAGAAATCCATAAGCAGGCCATTCGATCGATCATCAAGGGTACGCCGTAAAGCCTACCATCCAATCGTCTATCATTCAAAGAACCCTGCTTAATACCAGAAACGAAATTAAGGAGGGAAAAAATGGGTGAGCCTAACAATGCGTTGGCCGTCTATATGAACCGGCCGGACCGGATACGTTCTGTCCTGGAGTATTACCTGGGAGAAAAGCTTCCCAAAAGCTGGAAATGCGAAGAAATAAGAGGATTTTATACAATCAGGAATTCCAGGGGAAAGTTGTCTTTCCGCCAGAGGGACTACCTGGGGCAGGCACGCCTGGCGGGCTTTCGTTTCCTGCTTGGATTGGAGAATCAGGCTTCCGTTAACCTGACCTATCCATTTCGGTTGCTGGAACTGGACGGCCTGGCCTACGGGAAGAATATCGAAGATATTCAGGAGGAAAACCGGCAGCGTAAAGCGGACTATGGCAGGGAAGACGATTTTAAGTATTATTACAGGAAAAAAGACCGGATTGTACCGGTTTTGAACCTGACGCTGTACTGGGGGACCAAAAAATGGGAGCATCCCTTATGCCTGCGGGATATGATGGGTGATCTTTCGCCCCTGCCGGAAAAGCTGGCAGGCCTGGTTGGGGATTACACTGTGCATCTGGTCTGCATGCGGTTCATACCGGATGAAAAACTGCAGGAGATGGACTCTGATTTGAAATACGTCCTGGGAATCATGAAATGTACAAGATCCCGGAAAAGATATGAGAACTACATTCGGGAAAACAGTGAATTCTTTCAGCGGATACCAAGAAGCGCTGTGGATGTGATAGATGCCTGTACCAACATAAAGGATATCAAAAATACGCTGGATTTCGTACTGAATCCGGCGACAGGAGAGGAGGAAGCAGATATGTGTAAAGCACTGACAGACATTAAAAAACATGCGGAGCGGCAGGGAATAAAGCAAGGACTTGCGCAGGGCGTGGAACTGGGTTTGAAACAAGGCGTAGAACAGGGTTTGGAACAGGGTACCCAACGGATCAACAAACTGAACCAGCTGCTCCTTAAGGAGGGCAGGCAGGAAGATTTGCTGCGCTCAACCATGGACTCGCTGTTCCAAAAGCAATTATTCAGAGAATACAAGCTCTAAAGCGTGATTGCAGTTCTCCGGAAAGGCGGCAAAGCTGTGCAGAACACGTGCCTGCCCGCCTTTCAATTGCAGTGCGCTCGATTTTCCCTTCTTTTCACCGGGAATCATGCGCGCATTGCCCATAAATATACTTCAGAAAAGTTCTTTTTACTTCGGGACGTATCACTTTCCGCACCGCCGCTGCCAGCATTTCAAAGAAAATGAACCCCAGCAGCCCTCCCGCCAGGTTCAGGATAATGTCTTTCACATCAAACGCCTTTGATACGCAATGAAAAGCTGCAATTATCCCCAACTGAAGCAGCTCAATCATACAGGACAGAAGAAGGACGCAGCCCCAAAGGATTCTTTTGGAAAAATCAAACAGAAACGGTAGCAATAATCCCACAGGCACCGTCAGCAGGATATTTCCTCCAATCTGCCGCAGCCCGCCCATATGGGCAAAATCCAGTGAAAAATCCATAAAGCTTCTGATACTGACACTCCCCCATTCCTCTTCATCTGCCAGAAAAAGCGGAAAATAAGCCAGTTCGATTGCCTTGTTTAGATAGATTGCTGTAATAAGCGAAAACGCGTAATACGGATAACGCTTTCGTTTTCTGATTCCATATATCAGTATCACGGTAAAATATACAAGATTCAACGGTATATAAAAGATATAGCCATATGTATACATCATTGTGCAGCTCTCCTTCCTGGAAATATCTGCAGATTCTCCCGCACCTGGCTCCCGCCCGGTTCCACACAATGCAGACTGCCTCCTTCAGCAGAATGCAGGCGCCTTGTCCCGGCGCGAGTCTCAAGCATTACGCGAAAATAAACTTCTCCACAGCAAGCTGCGGGGTATAAGCCCCAACCTCGCTTTGCCCGGTAAAACTCTGATTGCTGCAAGCAGCGGGGCATCTGACCCGCGAATGAATGCAATGACGTACCGGGAACTATTTTCCTTCCAAATAATGGTCAGAAAAAGCGTCCCTGATTTTCTCAGCCTCTTCCGCAGACTGCGCCGGTCCGAAGTATTCCTCCGCCTTCGGCATTCCCGCTTCATGATAATACAGCCAGATCATATAAGTATCATTCTCGTCATTATACAGAACGTCCTCTATCGTGACCCTGTCAGATACCCCATACACTCCGGTTTTAAAAAAGATGGCATATGTTACATCGTTAAGCCGTTCTTTAAACCTGTCCAGGATGACAGACAATTTGCCTGCTCTTTGTGCGTTCTGGTGGGCTGCATATTCCATTCCGTTAAAATACAGCGTACCAATGTATTCTCCGGGAGCAATCAGGCTGCTCTTCAGCACTGCGTCAATGGAAAACGACACCACGTCGCCCGTGGGGGAACAGAGCATCATTTCAAAGTTTACCGCCTGTTTTTCAACGGAAAAGTATACTATACCATATGTTATAGCGCATATCGCAACCATAATGCCCAGGATACGCACTATCTTTCCTGTTCTGCCCATCTCTCCCCTCCTCGTTCGCGCCTCCATTTCCTCATTACGTATTCCCATGAACAGCCTTAGGAATTGCCGGAAAGCAAATGTTTTTGACCTTGCGTATTAATCTGTAACGAATTCAAGTTAGGTATGCCATAAGTTACAGAGTGCCGTAAAATCAATGATTTCATAAAACTGGATTCTGCAATAGCATACCTAATCAGGTATGTCATGAATTGCGGAATGCCTTGATTTCTCTGGCTTTTCGAAAAATAGCATACCTAATAAAAAGCGTTAGAGATTAATTCCAATAAATTATCTGCACTTTTGATTTTGTTTCAAATAGTATAGCAAATTTTTCCATAAAGTGCAAATTATACTCGTGTGCGCGTCCACTCCTGGCAATAACCCCTGGCAATAAAATCCCGGCAATCGAAGCAGCGAAAGAACGGGCGAGCCTTAATCAGTTGGCTTTATACCCTCCCATTCCTCCAACCCTCTGCTCTGTGGCATGGCTCACTGACGGCTGCCCCGTGAAACGATATCCCGGCTCAGCCGGGCTTTCTCCTTCCAGCAGATATAATCAGCACTCATTTTCCGCCGGCTTTCCCCTGCCTCGCCTCCACAATCGCTTTCAAAATACACTGGATTACCACGAAAATCAGCGCCGCCACCGGCCATACCATCCCGGCAGTTTTCCAGGAATCTCCGCGAAATCCCCATACCAGAAAAACGGCCACCACCAGGCACCAGTATGCCCCCGGGAAAAAAGAGGTTTTCCGTTGGACTGCCTTTTTCTCTGCCGTATAATCTCCCTCCTGCAGCAGTTTATCATAGCTTCCCCTTATGCAGCCTGCCCATACGAACAATAAGACTGCCGCCGAAACCATTGCAAGCAGGATGCAGACTCCATAGATATAGACGATGTCCGCCGCGGAAAACGCTGCCATCATCATCAGCGGCACCACACCCAGAATACAGAGCACGGTTCCGGTCGTAATGCACAGATTATAAATCCCTGAGAATTCTTCCTTCTTCTTCGATGCCATTCCTTTCACGCCGTATTGAAGCGTAATGGTTTCTTTTTCCACATATTCATACTTTTCCAGACGGTTTTCCGAAAACACAAGGACCGCCACACCGACTGCCACGAGGATAAGCAGAACCGCTACACCCACGCCTCCTGCCATATCCTCTCCAATCGCCATATTTCCAAACTCGCTCAGCCCGCTCAGCAATATCAGCGGAATTGGCGAAAGAATGCAGAGTGCTGTAGCCAGAGCCCTGGGTACCGCCAGCTTTCTTTCCAGGTCAATGAAGCGCCCTGCTTCTTCCATGGAAATTCCCTCTTCCATGGAAATCCCCTCTTCCATGGACACCACTTTCACATCCGCTTCCTCATATTCATTCTCCCGGGGAACTACCTCCGTCTCTTCCTCATCCTTCAGCAGCCAGTCCGTAGTGACACCAAAGATGCGGCTCAACTGGATGATTTTGTCAATGTCCGGGACAGACGACGCGCTCTCCCATTTTGAGACTGACTGCCTGGATATGTCCAGCTTCTCCGCCAGCTCCTCCTGGGACCAGCCCTTCTTTTTCCTCAGTGTCATGATTTTTTCCGATAACATCA
>CANDMH010000077.1 GCA_947385785.1 uncultured Lachnospiraceae bacterium
GTCATGCTCCTGGCAAGGGTGCCTGCCAGAGTGGTCTTGCCCACGCCGGGCACATCCTCCAACAGCACATGCCCGCCTGCCAGCAGACAGACCAGGAGATTTTCCACAACCTCCTCCTTGCCCACGAACACGCGGTTGATATTCTCCTGCAGTCTCTGCGCCAGTTCATATCCTTCCATTTCCGCTCCCATCCGGACTCCCCTGTTCCCAGTACCCCGCTGCACTAAGGAACTGTCCCAAAATAACTTGTCATATTCCTTGTCTTTTTCTCCGCCCGCACCGCTTAAAAATCAGTTACATAGCCCACTATGCGCCTGATTTTTAAGCGGCACTGACGAAAAAATCCTGCGGACTATTGACAGGTTATTTCGTGACAGTTCCTAATCTTCGCGTAATGCTCACTCCCCGTCGCAGGGCAGATAGTCATCGCTAACTCTGCAAAACCGAACCCTGTTCTTGATATACATGCCAGGGTCATTGACCGGAAGCTTGGAAATAATGCCGCAGCGAAGTCCCAGCATTGAAAATTCGTCTCGCTTTCACCGTATGTTTCCATTATACACTGAAAAGGAAATATTGGATAGACTCCAAACCACTGTCAATATATCTTTTTTATGCGCTGACATTTTTCCTGTCCATTTACTATAACATAATTTCTGCCTTTATGAATCCCCAATGTATACCTGATTCCTGTACTGCCAGCAGAAGAGCCGCTTGATATTTTACACCGTACTCCATATGCCCCATAAGCCGATGTGTCTGGACAGCTTTTATTCCTTCCATAACATAAGCCCTCCTGCAAAAGCAAGCAGGAGGGCTTTATCTCAGTTTTTCACAGCTCCCAGCATAATCCCCTGGACAAAGTATTTCTGGATAAAAGGGTACACCAGGATAATAGGAATGGTCACAATCATGGTAGCCGCCATGCGGATGCTGTCCGGCGTAACCGTTACCCCCGCCGCGGCCCTGGACATCTGGTCCGATACGGAGCCGCCCGTCTGGTACTGGTTCAGGATTTCCACCAGGATGGACTGCATGGGCTTCAGGGACTGGCTGGAGGTGTACAGGTAGGCGTCGAACCAGGAGTTCCACTGGCCGATTGCCACGAACAGCCCCACCGTCATCAGAATCGGCTTCGACAGAGGAAGGACCATCCGGAAATAAATCAGAAGGTCATTTGCTCCGTCGATTTTCGCCGCCTCAAAGAGCTCCTCCGGCATGGCCTCTATGTAATTGCGCACCAGGATCATATTGTAGACGCTCATCATCATGGGGATGATGAACACCCAGAAGCTGTTTAACAGGTTCATGTTCTTCAGCACCATATAATAGGGCACCAGGCCGCCGCCGAAATACATGGTGAAGACAAACATCAGGCTGAAAAATTTCCCGCCCGCCAGATCCTTTCGGGACAGAGCGTAGGCCAGCATAGAGGTAACGAGCACCGCCACCGGCGTCCCCACCACCGTCCTGGCCACGCTTACCCGGATGGACTCCAGGAAAGTCCGGCGGTTCAGGATATTGCTGTATGCGGCCAGGCTCAGCCTGCGGGGCAGAAAATAGAGGCCGCCCCTCAGGGAATCCGTGGCGTCATTGATGGATATGATAAATACATTCCAGAAGGGATATATGGTGACGATGACCACGAAGGCAAGTATCAGCACCTTTACAATATCAAGCACCCTGTCGGACGTGCATGTCGCTTTCTTTTTTACCGCTGTATTCATTTTGCTCATCTTCTCCCCTCCCTTAAAATAATGCGGAATCGTTTATCTTCCTGGTGATGCCGTTGGCTCCAAGCACCAGGATAAAGGAAACCACCGATTTAAACAGGCCCACCGCGGTACCGTAAGAGTACATCCCGTTCTTCATGCCGTAACGATACGCATAGGTATCCAGCACATCGGAGTATGCCAGGATGGAGTCGTTCTGCAGCAGAAGCTGCTGCTCAAAGCCGGTGCTCAGGATGCCTCCGATGGCCAGAATCAGGAGGATGCAGATCGTGGGACGGATGGTAGGCAGCGTGATATGCAGCATCTTCTGCCACCGGTTGGCGCCGTCCACCTCTGCCGCCTCGTACAGTCCGGGGTCTATCCCCGATATGGCCGCCAGATAGATAATCGCGTTGTACCCCATCCCCTTCCAGGTATTGGCAAAGGCAATAATCCACCAGAAGTAGGGCCCTTTCTGGAAAAACAGGATGGGCTCCTTCGTAATATGAAGCCCCATCAGCAGGTTATTCACCACGCCGTCACTGGACAGCATGGTCAGGAAGATATTGGCCGCGATAACCCAGGAGATGAAATAGGGCAGATAGGACGCCGTCTGCACGAACTTTTTCGTCTTCACCGATTTCACTTCATTGAGGCACAGGGCAATGATGATGGGAAACGGAAACGAGAACAACAGCGTCAGCAGGCTGGTAGCCAGCGTATTTCTCATAATGGAAATAAAATCTGTCTGAAAAAAGTACTTGAACCACTCCATCCCCACAAAGGGTGCGCCAAACAGGTCTTTAAAATATCCGTTGGTGGTAGGCGTGTAATTGCAGAAAGCCATGTAGATTCCGGTCATGGGCGCATAGCAGATAAAGATGACCCAGAACAGCGCCGGGAGCATCAGCAGGTACAGGTACTGCTGATTCCAGAGCCGCTTTCCCAATGGCTTTTTATTTATGGTCTTCACATTCTGTTTCATGAAATTCCTCCTAATTAAAGTCGCCGCGCGAAAGGGGAGGGCGGGAAACATCCCTCTCCCTCCCCGGCGCTCACAGCCGTCTTCAGTTCATTCCCCACAGTTCCATCCGTGCCTGGTAATTCTCGTTAATCACCTTCTCCACATCGGCAAGGCCCGCAGCCTCCATATCCTGGAGCATCTTCTGGTATAAAGTATCCACCTCGTCGCTGCTGGCCGCATTCACCATCTGCGGGAACGCCTGGTCGAAGATATCCTTAACCTTCTGGAACTTCAGGCCCTCCGGCGTGCTTCCCGAAGGCTCCAGCGCATCGAACTCGGCGGTGTCCCAATAGGTATCCGTCAGATTCTGCCATGCCATCCTGGTCGCCCAGTCCTGTTCCGTATTTGCGATACGACTTGCTGTCCCGTCGGAATGGCCCTCGTTTTTCACAAACCAGGTCCATCTGCAGATGCCAAGCTCCTCCACAGCGTCATTGCCCTCCGTCTTCAGACGTGCCACCACGTCTGCGTTGGGGATATACTTATCGCCCTCCTTCGTCCAGTCCTCTCCCTCGATGCCCCACAGCATCAAGTCCTGTCCCTCCTGGCTCGCGCAGAATGCCCTCGGCTGCCGCGCTTGCCGCACGAAGGACGGACATGGAGGGAGAACAACTGTTCCTGGTATTTGATTTCGGCGGAGGAACCCTGGACGTCTCCGTTGTGGACTGCTTTGAAAATATTGTGGAGATTACCACGATTGCAGGGGATAATCATCTGGGAGGAACGGACTTTGACCAGGCAATCGCCCGGGCTTTCTGTGAGGAAAACGGCGTAGATTGGAATTCTCTGGAGAAAAGGCAGCAAAAGACGCTTCTTTTTGAAAGCAGGCGGTGTAAGGAACAGCTTTCCGCACGCAATGAGATGATACTGGAGTTCTGTATCGGAACGGACAGCTATGCCATGGAGCTTACCACCAATAAAGTATTCCGGATCGGGCAGAGATTGTTTCAGCGGATGAAAAATGTAATCTCCAGGGCGGTCAGGGACAGCGGAGTGGGGCTGGAGGATATTACAACTGTTCTTTTGGCGGGAGGTTCCAGCCGTATGCCTGCGGTGCAGATGTTTTTGCGCCGTCTGTTTGAGCGGGATGTCATGATCGGGGAGGAGCCGGATCTGCTCATTGCACGGGGGCTTGGCGTCTATACGGGAATCAAGGAGAGAAAGGAAGAGGTAAAGGATATTCTGATGACGGATGTATGCCCCTTTTCCCTGGGTACTTCGACTGCCGGTAATGCGCCGGGCGATCCGGAAAGGATGTGCATGATGATAGAGCGCAACAGTGTGCTTCCCTGCCGTGCGGAGATGATTTTTACCACGGCCGGTGATTATCAGGACAGGATTCTGTTTCAGATTTATCAGGGAGAAAATTACGACCCGGGTGCCAATCTGAAGATCGGGGAGTTAAGCATTCCGGTCGTGAAAGCGCCAAAGGGGAAAGCCCGGGTCCAGGTGGCTTTTACCTACAACATCAACGGGATACTGGAGGTTTCCGCAATAGACTGTTACACGAAAGCTTCGGTGAAAACCACCGTCGTAAGCGGTTATAAACAGCTCTCTTCCGAACAGATTGCTGCCATAAGGGGACAGATGGAGGGGATGAAATATCTGTCCAGGGAACAAGAGGAACGCAGGGCTGTCCTGGCCATGGGAGAAAGGCTTTATGCGGAGACTGTCGGTGACACAAGGCGGTATGTGGAACGGGCTCTCGGATACTATCATCATGCCTGGAGCACCTCCTCCCCCATACAGATTTGCAAGGCGGGAAAAATGGTGATGCAGATGTTTCTGAATGTGGAGGTGGGGCAGAATTACTCTGTATTTGAAGAGCTGTTTGATGATTTGGAGTAGATATGGCGAGGGGCGGCCTGGGACCGTCCCCTTTTATGCTTTTTTCTACTTGTCTAAACGAGAATGGACAAAGCACTCATAGCAATACAGATTTCTGCACGCGGTGTCCAGGAATTCTTCGGAATAGATTTTTTTGTCGTCCTTTGAAGGCATCCAATTATATACGATACGATCAAAATATTTGGACAGTATATCGTAAAAAGTCTCATGGCCAAGATGGCATACCAGGTTATCTTTTCGCTGATACAGAATGACTTCCTTCTTCAAAAAACAGAAGGTACCTCCGGAAAGGCTGTCCGCAGGCGTATATTGCAGAAAACGGAAATGTACCATATTATATGCCAGTCTGGTCAGAAAAGGAATCCGGAGCTTCTCATTCGCAAGGAGAGGCCTTAGGAACGCGCTTTGTATCCGGGCGGCATCCGACGGGATTCCCTTTCGGACAGCCCGGAGCAGTTTCCGTTTTTCATGGTCGGGCCTTGGAATGGGAAGAATTTCCTCAAAAAAACTTTCCTTCACGCGGATTGCTTTCCAGAAGCGTTCCTTCTGATACCTTTTTTCATATTCGGAAAAGTAATAACTGGTTTTGAGCCACCTTGTGGCTTCCGCCAGAAAAGGGGAAGTCCCGTTGAACCATATGCGCAGCTGCCGCCAGGTCTCATAGGGGACAAACCGGACAGATGGGTAGCCGTTTCCGTTACCGTTGTCCTGAGAGAGAATATATTTCTTTATTGCCTGCAGGAATACGGGACGGCAGATTAATTCCCGCCAGTTATCACGGTTCAGGTATTGCTGCCTGAACCGGCCAAGGAGACAGGAAAGCGACGGACACTCTCCGGAGGGCAATGTGGTATCACAGGTATCGGTATGGGATAATACATTCTCGATAAAGGCTTCCGCGTATTTTCGCTGAGTTTCCTGCAATTCGCGAAGACGGGAAAGCCCTCTGTCGAACAGGCTGCCGGACTGGTCCATGAGGTTCCGGAGAATAAACTGTTTCCGGCAGGATGCAGGTTCATACGCTTCCCAATTCCTGTCCCGGAGAGTCAATATGCCTGAGGGATCCGTCTCCGGCAGAAGCATTTCCTCCGCAGTATTCAGGAAATCCCATATCGCCTCTTCGTCGGACAGGGTGAGTCCCTTTTGGCAGAACAGAACAATATCCCGGGCTTCCTGCGCAGAATCCCGGTTGTACAAATCAAATACATACTTCCGGTACTTTGGATGGGAACGGAGGATATCTTCTAATTCCTGCAGGTAACTGTCCTCTAAGTCCATTCCATCCATTCCATCCTGAAAAAATCCATAGGCGATGCAGAGGGAAGAATAAAAATCCTGCCCGATTCCCTCCGGACCGTAAAGCCCCTCTTCCTGCAGAAGATAGCATAATTCATCCAGAAAGGCAGAAGTATACTGCCTTCTCAAAAATTCCGGATGGCATATAAGAGCGGTCCAATCCTGTGCTTTCCAGACACTCCACGGAATTCCGTAAAACAATTGCCCATCCGCCGGAGGATCCTGCCATGCAACTGTCTTTTTTGTGAGAACTCCGCCAGGGGTGGCTCCTGTGTCTGTCAGGAGGAATTCCTCATATCTGCATTTGTGATAGATGAGCCGGGTAATATCGAGACAGCGGCTGATGGAAAAACTGTCCTGTATCAGCGTATCCAAGATATCGTTATGGGACATTTCAGGTTCTGCAGGAGGCTCTTTTGCAGCGGCCGCCGTTCCATATGCGGTTCCGGCAGTGTAATTTATCAAAACGGCATTGTCCGTATCTGTTGGAGGAATGGTCCGGGTAAGGACGATATTGCCACTTCTGTCGGTCTGCGCCAGTGCGGTTTTGTATGCTTAGTGGAGATGTTTAAATTCTTCCGGGTGTGTTTCCACATGGTAGATTTTGGACTTTTCGGAATAGGCGTGACGGATTTGCGCCCTGTTAGCATTTTCCGGTAAATCCAATATGTTCAGTGCGTCCTTTTTTGTCAATTTCCCTGCCTCCGTGGATAGGATCTGTAAAATCCCTATTGTGATACATCCCTCTCAATCACGCAGCTATTCGTTTTCCTCTTTTTCCTGCTGCCACATGAATCACGCCGTCAGAATACAGAAAAAACCTGCCCCAACAGATAAGGCATCCTGCGGCAGGCCGACTGCTATGCATGAAAATCCGTTCATTCACTTCAACGACTCCACAAGCTCCGGGATCTGGGACGGATGGTCCGCCACGCAATCCGGCTGTTCCTCCGGGCACGCAGGAGACATACGGTATCTGGGACTGTAAGCCGCCAGTATGGAATGCAGCCCCATGCCGTTGGCTCCCCTGATATCCCGTTCCAGATTGTTTCCTATCATCACAATGCGCCCCCTGTCCTCCTCCGTCAGCCCCATCTGCTTCATGGCGCAGCGGAACATGGCAGGATCCGGCTTTTCTGCCCCCACTGTCTCCGATATGGCCCTGGCCTCAAAGCACTCCTCCAGGCCGTGCCGGCTGAAAATATTTTGAAAGGATGCCTCCAGGCCGTCTGCCACCAGGGCAATGCGGTATCCCGCCCTGTGAAGGGACCGTAAGGCTTCATCGGCGCCGGGAAATAACTGCGCCTCAATGACCACTCCGTTCTCGTCCCGTATTTCTGTGGATTCGTCCACCAACGTGTCCCCACTGTCCACGAACACGATAAGCTCTTGTAAGTTTTTCATCACTATTTATGTTCTCCTATACTCGAGCGAAAATTTTTTTACTTCTCAATCACACAGCTATGTGTTTTGCTTTTTTCATCATAATTGATTCCCACCAGTACAATGTCGCCGCCATACTCCTTCAGTACCGCAGGATAGCTTCTGTCTTTCATCTGGCGGATTGCTCCACCGGACGACTTATTCCACTTCAGCTCAACCACCAGTGCCGGAAGCGTCGAATTGCGTTTCGGCAGATACACCACATCCGCAATCCCTTTGCCGGAAGGAAGCTCCTCCACCTTCAGGTACCGGCCTATGGCAGCAAGGTATGCGAATTTAATCACATACCGCAATGCCTGCTCATTGTTGTAGAAAGTCGGCGCATACTGCGTTTCGCGTATCTCATCTATGGCTTTTGAAACGGCTTCCGCGTCGCCCGCAATGGTGTCCTCCAGAAGTTTTTCGGAGCGGCCCAGCAGTTCCGTCCATTTCCGGTTCCCGCTGGCGCCCTTCAGGATTTTCCGAAATTCAATCCTCACCTCTTCATTAGGAATACGGGCCATCCCGTCCTCCTCGCGCCAGGTAAGGTACCCCAGATGGATAAGCAGCGTCAGCACATCGTCACGGCTCTTAAAAGTCTCAAAGTCATTCTCAAAAAGATCCGTTTCAACCTCTATCTCCTCCCCGGAAATCAGCCTGGAAATGGTTTCCTGCAGCCCCTCGAAATCCATGCTGATATAGGTCATCAGCGATTCTGCCGCGGAAGTCTTCTGCCAGTAGGAACGGCACTTCTGCTCCTGCATGGCGCACATCACGGAATAGGGATTGTATATGGCCCCATATCCTGGAAAATCATATCCGTCATACCACTGTCTGGCCTCCGCAAAATCCATCCCGTATTTTCCGCACAATGACCGGACATCATTTTCCGTAAAGCCTGTATATTCCGCAAACCTGCCAGGCTCTAAGATGCTGTACTCCTTAAAGTCCGAGATAGCCGACTGGGAACCGTCCTTCTTGATGGGCAGTATCCCGGTCATGTAAGCCGCCGCCACCACCTTCGGCGTGAAATTGCTGTTCTTGAACCACCCTCGCAGCAGGTTTAAATACGCCGACTGAATCTCCCCGTCTCCCTTCGCCTCGCGGATCAGGGCATCCCACTCGTCAATGATAAATACAAATTCCCTACCCGTCTCTTCCGCACACCGAACCAGAGCCTCCATAAGGCTTTCCCCGTAAGTCCCTTCCGGAAACATTTCCTTCAGCTCCCTGTGGACGGCTTCCACGATTTTCCCGGGCACATCAGCCATCGCGTTCCCCTGACTCTTTGCCTCGGAAATAAAGCCGGTAATATCCAGATGAATCACATGGTACTGGTTCAGATGCGTCAGGTACCCCGGGGTCCGGGAAATTTCCCTGTCGTCAAAAAGCCCCCGGGAATCACAGGTGCAGTCATAATATGCACACAGCATCTTCGCCGCATAGGACTTTCCGAAACGCCTTGGCCTGCTGATGCAGGTCAGCATTCCCGTTGTACCTATGGTATTATTAATCAATGTTATCAAGCCTGTCTTATCCACATATCCCGACTGCAATATTTTCTGAAATCCTTTATTTCCCGGATTCAAATAAATTCCCATACAAGCTACCCCCATTCAAGCGCCATTTTGTTAAGTCTATGCCCAAATCGGTAAAAAGTCAATGCGATTGCTGCATTTCCATGTGAATTACATCCATTGGCAACAGGCCTTCAATTCTGATACTTTTTATGGTACTCCCCCGGCGTCATGCCGTATATCCTGGTGAACAACGTGCAGAAATAGGGCACGTTTTCATACCCCACCGCCACGCTCACCTCCTTCACCTTGGCGCCCGCCCGGCGCAGCAGCTCCCCGGCCTTCTCGAAGCGGTACTCTGTCAGATACTCCAGGACGGTCTTGCCGGTGCCTTCCTTAAATATGGAGCGGATATAATTCTGGGACAGGTGGATTTCCCCGGCAAGGTCGGCGGAGGTAAACTGCACCGCATAATTCCGGTGGATATACTCCTTCACTTTCTGCACCACATATTCCCCGGTATCCGGAATATCCTCCGCATTGTAAGCAGCCATGGCCCGGAGGTACTCTAAAACCGCCTCCCTGATCTGCCCGATGTTAACCGCCTTCTCCACCTTATCCATGGTATGCTGCAAAAGACGGCGCATCTCCTCCCTGCTGCGCTCTATCATGCACATCCGCTCTATCTGATACAGCAGCTTGTCCAGGCAGCGTATCACGGCAGGCCTGGCAATCCTGCCTTCAACAAAAGCATCGAAAAGCAGGGCAGCAGCAGCTTCCGTTCCCTCCCGATTGCCCGCCATAATGCTCTCCGTCAGCTGTCTGCGAACCCGGTCTGTCAGCTGCCTGTCCGGTTCCTCCCGATCCGCCTGCCCCTGGACATGCCTGCTACCATCGCCATAGACACACCCCCTGTCATCTCTGTCTCCCTGCCCTTGGGCATACCTGATACCATCGCCATGGACACGCGCCCCGTCATCTCTCTCCATCTGCCCCTGGATATGCCCGGCGGCACCCCCATGGACACGCGCCCCATCCTCTCTCTTCACCTGCCTCTGGACATGCCTGACAGCACCCCCATGGACACGCGCCCCATCCTCTCTCTCTACCTGCCCCTGGATATGCCTGACAGCACCTCCATGGACACACGCCCCGTCATCTCTGTCCGCCTGCCCCAGGACATACCCGGCAGCATGCCCCCGATCCTCCGCTTCCCATCCAACCCCAAGCAGTTCCTGCTGTTCCCTATAGAACATATGTTCTTCACAACTTTCCAACACCCGATACGCCTCCCGCAGCCCGCTTCCGGAGACCCTGCGCTCAAAGTAAACGCCGTTGCAGGGCAGATCCGCAAGTTTCATGAGCAGCCCGGAAATCCGTCCGGCACAGTCCCTGATATGCACATACCCCTTTACCACCACCGTCAGCCGCCGCTCCTCCTGCCATACGGAAAGTATCTCCGACAGCTGATTTTCCAGGGACATGGCAATACTCTTCACCGATATTCCATAGAACTGCATGATGCCGTACCAGTCGCCCTCCTGCTCCAGTTCGCCGAGCTGCCGCAGCCTTTCCAGGCACTCCCCGGAAGGCCCCGCACCCATACAGGCCTTCCTGATCAGGGCGCTCCTTCCCTCCCTGAGGGAATTCTGCATCAGGGCTTCTTTTTCCATCTCACCGCGCACCTTCTCCATTGCCGCCCTGACCGCCTCGTCGCTGAAGGGCTTCAGAATGTAGTCCGAAGCCGATACCTTGATAGCCGCCTTCAGGTACTCCACCTCGTCATAGCCTGTCAGAAAGACGATACGGATTTGCCGGTTCAGATGAACGATTTTTCCGGCCAGGGTGATGCCGTCCATCACGGGCATCTGAATATCCGTAATCACCACGTCCGGCTCCCCGGCCAGGATTTTCTCCCAGGCATCCCTGCCGTTCCTGGCCGTGCCTGCCACCTCCATCCCCATTCCTTCCCAGTCCACATAATTCTTCAGCGCCTCCAGTTCCAGAGCCTCGTCATCCACCAGTAATACCCGGTACATCACTCTGCCCCTGTCTTTCCCCATAAAATCATCCTCTCCCGGTATCTGTCGGTTATCATGGCTTCCACCTCCGCCAGGCCGGCATTCTCCATATCCTCCAGGGTATCCCTGTATATCCTCTCCATCTCTTCCCGGCTCGGCGCATTGACCATCTTGGGATAGGCCCGCTCCAGGATGTCCTCGATATTTTTCCAGTGCAGCGCCTCCTTACTGTCACGTTCCGGCACCAGTCCGCTGTAAGGCGCCATGTCCCAGTAATCGTACTTCATATTCCGGTTGCTCACCCTGGCTTCCAGATCCGGCAGATAGCGGTCCGCCAGGTAATAGGGGGTCCCGTCCGAGCCGAAGCCGTTTTTCACAAACCATGTCCACCTCCTGATTGCCGTTTTCTCCAGAAGGCTTCCCTCCTTCAGCATATCCATCACCTCCGGGGAGGGCTTGTGGACGCCGTCCTCCAGGTTCCAGTGTTTTCCCTCAATGCCCCACTGCATCAGGTACTGCCCCTCCTCACCGGCCAGAAACTCCGCAAGCTTCATGGCGGCTTCCACGTCGGCGCAGTGGTCGGTAATCGCTATAGCGTCCCACCCAATGCTGTTGCGCCCTCCGTAGGTGGTCTCCGTCTCCCGGATTCCCTCCCTCAGGACCTTGTATCCAAGCATGACGGCATCCTCCCCGTAAGCGGCCTGGAGATACCGGTTTAAATCGTCCAGATCCCAGTGCGCGCAGGCCGTGGCAAAGACTCTCCCCGATTTCACATTCTCCTCAAAAAGCTCCGTGTTGCTCACCACCCAGGCTTTATTCATCAGCCCCTCCCTGTACATCGTATTCATAAAACCGATCATGTCCAGATAGCGGGGGTGCCTGACAAGATGATACAGCCTGCCTTCCTCCTCGTAATACAGCTTCATTCCGTACATTCCCCGGAAGCTGTTATCATACTCATATTTCAGGTTCACGGTAAAGGGGATGGAATCCTGCCCGTCTATCTGCGGATATTCTTCCGCGAACTGCCGAAGCAGCGCCAAAAATTCCTCCTGGGTGAAAGGCTCGTCGCTGTCCGCCCGCTCCTTTCCCACCAGGCTCACCAGATAATCGTACCGGATCTGAAAAGCCGACACCGCGTCTCTGTCCTCCCCATACCAGTTGGACAGATAGTAAAGACTGCCGTCCGGTTCCCGGAGAATCTTGAGCATGTCGCCGTACATCTCCCTGATATTGCTGTCCTCCCTGTCCACATAGCCGCTGATATCCACCAGGCAGCCGCTGTCCCGGTATTTCCCGATATCCTCCAGCCCTACCAGGATGATGTCCGGATAATTGTGGTAGGCAAGCATCAGGTCTATCTGTTCCTGGGGATTGTCCGTCGCATCCAGTACTTCGATTTTCAGCCCCGTCCTCTCCATGATTGCCCGGGCAATATCATCCTCAAAGGGATGGCGCTCATTTTTATCGAAAACACGAAGGAGGGGCCGCTGTTCCTCCGTTTCCGCGCCCTCTTCCGTCCCGTCCATGGGCTCCTGCACCGGCCCGCAGCCCGCCAGTCCCAACACCGCCGCGCATAAAAAAGCCCCCCCTGGAAACCATGTCCGCTTTTTCATATTGATATCCCCCATGTTTGCTTTTTCATTTCTTTCTATCCGTTATAACGACTTCCAACGGCAGTTCCAACCTTACCACAGTCCCCAGATAAGGCTGGCTTTCCAGGCGCACGCCATACTGCCCGCCGTACTGCAGCCGTATCCTGGCATTCACATTGCGCAGCCCCATGCCGTTCTGCGCCTGCTCCATGCTCTCCTGCAGCGCCTGCAGGGCCTCCATCTCTATCCCCCTGCCGTCGTCGCTGACCGTAAACACCATGCGGTCCCCCTGGGAGAACAGCCTGATATCGATGTGAAAGACCTCATTGTCGTCATATCTGCCGTGATGGATGGCATTTTCCACTACCGGCTGCAGGATTAGTTTAATAATCTCCTTATCCAACAGCTCCTCCTCCAGGTCATACTCCACCTGAATCATATCCCCGAACCGGAACCGCTGCACGGCAAGATAGCTCTCCAACAGGCTGATTTCCTCCCGCACCGTCAGTATCT
The DNA here is from genome assembly GCA_947385785.1 of uncultured Lachnospiraceae bacterium. Lineage (GTDB taxonomy): Bacteria > Bacillota > Clostridia > Lachnospirales > Lachnospiraceae > Acetatifactor. The sequence goes on from CANDMH010000077.1 coordinate 12,949, forward strand.
TCTTTCCCTTATTCAGGGAAATCCGGTAAAAATCGGACAGACAGAGGATGGCCCTGCAGGTATCGCCGTCGCTCTCCTTCTTCGCAAGGGAGGAAATGGAGGACAGGGCGTTGTACAGAAAATGGGGATTAATCTGCTCCTGCAGCAGATTCAGGTCAGCGTCTATTCTGGCAATCTCCTTTTTATAGGAATCCTCAATCAGCGTGTTCAGCTTCTCCCCAAGCTGATTGATCTCCCAGGCCACCTCCCCCAGTTCATCCCGGGAAACGACAGGGATCTTATGGGTTAACTTCCCGGCCCCGATTTCCCTGGCGCCGTCGATAATGCTCTGCACATTTCTCTGAAAATAACTGCTGAAGACATAGATTGCCCCAAAGGCCAGAAGCAGCGCGGCCAGAAATACCATGAAAACCCTGGATGCGGAATACCCCGCCTGCTTCTGCAGCACGCCGATATCCTCCAGATGGGTCAGCACGCCGCAGTACTTCGTCTCCCCCGACAGGGACAGACAGTCCGGATGGCTTTCCGCCGCCTCCCCGGGCTGAAGGCCTCCCTGAAGAAGCCCGGGCTGATGCTCCCCCTGAAGAAGCTCCTGCAGCACGCCCTCATTTCCCACGGCCGCCAGGACGGTTCCCTGCCTGTCCCGGAGGATACTGGCCCCGTTCCCCGTATCCTGCAGAATGTCCGACAGCCCGCTCTCTTTGATATCCAGACGCAGAAACATCTCGTAGCTTCCGCTTTCATAGAGATTCAGCCGCCTGATAAAGGAAAGATAGCCTTCCTCCAGCACGACTGCCTGAAAGTCGTTCCCGTTCCCGTCCGCATACCGGTTCCATTCCTCCAACGCCTCCCCGTCCAACAGGTAGAGATACAGAAAGTCCTGGGGAAGCGTATCGTTTGTGCTGTAGATGGACAGCCTCTCTATCTCCGGATACAGGGAACGGACCCTGGACAGCTGCGTCCACACGTAATAATATAAATCCTCGTATCCGTGCTCCGAATAGTCCATGGTCAGGTAATTATAGAGAAGGTTGTCGATAAAGAAGCTGTTGGACACATAATACAGCCTGTCAATTTTCTTATCGATCATCTGCACATCCTGCTCCAGTTTTGCGGCCAGCTGCCCGTTCAGCTGCTCCACCAGAATGTTCCTGGTGCGGTAATACGTATATACGGTTATCAGAAGCATGGGAAGCACTGCCAGAATGCCGTATGCCCATAACAGCTTCCGCTTGATGCCGATTTTTTTCCCGCGATGCATTTTGTCCTCCAGGCCTGGGATGCCGTCCCGCCGTTTCCCGCCGGGACTTTTCTTATATCTTCTTATACTATCTTCTATTTTATATCAAAATCCGCGGATGCAAAATATCAAATTCCGCGCTTTTCTTTCACTTTCCGTTTGTTCCTTCTATTTTATGGCCAATATACTCGTAAACACATTCCTTTACCGTTTTCATACACCTTTACATTTGCAAATGTTTCCGTTCTTTCATTTCTTTCGTTACTTCCAGGAAATTATGCAAAATTCCTTTTTTACAATACTCCCTTTTCGGAAAAGTGTTCCCGATGTATAAATTTTGAAATATAAGTAAATTTCTACACAGATTACATAATCTTCAACTACTTAACAGTTCTATAAACTTGAAATTACTTATCTTCCTTCAATGCTTTGGCTGCGACAACTGTTCCTATAACGGCGAGAGCATAGAAAAAAAGAATAATATAACATTCAATGTCACCAAAATCAAATACACGTAAAATTGTTGACCACGCTCCGTCCTGAATGATAGATGCACTTGCAATCAGCCAACCAGTTCCGCCAATAATTCCACATAGCATTAAGGCACAACCAAAAATCAGCTTTTTCATACAATCACACTCCTTTATCAAATTCCAGTTTATCTACTAACTATCTTAACTTTCCTTTATCAACTGTTCCGCCGAATGAGAGCAAAATTTCTTCTGTTTGTTCATTCGATTTACTTCTTGTTCTATCTTATTTCTAAGCTCGGCATTCTGTATCTGAGCTATCAAATCATTAATTGCTACAATTTTGGGAAAGTATGTTCCTGATATTTTGCCGGAATCGTTTCTATGGTTTCCGTTCTCCCGTCAAGTATCTTAAAAAGTTCAATCTCCCTCTTAGGATAGTCTTTGATATTGCATTTCAATGATCCAATCCTTATATACCGCTTTTCCTTAAATGCAGTGGGTATCTCAAAAGCCGCAGGTATGGCCAATACGACAACTCTTTTTTGCTGAATCCGGGTTTCCTCAAAAGAAAATTTCAGGCTCGGAGAAAGATTTCGTGCAAGATAATTCTGATAAGGTTCTTTATTGT
>CANDMH010000078.1 GCA_947385785.1 uncultured Lachnospiraceae bacterium
ATCCACTGTGCGCAAAGTAGACAGGATAGACATGGAACGGCAGGACGGTTATCTGTGTTTTACGTTTCACGGGACAGGATTCCTGCAGAACATGGTGCGGATCATGACAGGTACCATGCTGGAGATCGGATGCGGCAGGATGTCTCTGGAACAGCTGGAGGAAGCGCTGGAAAGCCAGGAGCGTCGGAAAGCAGGCCCCACAGCCCCCGCGCAGGGTCTGTGCCTTATGGCTGTAGACTATGACTGACACCGGGATGACATTTTTGTTCCTGAGCCTGTTATTTCAGACACCGGGATGACACTTTTTTGTCGCTGAGCCTGTTATTAATTATAAATAAAGGAGATACGCAGATGTATACGGAAAAACAACTGGAAAGGATGCTGGGCAAGCTGCAGAGGCTGGAAAAAATGCTGGAGCCCAAACTGTTTTACACTGTGGGAACCGTGCCGATGAAGGCCTTTCAGACGGACGGAAGCCATCACGCCGTGCCGGAGGATGCCTGCTTCACCGCGTGTGAAGACGGAACTGTCTTCGAAGGGCGGGGAATTTACTGCTGGTTTAAAGGCAGCTATACCGTCCCGGAAGAGCTGGATGGGAAGCGGCTCTTCGTCTACCCGAAAATCAGGGGCTATGAAGGAATGCTGTGGGTCAACGGGAAACCCTACGGCAACTATGCGTCCAAAATGATTGTGCACAGCCACGGCAATCATTACTGCGACATGCTGTGCAGGGAGGCAAAGGGCGGAGAAACCCTGGAGATGGCCTTCGAGTATTACGCGAACCATTATATTAAGGGAACGCAGCCGTTCCTGGTGGAGGCGCAGAAGGTTTACCGCATCGAGTATCATCCGGTGGATATCTGCCTGAAGGATGAGGAGCTGGCGGAGTTCTATTTTGACTTAAAGACGGCAAACCAGATGGTGAAGGTACTGGAGAAGAAGAGCTTCCGCAGGGCTGCCTTTGTGCGGGCAATGCTGGAAATCCACAATCTGATTTCCTACGATTTTGAAAACGAGGAGCCGGAGGTTTTCCGGGAGCAGATACGGCGCTCCGATGCCATCCTGAAGAAGGTGATGAAGGAGAAGAACGCTTCCTCCGCGCCTTATGCCGGGCTCATCGGGCATTCCCATATGGACACGGCCTGGCTGTGGCACCGCGGGGAGACGGAGAAGAAGTGTGCCAGAACCTATGCGAACCAGATGAATCTCATGGATCAGTATCCGGATTATACCTTTGTGCAGAGCTCCGCGTATCATGGGGATATCATCAAGAGGATGTACCCTGCTCTGTTTGAGGATATCAAAAGGAGAGTGGCGGAGGGGCGCTATGAGCCCAACGGCGGTGTCTGGATTGAGTGCGACTGCAATATTCCTTCCGGCGAGTACATGATACGGCAGTTTGTATGGGGACAGAAATTTACCAGGGAGAATTTTGACTATACTTCCGATGCCTTCTGGCTGCCGGATACTTTTGGCTACAGCGCGTCCCTGCCTCAGATCATGCAGGGCTGCCGGGTAAAATATTTCCTTACGACCAAGATGGCATGGAACGATACCAATGTCTTCCCTTATGATACGTTTTACTGGAAAGGAATTGACGGTTCACAGGTACTGGTGCATTTCAACCGCACCCATGTATGGCCTGACCCGGAGGCGCTGACGGAGAATCTGCTGGCTGACGGGGACAATACCATCAAGGAGCGCGCCGTATCTAATATGCGCCTGATTTCCTACGGATTCGGGGACGGAGGCGGAGGCCCGGAGTTCGGGATGATCGAAATGGCGGAGCGGCTGAAGGATATGGAGGGGATGCCCAGGACTTCCCATACCACGGTGAGCCGTTTCATGCAGGAGCTGGAGGAGAGCCTGGTGGAGCCTTCCACCTACAACGGCGAGCTCTATCTGGAGCTGCACAGAGGGACATTGACCAACCAGCATGAGATCAAGAGGAACAACCGTAAGGCGGAATTCGCGCTCCGTGACCTGGAATATCTCACGGTGAGGGAAGCCCTGCGTAAGGGAACAGAGGCTTCCTCGGAGCAGATCGACCCGTTGACCAACGAGATGCTTGTGAACCAGTTCCATGATATCCTGCCGGGAACCTGTATTCCCCGCGCCCATGACGAGGCGAAGGAGGCAGTAGGGCACATCATTGAAGAGGCGGGACGCCTGAGCAAAGGGATTTTGGAGAACTGGGTGCAGGAGACGGCCGGAGAGGTGACTGGGGCTGACGCTGCCCGGGAGCAGATTACACTTGTGAATACTCTGTCCTTTGAGCGCAGCGATGTGGTTTATCTGCCGTTTGAGGGATACTATGTGGAGCAGGTGGACGGAAAAGCGGGACCGTACTGCCAGCAGGTAGTGGAAGACATGGACGGGAATCGGAAACTGGCGGTGATGGGAGTAAAGATTCCGGCCTTCGGCAGTACGGTGCTTACCATGACGAAAGAGGCGCCGCAGAGCGTTTCCGCCTTTGCCGTGAGCGGAGAGAAAGCTGAGATTCTGGAGACGCCCATAGTGAAAGTAACCTTTAACGAAAAGGGATATATGGATTCCTTTGTGGATAAACGGGGCGGACGGCAGTTAAAGGGAGAGGGCTATGCCCTGAACACACTGCTGATGGCGGAGGAGGTCTCCCTTGGCTGGGACAACTGGGACGTGGACGCGGACTTTGAGAGCAAGCTGAAGGACAGCGCGGAGCTTCTGGAGCGCCGGATTGTGGCGGACGGGCCGGTGGAATTCAGGATTCGCAGCCGCTATCGTCTGAGTGCGAAATCCACGCTGGAACAGGATATGATTTTCCACGCCGATTTGCCGGAGGTTGTCTTTGAGACCAGAATGGACTGGCAGGACGACCACAGATTCCTGAAAGCGGCTTTTGACACCACCATTCATACGGACTACGCCAGCCAGGAGATACAGTTCGGCTATATCCGCCGGGTGACCAACCGGAATACGGAGATTGAGAAAGCCAGGTTCGAAGTATCTAACCACAAATATACGGATCTCTCGGAGACACGTTACGGGGCGGCAGTGCTGAATGACTGCAAATACGGTATCAGCGTCAGGGATTCTCAGATGCGGCTGTCACTGCATAAGGGCGGCTGCATGCCGGATGAAAGAGGAGATAAGGGCATTCATGAGTGTACCTATGCATTCCTGCCTCATATGGGCAGCCTGTCTGCGGACAGCGTGATACAGCCCGCTTACCGGCTGAATGAAAAGCCGTTGATTGTGGCAGGAAAACTGCCTGTGGAGAGCCTGGTCAGCCTGGATTGCGACCATGTAATCGCAGAGACGGTGAAGCCCATGGAGAAGAACGGCAGAGGCTTCATACTGCGGCTCTATGAGGCGGAGGGCGCGGCGGAGAAGACCGTGCTCACCTTCGGCTTCCCGGTAAAGGGACTGGCGGAGACGAATATGCTGGAAGAGGTTCAGACGGAATATCCGGCGGCGCAGCAGCTGGAGCTGGAATTCCGGGCCTTTGAAATCAAGACGGTTGCCGTGTGGTATTGAGGAAATGCCCGTAAAAACTGCTCCGGGGACCCTGTAATCTATACTCACATATACTGTTCATTTCAGGCATTGAGCTTTTGGGATTGCGGCTCATGAAAGCAGGAGTGAACAGTATTTTTGTTTTCCCTGACCCGGACAGGCCGGAACCAAAATTTTGCCATTTTGCGCAGGATTTCGTTGCCAAGTCTATCAGGCAATTGAGCAGAATTCTGACAGTTTCAGGCAAAGGCTGACAGTTTTGTGAATGGAGGAAAATATTATGATCATCGATTTTCATACACATACATTTCCGGAAAATCTGGCCGGGCGGGCTATCACGAAGCTGGCCGTGAGCGCCCGGGCGCTGAACTATCTGGACGGCACGGCAGGCGCGCTGCGCGCATCCATGAGAGAGGCAGGAGTGGATTATTCGCTGCTTCTGCCGGTGGTGACCAGGCCGGGGCAGCAGGAGGATGTGAACCGGATTGCCGCGGAGACAAACGCCCGCGGAAAGGAGACCGGGCTGCTTTCTTTCGGCGGCATACATCCGGAAAATGAGGATTACAGGCAGATTCTGAGAAACCTGGCACAGAACGGGGTAAAAGGCATCAAAATCCATCCCGTGTTCCAGCGTCTTCCCATTGACGACATCCGTTTCCAGAGAATCATTGCCTGTGCCTCTGAAAATGACATGATTGTCATAACTCATGCAGGATATGATATCGGCTTTCCGGGGCAGGACCAGGCTTCGGTTTCCAGGATTGTCAGAATGCTGGATATCGTAAAGCCGGAGAAATTCGTACTGGCCCACATGGGCGGATGGGAATGCTGGGAGGAAGTGGAGGAATCCGTCGCCGGGCGCAATGTGTGGCTGGACACGGCTTTTTCACTGCTGCCCGTCGAGCCGGCTCCCGGGACCCTGCGCAGTCCGGAGGAAGACCCGCCGCTGTCCCGGGAACGGTTCCTTCGGATAGTCCGCAAAATGGGAGCAGACCGTATCCTCTTCGGCACGGACAGCCCCTGGAGCGGCCAGAGACAGACGCTTGCCGCCATAAGGGAAAGCGGGCTGAGCCGCGGTGAACAGGATGCCGTCCTGGGAGAGAACGCCGCCGGGCTGCTGGGGATGAGTTGACGGGCTGCGGAGTACGGTTTTGGCTTGACAGAAGGAGAACGGCGCTCTCAATCGGCCTGTTTATGCGGGTGCCGTCAACATTCTTTCAATCACACAGGTATGTTTCCGTTTCTCGCCGCCCGCCTCCCTGTCATAGCTGATACCCACCAGCAAAATATCCCCGCCATAGCCCTGCAGCGCTTCAAAATACCGCTTTTCCTTTATTTGGTCAATGGCGCCTTCCGCAGATTTATTCCATTTCAGTTCTATAACCAGCACGGGCTTCCTGGATGCCTTCCTGGGAAAAAAGACAATATCAGCATATCCATCCCCGGAGGGCAATTCCTCGAATTTCAGATAATCCTCTGAATAACTGTAATACGCAATCTTGATCACGCTGCGCAGAGCCTGTTCGTTATTATAGTGCATGGGATCTGTCATTTCGGCGTGGATTTTCTCCACCTGCGCCGCCACTGCCTCCGTATTCATCTGAACGGTATCCTGAATCAGCTGCCTGCTCTCCCGCAGACGCATGACAGCCTCGCCGCTCTTCACCTCCCGGATGGATTTGGAGAATTCAATCCTGATTTCCTCATTCGGGATCCGGACAGTCCCCTCATCCCCGTCATAGGCAAGATACCCCAGGTGTATCAGCAGCGTCAGCATATCGTCTCTGTTTTTGATTGAGTTTACATCATTGTTAAAGCCGTCTGTATCCACCGGAATCTCGCAACCGCCCAAAAGTTCCAGGACAGCCTGGAACAATCCGTCGTAATCTCCTGCAATATAATCCGCCAGAGCATCCGCTGCGGAGGACATCCTCCAGTAGGATTTGAACTTTCTCAGGACAATGGCTTTCATGATGGAATAAGGATTGTAAATGGACGAAATAACGTCAAAGGAATACCCGTCATACCATCGCTTTGCCTCTTCAAAACTCAAATGATGCTCGGCGCAGAGCTTTTTCACATCCTCCTCCGTAAACCCCACATAAGGTTGGAATTCTCCCGGATCCAGCATGGAGTACTCCCAGAAATCGGAAATGGCAGACTCCGAACCGTCCTTTTTAATCGGAAGGATGCCGGTAATGTATACCGCTGCAAAGATCCTGCCCGTGGTGCCACTGCCCTTAAACAGAGAGCGCAGAAATGCCAGATACTCCTTCTGGATTTCCGGCGTCTCCCTGATCGGAGCATCCCATTCGTCCATAATCATGATGAATTTATTTCCGGCCAGTTCTGCCGCTCGGACCAGTGTTGCGGAGAGAGATTCTTCATCTGCCTGCAATACAGGGTAGGTACTTACTAACTCTTCGACCAGTTTGCGCCGGATGTAGGATATCATCCTGTCTTTCCCTGCCTCTCCCATGATATTGGTCATATCCAGGTAAATAACGTCGTACTGATTCAGATGTTTTTCATAAGTATCGCAAAACGTGGGAGCCGTTGTAATCTCAAGGCCCTCAAACAGCCTCGCCGAGTCGCAGGTTTTATCATAGTAAGCACAAAGCATCTGTGCTGTAAAGGATTTTCCGAAACGGCGCGGTCTGCTGATACAGGTAAGTTTCTGCTTCGTCCCAATTGTCCGGTTGATCAGGCCAATCAATCCGGTCTTATCTACATAAATCCCATTTCTTATTTCGGCAAATTCGCTGTTACCTGGATTCAAATATGTTCCCATCCGCATCTCCTCCCTCCATGCGATTATGCAATTTCTTACACTGTTTCTTTTAAAGATGTTATACTTATACTCGTGAGCGCATACATTTGCCAGGTGCTTGTCTTACAGCGCGGGTGCGCTCACTCGTTATACATTTACGCCGGCAAATGTTTTCGGTCGTGAGTATAGATTACCACAGGCAGACAGGAAAGACAAGCGCACATTGCATTTACCCTTGACATATCACGAAAAACGCGCTATACTGAATCACGGTTCAGGAACAAAGGCGTTCTGCGGTAAGCAGGGCGCCTTTTCCTTTTATGCACACGGGCACCCATAGCGCAAAGCGTCAAAGCGCTATAACGCTTGGAAATATGTCAGCAGAGGCTGACGGGTGCCCGGCGCGCGAGCAGGGGAAAGGCTTTTCCACTGCTCGATTTCAAGGATACGGGAGGAGGTACAGACATGGAAGAGATGGATTTCGTAAAGCACGCGGATAAAATTAATGAATTGCTGGCGCGCTACGGGGTGAAATTTGGAATCTACAAAAATAACGTCTTCAACGAGCAGTTATTTCCCTTTGACCCCATACCAAGGGTGATAGAGCGCGGGGAATTTGCCCGTCTGGAGCGGGGACTGAAACAGAGGGTCCTCGCCCTGAATTATTTTTTAAAGGATATTTACAGTAAGAAACAGATTGTGAAGGACGGTGTCATACCGGAGGATTTCATTTTCGCGTCAAGCGGGTATCTGGCGGAATGCGAGGGAGTCATGCCGGCGAAGGGGATCTATTCTCACATTTCCGGCATAGACCTGGTGAAAGGAAAGGACGGCGTGTGGTACATACTGGAGGATAATCTGAGAGTCCCCTCCGGGGCGTCCTATCCCATGATTGCCAGGGAGCTGTGCAGGCGCAGTGCCCCGGACCTCTTCCAGAAAGCCAGCCTGGAAGACAACCGGAACTATGCGGGGCAGCTGAGGCGGGTCATGGACCATGTCAACGCGGGAGGGCATACTGTGATTCTGACTCCCGGGAGGTATAACGCGGCTTATTTCGAGCATTCCTACCTGGCGGAGCAGACAGGCGCGCATCTGGTGACAGGTTCTGAGCTGATTGCCGAAAACGACAGGCTGTATTATATTTCCTCCAATGGGACGAAGGAACAGGTAGGAGCGGTGTACCGCCGGATATCTGACGAATACCTGGATCCTATGACGTTCAAAGCGGAATCCCTGATCGGTATTCCGCACATCTTCGAGGTGTTCCGGAAGGGGAATGTGGCATTGATGAATGCGCCGGGAAACGGCGTTGCCGACGACAAGGGCATCTATTATTTCGTCCCCAGGATGATCCGTTACTATCTGGACGAGGAGCCTGTCCTGAGCAACGCGCCCACCTATCTGCCTTTTTACAGGGAAGATATGCAGTATGTACTGGAGCATTTTGACCGCCTGGTGCTGAAGGACGTGGCGGAGGCCGGGGGCTACGGTGTGGTATTCGGCGATTCCATGACGAAAGAGCAGAAAGCGGACTTTATCGGGCTGCTGAAACGGGAACCCAGGCGGTTCATCGCCCAGGAGGTAATTGATTTCCAGGATCTGGACATCGTGGACCAGGGAAAAATCGTGCCGAGAAAGGCAGATCTGCGGGCGTTTGTCCTGATGGCGGACGAGCCGCTGGTCTGGAAAAGCGGCCTGACAAGATTTTCCAGAAATACGGACTCATTTATCGTGAACTCATCACAGGGAGGAGGATTTAAGGACACATGGGTATTATCTCAGTAGAACAGGCGGATCATTTATATTGGTTGGGCAGGTATACGGAACGTGTATACACTACATTGCGTTTCTATACCAAGAGCTATGACGCCATGATTGATGAAAAAATTGACAGCTACCGGAAATTCTGCGCATCCATAGATATTCCCAACATCTATGCCTCGCGGGAAGATTTTCTGCGGCGCTACCCCTTTGACGCCGCCAATCCGGATTCCATTATCAGCAACCTGAACCGGGCCTATGACAATGCCATCGTGCTCCGGGAAAGCATCGGTTCGGAGGCGCTCTCCTATATCCAGCTGGCAATCTATGATATGAACAAGGCATCGGTGAGCAGGGCGCCCCTGATGGAGCTGCAGTATCTCATGGATCACATTCTGGCATTCTGGGGCATTGCGGACGACCAGATCGACTCGGAGCAGATACGGAATATCATCAAGGCAGGGAAACGGATAGAGCGGATTGACCTGTACGCCCGGCTGGGCGTCACCCACAGGGAACTGCTCCGGGAAGTCCACCGCATGGTTCCCAGGGTGGAACGAAGCGGCCTGGCCTATGACAAATCAAGGCTGGAACAGGTAAAAGCCCTTGCGGAAAACCCCGATTTGGATTACTATGAGATAGTGTCCAGTGTGGAGGCGATTCTATAAGGCAGGACCGGCAGCATGTGCCAAAAGGAATCTACAACGTATAAACGTTTCTATAATGCGGGACGGAAAGCGCCTCCGGACATTCGAAAAACATGCCGGGTCAGGAGTGAGTTTATGCTGCATTTTTCATACAGAATGGAAATCAGATACGAAAATCCTGTGGGCAGATGCTATTTTACCATCAAATGCATCCCCAGGGAAGACGCGCGGCAGCGTCTGTTGGATCTCAAATTTTCCATATCCCCGGAAACCACCTGCTGCTTTGGGGCGGACGCTTTCGGCAATCGGCAGATTTACGGCTGTGAGACGATTCCCCATGACAGGTTCGTCTTCCAGGCGGAAGGGGACGTGGAAATTCTCCGGACGGATTACGAGGAGAAGGCAGCCTGGGAAAATGTCGGTATCTTCCGGGTTTCCCACGGAAAATGCGTACCGGGACCCGGGCTCACGTCCTGGTACCGTTCCCTGGGCATTGCTGCTCCCGGGGAAGCGCGGAGTTCTGGGGTGTGTGGACAAGACCGCCCCCTGGGCGTTGCTGTTCTCGGGGAAGCGCGGAGTTCTGTAGTGTGTGGACAAGATCGCCCTCTGGACATTGCGGCTCTCGGGGAAGCGCGGAGTTCTGTAGTGTGTGGACAAGACCGCCCCCTGGGCATTGCGGCTTCCGGGGAAGCGCGGGGTTTCGAGGGGCAGGACCGTCCGTTGGGTTTCGCGGATTCGGCTCCCGGGGAAGACCGGGGCGGCAGCGGCGGGGATGATTACGGAATCTGCATGGCGCTGATGCACCGGCTGCACCGGGAGTTCCCCTATATTCCGGGAAAAACCAGTGTCAGCACCACGGCGGAGGAGGCCTGGAGCCTGGGCGGGGGCGTCTGCCAGGATTATGCCCATATCTATGTCACACTGCTGCGGATGGCCGGAATCCCCGCCCGGTATGTCTGCGGCCTGATCATCGGCGAGGGCGCGAGCCACGCCTGGGCGGAGGCGCTCTGCGGCGGCAGGTGGGTGCCCTTTGACCCGACCCATGACCGTCCGGTAACGGAGGGCTATATCAAGCTTGGGCATGGCCGGGATGCGGCGGACTGCGCTATCAACCGGGGGCTTATGTGGAACGGCGGCGCCCAGTCCCAGATTATTTCCGCGTCTGTGGAGCAATGAACCACCCTGCTGCAGGTAACGGGGTATCCACTCCTGGCTTCTTCTTTCTGAACGCCGCAAACAGCGGGGTATCAGACCCGTGAGAAAATAAACTACCCCGCAGCAAGCTGTGGGGTATCAAACCCGTGAACGAATGCGGCACATGGCATTCGCCTCAGAGGCAAATGCCCGGAACCCATTTCCCGCTTTCTGTCAGGTATGCCACGCTTCAAAAAGCCAGAGAAATCAAGACAGTCCATAAATCAAGACATACCTGATCAGGTATGCTATTGCAGAATCCGGTTTTATGAAATCATTGATTTTACGGTACTTTGTAACTTATGGCATACCTAACTTGAATTCGTTACAGATTATACTCGTGAGCGCATTCATTTGCCGCTTTCTGTCCTACACTACGGAAGCGCTCACTCGTTATACATTTCAACTGGCAAATGTTTTTTGTCGTGAGTATAAATTATGCGCCGAAGCGCGCAGGGAGTATAGATATGATTAAAAAAGTAGCATCAGTAGGCCTGCCCGTAGACGAGGTACTGGAAATCAGGAAGAACCGCATCCTGCCCGAGCGCCATGGCGGCAGCGGGAAACGGATCAGCATCGTCACGGGCATCCACGGGGACGAACTGGAGGGGCAGTATGTCTGCTTCGAGCTGCAGCGCCGCCTGGAGGGGCACAGGGAATGCCTGGAAGGGATTGTGGACATCTATCCGGCGGTCAATCCCCTGGGCATCGATTCTATCACCAGAGGCATCCCTGCCTTTGACCTGGATATGAACCGCCTGTTCCCGGGAAATATCGATGGGAGCATGACGGAATATGTGGCTGCCCGTATCATCGAGGATTTGGCGGGTTCCGACTGTGTGCTGGACATTCATGCCAGCAATATCTATCTGACGGAAATCCCCCAGATCCGCATCAATGAGCTGCACCAGGACATTCTGGTACCTCTGGCCGAGGCTGCCAATGTGGATTTTATATGGGTTCACGGCGCCAGCACGGTACTGGAGTCCACACTGGCCTACAGCCTGAACAACATAGGTACGCCAACTTTGGTAGTGGAGATGGGCGTGGGCATGCGGATTACCCAGGAATACGGAAATCAGCTTGTGGACGGCATTTTTCATCTGATGAAAAAACTGGGCATCTGGAGCGGAGAAGCGGCGCCTGTGAGAAAGCCCATTATTTCCAGGAATCCAGAGGATGTCTGTTATCTCAACGCAGGCGTCAGCGGCCTGTTCGTGCCTGTGGCGGAACATGGCGCCAGATTGGGCAGGGACGCCCTCATCGGCCGGATCGTGGATCCGCTGTGCGGCAAAGTGCTGGACGAGGTGCGCGCGCCGGAGGACGGCATGCTGTTTACCATAAGGGAGTACCCCATCGTGGTGGAAGGCTCCCTCATGGGGCGATTGCTGAAGAAAGAGGTATGCGGCTATGAATAAGACAACTCTGTATACATTGAAAAGCCTGTACCGGGACGACTTCCGGGTGACGGGCTATGAATTTGGCTCCGGGAAGAAATCCGTGTGCATCGTGGGCAGCTCCCGGGGAAACGAGGTCCAGCAGCTCTACTGCTGCTCCCAGTTGATACGGAAGTTCCGGCAGCTGGAGGCGGAAGGGCGGATTGCGGCAGGCCATAAGATCCTGGTCCTCCCCTCCATCAACCCCTGCTCCATGAACATTCAGAAGCGCTTCTGGCCCACGGACAATACGGACATCAACCGGATGTTCCCGGGATACTGCCTGGGGGAAACCACCCAGCGAATCGCCGACGGCGTTTTCCGGGAAATTTCGGAATATCAGTTCGGGATCCAGTTTACATCCTTCTATATGCCGGGGGACTTCGTGCCCCATGTACGGCTGATGGACGAGGGCTTCAGCTGCCCGGAGACAGCGAGACAGTTCGGACTTCCCTATGTGGTCATCCGCCGGGTACGGCCCTACGACACGGCCACGCTGAATTATAACTGGCAGGTATGGGACACCCAGGCATTCTCCTTATACACCACATCCACCGCCCGGATCGATCCCAACAGCGCGGGCCAGGCAGTGCTGGCAGTGATGAATTTCCTGTCCAGGCAGGATATCATAAAATACACCGTGCCGGGCGGGCTGCGCTCCAGAGTCGTGAACGACGCCGACCTGATTTCCATAAGAACCGCGAAATCCGGCATCTTTGTGCCCATGGTGAAGGCGGGGGATACCGTGGAGGCCGGGCAGCCTCTGGCGAATATCCTGGAGCCTTATGAGGGAGATATCCTGGAAACGCTGTATGCCCCACTTCCCATGACAGCGTTTTTTGTCCACAATGAACCGCTGACCTACGCGGATACGGCGGTGATTAAGCTGATCGAATCATAATGTCACATATGTATTCTGCTGCTTTTGACGTTGAGAGTTTCCGCCGCGCTTCTGGCTTATTCGCACTTTGGCGCGGCGGACAGCGGGTATGTACAGATGAACCCGCCCTCCTTAGAAGAAATGACCAATTTCTCAAGTACTAATTGCCGCCTACCTGCTCGGTTCCGTTGGACCAGACCACTCTGTTTCTGCCTTTTTCTTTGGCTTCATAGAGCATGTTGTCCGCTATTTTCAGATAATTATCATACACGTCGTCGTTCTGCGGAACCAGAGTGACTCCGCCGATGCTGATGGTGACCCATTGGGAGACGGGAGAATTGTGCGGAATGTGAAGTTCCTCTACCGCTTTCCGTATTTTCTGGAAATAGTGGAAAGCGGCGTCCGCCTCCATTCCCACAACAATTGCCACAAATTCTTCCCCGCCGTAGCGTGCCAGAAAGTCCGTGGCGCGCTGCAGATAAGAGGAAGCGGTTTTAGCCACTGCCGCTATGACCTTATCTCCGGCCGGATGTCCGAAAGTGTCATTGTACAGCTTGAATTTGTCGATGTCAAAAATGCAGACACTGAAGGGCAGGCCCAGTCTGCCGGCTTCCCTCCACTTTGTGATACTGTATTCCTTGTAGCGCCGCCTGTTGGCGATGCCTGTGAGCTGATCCACCATGGCCTGTTTCATGAAATGCATCTGATAGCGGAAGAGCTTGATATGGGTATTGGCCCTTGCCCTGACGGTGATGGGGCTGAAGGGTTTCGTGATATAGTCCACCGCGCCCAGCGTGAGACCCCGCTCTTCGTGCTGTACATCCGAAAGTCCGGTGATCAGAATCACGGGGATGTATTTGGTCATCATTGTCTCCTGAAGCCTGCGCAGCAGGGTGAAGCCATCGATGTCCGGCATGATAATGTCCAGAAAGATCAGGGAAAATTGGCCGGACTTTGCAAGGTTCAGACCCTCCTCACCGCTCTGGCAGGTGGTTACATCATAATCCTTGACTAATATAGACTTTAAGTATTCTGCCTGAGCCCGGCTGTCGTCAATCACCAGTATATGATCCATATGTTTGCTGTATCCTTTCTAGGGCGGCGCATAACGGGGCGCCGTTAATAAGTGAATCCGATTACATTTGTTTCTCTCTGCTTTCTGTAACATCCTGGGCTACATATACTACGGTTTTGGGAATGTCATCCTCACCGGCCTGCGCCAGTACGGCGGTTGCGCGTATCCAGCGGCCGGACCGGGCATCGTCCTGCGGATCATCGGATAATTTCCGGTAAGTAACCGCTACGTAGGGATTCCACCACCGGAGAGAACGGCGCCAGTTGGCGATGTTCATGACCTCAAAGTATTCCGCGCGGTCATCCGGATGGACGAAATTTTCGGCGTACACCCGCAGCGCAGTGGTACAATTGACCGCACTGCCCAGTACATCACCCACCTTACCCAGCTGGCTTACGGCGCGGAAAGTATCATTCGCCAGATCGATATAGTAGGTGGAGAAAAACAGGCTGCTCAGGCTGCCGATGATGTAGGATCTGTCCTGAAGTGCCTGAAGCTGGGCCTCTTCCTGCTGTTTCTCAGCGGTAATATCCTGGCCCAGAATATTGACGGACACTTTATCATCTCTTCGGTTATAGATGATATGCTGTTCTATCCAGTGTACAGGTTCGCCCTTCATACGGTACTGGCAGATTTCCTCAGAACAGCTTTCTGTTTCAGCAGCCTTTTTCCGAAGATGCTCCAGGGACAGTGCATTGCTGTATTTTATCACATCATCAGGATAAATGTGGTTATACATGGCCTGGTGCATATAGTAGTCATAATCCCCGATCAGTGGATTTGCCAGCTCGTTTTCGTCATGCAGGCAGAACAGTTCGCACTGCCCGGAGTCCAGGTGTACCGTATTCATCTTGCTGTAGCGTGACTTGAGGATGGCTGCCATCTGCATGTCACGCTGGCTGTGGAGCAGTTCCCGGCGTATCCGTTCGTCCATATCCTGAAATGCCAGGATGATATGGCCGCACTCATCCATTCTGTGGTTTCGGTGGGCTGTGACGGAAATATAACGGTATGCTTCACCGGATTTCCACTGGCAGAGGAGTTCCAGTCGCTCATCCTCTGCCTCACAGGACTTCCTCAGGCTTTCCAGGGAGAATTTCTGTTCAAATGCCTTCTGGTATGCGGTATGCAGCAACGGTGTAATCTGGGAGTGCATCAGGCTGTCCCAGGATGGAAGCGGCGAAAGCGGCGCACATGGAGAATGGCCGTCCACAAGAATGGGCTCTGCGGTGCCCTCTTCCAGGCAGATATTGTAGATACGGAAATTCTGCTCTCCCACGGCACGAATCAGTTCGTTGTTGTGCACGTTGGTCTCTTCCCGCTCCAGACCTTCCCGCATGGTATCATGGACATCCGTGACAGAGAAAATGACCATTTGGTTGTCCATGCTGAAGTCAAAGCATTTGACCACTTCTATCAGATTCCAACGGAACTCTCCCATACGCTGGCGGCGGTAGATACAGGTGAGCTTCTGTTTGTCGGAGCACAGCGCCGCCCGGATATGCTCAGGGCGTATGAAGGCGGTAAAACGTTCCCTGTCGTCCGCATGGATGGCGCCGCTTTCAGCCAGCCGCTGCATCTGCAGGGAAAAGTTTGCTCTGTCTTTTCCGTTGAGCCAGGCGTCCGGTTCCAGTTTCAGGACATCATAAGTATCCTCTTTCAAGTCAACCCGCAGAATCTTGCGGTATGTGTATCCGGCTGTCTCCAGGCGGGGGGTAACCGTTACAACGAAGGCGGGAATGGCATCCTGCCATAAGGTCCTGGTAGCCACCATATCTACCACGCCGCCGAAGGTGGGATTGTAGCTGATGGAACGTCCTTCCCGTCTGTCCGCGATTGTCAGAAGGGGACAGTTGATGCATGAACCGCTCCACACTTCGTGGCAGGCCATTCCCAGCTGGGCTTCAGGCGATACCGTATGCACTCTCCGGTTATAACCTGAATCCGTGAGCTTGATCTCAAATTAAAACCGGATGAAATTATCCGG
>CANDMH010000079.1 GCA_947385785.1 uncultured Lachnospiraceae bacterium
TTGCGGCTGGTATGAAGTGGGGCTGGCATGAAGAGAAGGTCGTTCGCTTCGCCTTTATGTCCCTTGACAAAGCATTCATGAAAATGCTATTCTGTTAATACAAACACAGCGGGTTATTTTCCGACCATTCCTGTGTAAAAGCAATCTGACAACGTGGTTTTTGAAGGCGGAATCATAACGATATTTTCCGGCCCGAAGGATGAGGCCAGGACAGAAACAGGAGAAAGAAATGTTCAGGAAAAAGAGGATACAACAGGTGGATTACGATAGGGAAAACTGGAGGCCTGTATTGAGATGCAGTATCTGCAACGGAGAAAGAGTTGCGGGCTTTAAGAATATACATACAGGTGAATTTAAGGAGGAGTGCTTCATCCGGGATGACGAGGAGCTGGAAGCATTCAAGTACAAATACGCAATTACGGAGCTGGCCAAAGAATATTAAAGTGTTTCTGGTATTTTCCGTGTTCAGGGGGATTTATCATCTGATTCTGCGCCTGATCCGGGACAGGAGACGGGAAGAGCCGGATCATGAGGAATGGGAGGAATGGGAAGCATGAGGGGGTACGGAAGCGTCTGAGAGACGGAAACGGGGGTTATCTATGAAATTTCTGCACATATCGGATCTGCATATCGGAAAGCGCGTCAATGAATTTTCCATGATCGAGGATCAGAGACATATTTTAAGACAGATACTGGGCATCGCGGAGCGGGAGCAGGCGGAGGCGGTACTCATCGCCGGGGATGTATATGACAAGCCTGTGCCGTCTGCGGAGGCGGTGCAGATATTTGATTCCTTCCTGACAGCGTTTGCGGACAGGGGAAAGCGCGTGTTCGTGGTGAGTGGGAACCATGACTCGCCGGAACGGATTGCCTTTGGGGCACAGCTGATGAGCGGACGGGGGGTACATATGTCCCAGGTGTACGGGGGAGAAGTGACAGGAATTCCGCTGGCGGATGAATACGGGGAGATTTTCGTCTGGCTGCTTCCTTTTGTGAAGCCCGCCACAGTGCGGCATGCGCTGGAGCGTCTCGCAGGAGCGGAAAACCGTCAGGCGGCGATGCCGCCGGAATGTTCTGCAGAGCCGGAAAACCGTGAGGCAGCAATGCCGCCGGAATGTCCCGCAGAGCCGGAAAACCGTCAGGCAGCAATGCCGCCGGAACATCCTGCAGGGCCGGAAAACCGTGAGGCAGCAATGCCGTCGGAACGTCCTGCAGGACCGGAAAACCGTGAGGCAGCAATGCCGCCGGAACGTCCCGCAGAGTCGGGAACCTGTCAGGAGATGTCGATATCGGAAGCCCGTCAGGAAATCCCCCTTCCGGAAACCTATCAGGATGCGGTCAAAGCGGCTGTTGGCCTTATGAAGCTCAACCCGGAGAAGCGCAATATCCTTGTGGCCCACCAGTTCGTCACAGGCGCGGGGCGCTGCGATTCGGAGGATGTGGCGGTGGGCGGCCTGGACAATGTGGACGCTGAGGTGTTTGACGCTTTTGACTATGTGGCGCTGGGACATATCCACAGCCCCCAGTCCGTAAAGCGGGAGAGTGTCCGCTATTGCGGTACGCCCTTGAAGTATTCCTTCTCCGAGGCGGAGCAGGTGAAATCCGTCACGATTCTCGAGATGAGAGAGAAGGGAAACATGGAGATTTCCACGGTGCCGCTGACGCCTCTGCGGGATATGCGGAAAATCAGGGGCGCTTATGAGGAAGTGATGTCCAGGTCCTTCTACCAGGAGTTTGACACGGAGGATTATGTGCAGGTGACATTGACCGACGAGGAGGATATACCGGATGGCCTGCAGAAGCTGCGTATTATATATCCGAATCTGATGCGTCTCACATATGACAACCGCCGCACCAGGCAGGAGAACAGCATAGAGGCGGCGGAGGCTGTGGAACGGAAGTCGGAGCTGGAGCTTTTCGGGGAATTCTATGAGCTTCAGAACAATCAGCCGATGAGCGGAGAGCAGGCGTCTTTTGTGAAGAATGTAATCCAGCGGCTGCGGACGGAATGAAGTTCATTGTGTTTGTGCCGTTGCAGGCGGCATGATGGAAATGAAGAGGATTGGGGGAGGGGTAGATGAAACCGGTTAAACTGATCATGAGCGCCTTTGGGCCATATGCGGACAGGACGGAGATTGATTTTGACAGCTTCGGGGAGAGCGGTCTGTACCTGATCACCGGAGATACGGGAGCGGGAAAGACCACTATTTTTGATGCGATTACGTTTGCACTGTATGGGGAAGCCAGCGGCGGAGTGCGGACCTCGGATATGTTCCGCAGCAAATACGCAGGGGACGGTGTGCCGACTTATGTGGAATACACTTTTTCTTATCACGGAAAACAGTACAGAATTACGCGGAATCCGGAATACATGCAGCCGAAGAAGAGGGGCACAGGTTATACGCTCAGGAAGGCGGAAGCGGAGCTGACTTATCCGGACGGCAGGCCGCCTGTGACGAAGGCCTCGGATGTGACCAGGGCGGTGACGGAGCTTGTGGGACTGGACCGGAAGCAGTTTGCCCAGATAGCCATGATTGCCCAGGGGGATTTCCAGAAGCTTCTGCTGGCGGACACGAAGGAGCGCGGCAACATATTCCGGCAGATATTCAATACCGCTCTTTACCAGAGGGTTCAGGAGCAGCTGAAGGCGGAAGTCAGGCAGCAGGAGCAGGAATATCATGAAATGAAGCGCAGCATCAGCCAGTACATGGACGGCATTGTGTATCAGGAGGCGGAGGACATGCGCCCGGCCATGAAGCTTAAGGAGCTGCAGCGTGAGAAATTTGACGGCCGGGTCAGCGAAGGACTGGAGCTGCTGGAAGAATTGTGCGGGGCAGATGCCCTGGCGCTGGATGCCATGGACGCCGAACTGGACAGCCTGGATGAAAAAATCCGGAAGGAAGATCAGCTGCTTGGCAGCATCGGGCAGGTGAACAAGCAGAGAAAAGAGCTCTCGGAGATCCGGGAGCAGATGGAAAAACTGCAGCCCGAACTGCTGGAGAAGGAAGAACTGTTAAGGGAGGCCAGGCAGGCGGGCAGCGAGTGCAGTCAGCTGGAAGTCCGGATTCAGCAGGAGCGGAAGAATCTGGAGCTGTATGACAGCCTGGAGACGGAAGAGCAGGCGCAGCGGGCAGATGAGCAGGCAATTTCAAGGGAGAGAGCGCAGAAGGAAATCCGCGCCGGAGAGAGACAAACCTGCGGGGAGACACTGAGGGAACAGCAGGAGCGCTATAAATTTCTGGAGACGGCAGGGCAGGAAAGGGAGCGCCTGGAAAACAAGAAGAAGGATGCTTTACAGCAGAAGCAGAATCTGTGCCGGCAGTCTGAGGGATGGGAGCAGGAAATCCTGGAACAGACAGCCGCAGAGGAAGAATTATCAAAAAAGCGAAAAGAAGAATGCGAATTAACATCTTCCGTTGAAGAATGCGTAAAAACGGAAGAAGCGCTTGCCGACCGCGACGAAATGCTTTTTACCGCGCAGGAGGCAGCAAAAAAGCTGAAAGAACAGGCAGATAAACTGGAGGAACTGAAAGGGGCATGCAATGAGACGGCGCAGGAGCGAAAACGCTGCACTGCCGCTCTGAAGGGATTGACGGTCCGCGCGGATAAGGCACAGGAGGAAGATACGGCGCGGAAAAAGGAGATGGAGGAACTCAAAGGCATCCGTGAGAAAGAGATCGGATGCCGCCACCTGGCGGAAGAAGCGAGGGAGCGCCTGAACCGTTTTCAGGAGCAGGAACGGAATCTGAAGGCTTCTGTGGAGCGCGCGGATGAACTGCGGCGGGCCTATGAAGCCCATGCTTCGGCCGCCGAAAAGCAGAGGGAGACTGCGAAGGCCTGCGCGGAGGAGTGGGAGCAGCTGAAAGATTCCGAAACGGACAGGGTGACTCTGGTAGGGCGGAAAGAGAAGCTGCAGGAGGCGGAGAAGGTGCGGTCAGGTTTGCTTCAGGATGTGGCGGACTGGGAGAAAAACCGGAGTAAGCTTGACGCCCTCCGGCAGGACTACCGAAGCGCTTCGGAAGAAAAAGAAAAAACAGGGGACGCATACCGGAAACTGGAAAAGCGTTTTCTGGACGCCCAGGCGGGATTCCTTGCCAGGGAACTGAAGGAAGGGGAGGCATGTCCCGTCTGCGGTTCCCTGCATCACCCCCTTCCGGCGCAGATTCAGGAGCATGTGCCGGAGAAGGACGAACTGGAAAAGAAAAAGCAGGAGCTGACGGAAGCCGAGGAGAAGACCGCGCGTCTCAGCGCCGGTGCGGGAAGCTTACGAGAACATCTGGAAGAGCAGCGGCATAAAATCGGTATACGGGCGGCGGAATTCCTTGGGAACCTGTATTCCGTAAATACGGAAGGTAAGCCTCTGCTCACACCGGAAGATACGGAAGTCGAACTCCTGCCCGCATCGGAAGATATGGAAGTCGAGTCCCTGCCCACACCGGAAGATACGGAAGGTGAACTCCTGCCCACACCGGAAGATACGGAAGTCGAGCCCCTGTCCACACCGGAAGATACGGAAGGCAAACTCCTGCTTACACCGGAAGAGCTTCGGGAGAAGCTGCCGGAAGCAGGGCACTGGATAAGCGGGGAAGCGAAGCGGCTGGATCAGGAACTGAAAAATGCGGAGAAGGCATGCCGCCGGAAAAAGAAACTGGATGTCCTGATGAAAGAAGCGCAGACCCGCGTGAAAGAACTGGATGAGATACAGCAGCAGGCAAAACAGGCTTTCTATACGGCGGAAGGGCAGCTGAAGGAGCAGCAAAAGCAGTGGAAGAAACTGATACGGGAGCTGGATTTGCCCGGGGCACTGCAGGAAGGTCTGCCGGAAAAATTGCCGGAAGAACCGCTGGGAAAATTGTCGAGAGAGCCGCGGGAAGCACCACTGGAAACATCGCCGATAGAATGGTCGGAAGAACCGCCGGAAAGCCGGGACATAGATACGGATATCCTGAAAAAAATATCCGAATACCTGCAGGAAACCGAAAATCAGGCCATGGAAGCGCTCCTGAAGGTCCAGAAAGGCTGCAGACGGCTGGATATACTGGAAGAAAGTGCCGCAAAGTCGGAAACGGAAAAGCGGAAGCTGGAGAACGAAATAACGGCTCATAAGGAACATCTGGCGCAGCTGAAGGGCCAGGAGGCCACCGCGGGAAAGCAGCTGGACAGGGAATACGAAAATACGGTCCGGCTTCTGGAGGAAACCGATCTGCAAATGAAAAAGCAGGCGGATATCAGGAACGCCGGCTCAGGATGGTCCAGCCATGTACGGACGGCATCGGAATTCAATGCCATACCGGACATGGAAAACTGCAAATCCGCAGAGCAGCCCGAGGTTACCATGTATGTTCAAAACTGCCTGAAAGACCTGCATATCTGGCAGCAGGAAATCAGAGAAGAGATCAGGCTCCGGGAACAGGCGAAGGCAGACAGGCTCAGGAAAGAGGAAGCGCTTCTTCAGGTAAAGGAGCTGTGCAACGATCTGGAGAAGCGTCTGAGCGCGGTTAAGAGCAGGCGTGCGGAAAAAGCAGGACAGCTGCGGGAGACTCTGCGGGTATACTACAGGAGAGCGCAGAAGCCGTTTCCTGTGAACGGATGCGGCAAAGGGGATGCGTCTTCTGACGCGGAGCGGAACATTGCGGAGCTGAGAACCACGCTGGTGGCGGATGCGGGAACCATATTCGGGGAGAACGGTACCCTGTCTGCCGGGGAGGATGGAGCCCCACCCGCCCGGGAGAACGGAGCCCCGCCCGCCCGGGAGAACGGAGCCCTACCCGCCCGGGAGAACGGCACATCACCTGCCCGTGAGGCAGCGATGGAGGACGGCGCCCTGAGAGAGCTGACCCGTGACACGGAGAAAAAACTGGAAGAAGAGCTTGCACATCTGGAAACGGAGCTGGACCGAAACCGGGAAGCGCTGCGGATGCGCCAGGAACTGGAGGAACTGATTCCCGAAACGCAGGAACGAATCGAGAAACTGGAAGAGGAGATCCGGAAATCGGAGCTGACCATTGCAAGGAAAGAAGAGGAAATGAAAGCCAGGGCAGAGAAGACAGAGGGGCTTGTCAGGCAGCTGGGAGAGGGGACGAAGGAGGACTGCGAGGAGAAGATTGCGGGACTTGTGGCACGCAAAGCTTCCCTGGAAGCCGCGCTGAAGTCCGCCGAAGAAAGCCATGCGGAATGCCGTACACAAAGCGAACGCCTGTCATCTGCGGCGGATACCCTTGAGAAGCAGCTTGCCGGCGCCGGAGAGGCGGCAGGCGCGGCGGAAGAAGAAGTACTGGAAAGGAAGACCCGGCGGCAGGAGGAGAAAAGGCAGCTGCGCGCCAGGAGGGACGGAACGAACAGAGCGCTTTTACAGAACCGTGATATCCTGTCAAAGGTCAGGACCAGACAGGAGGGCATCGATGCGGTGGAGAAAAAATATATATGGATGAAGGCGCTGTCCGACACCGCTAACGGCGGGCTGAAGGGAAAACAGAAGATTGAACTGGAAACTTATATCCAGATGACATATTTCGACCGCATTATCAGAAGGGCCAATCTCCGCCTGCTCACCATGAGCAGCGGACAGTATGAGCTGAAGCGCGCGGAAGAGGGAGACAGCCTTCGGGGTAAGATGGGACTGGAACTGAGCGTCATAGACCATTATAATGCCACGGAGCGAAGCGTGAAAACCCTTTCAGGCGGCGAATCCTTTCAGGCATCTCTGTCCCTTGCCCTCGGCCTGGCGGACGAAATCCAGTCCTGTGCAGGCGGCATCCAGATGGACTCCATGTTTGTGGACGAGGGCTTCGGCTCCCTGGACGAGGACGCCCTGAACCAGGCCATGAAAGCGCTGACCCGGCTCACGGAAGGGAGGCGCCTTGTGGGAATCATATCCCATGTGTCGGAGCTGAAGGAAAGGATTGACAGGAAAATCATTGTCACCAAATCCCGGGGCAAAGACGGCATTACCAGCGCTGTGACAGTAGAGTAAAAAACTTCATCCCCCGGGCTCCGAAATCCTGGACACGCCCACATAGATTTCCGATATCTCATACCAGGTCGGATAGTCCGTAATTCCGGTCTGCGGAAGGTTGAAGATGCCCTGGAAAGTGCGGACCGCATTGGCGGTGGCAGGCCCGTAGATGCCGTCCGCCGTAACTGTGGGGATGGCCGGATAATTTCTTGCTATCCGGTTCAACTGGGTCTGGAGCTGCCGCACTTTCTCGCCGGAGGAGCCCAGGCTCAGGTCGTATCCGGGCCAGGAGGAGGGAACGCCGGAGATGATATCGGCGGTATTGATATACATATCATTTCCGTAATAATAACGTATGATTTCAATGGCGGAATAGCCCTGCTCCGCCAGGTACATGGAGCCCCACTGGCTTAAGCCTGCGCAGGTCACCCTTTTCCCGTCGCAGTAAGAGGTGAAAATAGGCTGACGCACACCCGGCCTGGACAGGTAGTTCGCGAATATGGTATCCACCAGGAAATCAATGTTTTCGAAGATATTCCGTCCGTATACCCATTTCTGGTCATATGCGGTGGAAGAGGTGATGGTGAAATTATAGCCCTGGTTCCGGTACCTCGAAATCACCGTTGATTCATATTTTTGTCTGCTCGATGCATAGTTTACCATTCTTTTTCATGCCTGAGTTCAGACGTGAGGAAGTAGCTGACGAGCCGTTTGTGCAGGAATTGGCTGCGCCGGATGAAGCACAGGACGATGCAAATAATAATCTTTCCTGGCAGTATAGTGCGGGTGTGAAAGAGAAAGAGTGATACAGAAATAAGGGAATGGGAATAATCTGTCATAGATAAGGAGTTGGTGGAATGTGTAAGCTGGTGAAGGTGAACGGCAATGCTGCGGGGACGATATATGTAGCTGATATAAAAGCGGGCATAATATCACAAATAGCAGAGATTGCCGGTTTATGTCCTAAAATAGACTGTATCTATTTATTTGGCTCATGCCTGGAAACAAGATGTACCGATGATTCAGATATAGATTTGGCGATTGTGGCAAATATAGGTGTGTCAAAACTTGTAAATAACAGAGGGTTCAGACAATTCAAGGAGAGGCTGTATCATATTGATGCCAATCAGGATTACGATTTCCTTTATTTCAAATCTGTAGACCAGATGAAGAACAGCCCTGATTTTGTCTGTAGAGACATTATCGACAAGGGGAAAGTAATATATGAAAAGGGGGTATAGGCATGTATGAAGACTATTTGCAGAAAGCGTTGAGCAATATCATTACATCTCGGGGAGCATTGTGCGAATATGGTGGGCATGCCAATACCAAATTAGGGAAGAATTTGAAGAATATTGCTGCATATAATGTGCAGCAGGCAGTTGAGCATATCATGAAATATCTGATTTATAATAATGTTGGCTATAATAAAGGCAATGAAAATATAAAACAGATCATGACACATGACTTAGACCGTTTGACAACTGTATACTGTATCCCTCTGGGCATAAGTGTACCTAAAAGTATAATAAAGAATGCCGCCATATACAGCAGATGGGAGGCCGAAAGCAGATATTCTCTAAGCTTTTCCGTAAGAAAAGACACAATAAACCATGCGATACGCGAAACAGAAGATTGGCTGATATCTATAAATTCCAGATACAAGGGGAATATATTATATTACAGAAAAAAGTATACGGTTTGAGAAGAGCCAGGAAAAAGGCCATCGTTTAAAGGACGATGGCCTTTTCATCTATAGGAATCGGCCTGAACAGGGCGGTCATTGCCATGCGCAAAATGAGATAAGAAGACGGAATGTGACAGGCTGCCCCAAAATAGGATAGATATAAAGAATACTATCCTGGAGCAGACTGTGGAAGAAATCAGGCGCGAAAAAGAATTTGGAAAGGAAAAGATTCAGGTAATCTTACAATTTCCAGAATCATCAGATAAAGCGGCACAGAAAAAAAAGGAGGTAGCTGAAATCCTGAAAAAGGAGTTACAAAGGCAGATGAAGAACAGGAAAGGAGTGGTTTATCATGAAAAGGGCACGGATACTATTGAGGGTCAGTTCCAATCAGCAGTTGGAAGCGGACGGTGATTTGTCCGTCCAGCGACGTCTTGTACTGGAATATGTTCAGAAGCATGACGACTGGAAACTGGATGACAAGGAGTATTTTGAGGGCAGTAAGAGCGGTTACAAGACCGCTGTAAGCGAACGGGATACCCTCCAGGAGGCTTTGGAGGATGCCAGGAACGGGGAATACGATATTCTGGTCGCCTACAAGGATGACCGAATCGGCAGGCGCATGTGGGAAATCGGGGCATATGTGATGACGCTGAAAAGCCATAATGTGGATATCTATACGGTTAAGGACGGCTGTATTTCCCCTGAAAGCAGCGATATCATGGGCCAGATGATGCTGGCCCTCCGTTACGGAAATGCGCAGAAAAGCAGCGCTGACACAGGAATGAGGGTCAAGGACACCGCCCAGAAACTGGTTCAGCAGGGTAAATTCATGGGCGGTAAGGCTCCTTACGGATATGAGTTGGTATTATCTGGCGAGTTAAGCAAGCATGGCAGGGCACTACATTATCTTAGGATAATTCCTGAACAGGCGGAGGTGGTAAAGCATATCTATGATTTATCGCTTCATCAGGAATTTGGCTCAGCAAAAATCGCTAAAGTGCTGAATGAAGATGAACATTATAAAACTATGGCTCCCATAGACATGTGGAAAAGCGGCACAATTACAAGCATTCTGACAAACCCTGTCTATGCAGGACTTGTAGCGTATAAGCGGCGGGAACGCAAGAATGGAAAATATCATAGACTGGACAGTGAAGAATGGATAAAGTCAAATGCCCCTGACGAAAACATACAGATTATCAGTGGCGAATTATGGGACAGGGTACAGGATAAGCGCAAGTGCAGGTCTGATAAATATATAAAGACACTGGAACATAAAAATGTACATGTAATAAGGAGGAATGACGGTATGTTATCGCTCATTGATGTGATTCATTGCGGCTATTGTGGAAGAAAATTGACAAATGGAACAAAATACAGCTATTGGACAATGAAAGAAACAGGCGAGAAAAGAACAAGTAAAACGCCTGTCTATCGTTGCCAGTCTGCTCAAATTGGAATACCACATAATAAAGTAACACAGTTTCGCGCCGATAAAATAGAGGGAATCATCTTTGACTGCCTGACAGAGTACATAGAGTGCCTACAGCAGAATGAAAATATTTTTGACGCTATCGAGCAGAACCAGAGTCAGGAGAAAAAGAAACAGGAAATGGAGATAGCTAAATTACAGAAAGAACTCCACAAAGCAATGCAGAACATAGAAACCATGGAGGAGCATATTCCAGAAGCGATGACGGGGGATTATACCCTGTCACTGGAAGAACTGGTATCCGCCATCCGCAGGCAGAAAGAGAAAATTGCAGAACAGGAAAAGAAGATACAGGAGACAAAGGACAGCTTAAAGGGAATGGCAGTCACCACAGAGGAATGGAACGAACTGAAATCCAATATTCCCACATGGAAACAGGTATTCAGAGAAGCGGATGCACAGACACAGAGGGTACTGGTAAACAAATTGATTGAAAGGATTGATGTCACCAATGAACAGATTGTGGTGCGTTTCAAAATCAACCTGAATGACTTTCTACCACGAATCAGGTGCGATTCCCGTACCATTCCGTATACACCCTGTTCAGCGTAAACGACTGGATAGCCAGTATATTCGCGTAAATCGCGTTCTCCGGCCAGGTGGAATAGATCTCGCAGGAAGCCACGTTCTTAATGTAATCCTTGTACCGTACCCAGTAATTACGTGCGGTGGAGTCGCCAGGAACCCCGTCGTGGACGATGACATACTCGGGAATCACCACGCGGCTTAAGACAATCTCACCGCTTTCGGGCATGGGCTTGATTTCATCTTCCGGTATCTTGGGAGGAAAATCGCCGAATAAGGTATGGGCGGGAATGATGACGGTCTTTTCCCCTTCCTCTGTGGTAGCCAGCGGATTCATCCGGATGGGCTGGAGGGAAAGCTCGTCGGCAAGAATCTCGGAGCCGGACACCAGTACCGGCTCATATCCTTCCGCGGTGACCTCAATGTTGTATTCTGAATAAGGCTGCTGTTCATTTTCCGGCTGCAGGGACAGATTCAGGGGCGGCGCCGGAAGCTCTGTCACGGGAGTCTGTCCGGAGCTGTCGGTGGTAAGAACCATAAGGGGCTCTCCCGGATCCCCTGTGTAGGATATGGCGACGGTGGCATTTTCCACGGGAATCATTCCCACGGAAGAGACCACGCTGATCTTGATACTGCCGGTGTAAGAGACGGCGTTTGCTGTCGGTTCCTGAGTGGTTGCTGTATTTGTATCGGGCATAATATCCTCGGGCACACATAGGGTGCAATTGCTTCGTCATGGTAATATATGTATTTTCGCTGAAAAAGTTACGTTGTCCGCTGTCTCGTCCCGGGGAAAAACCGAAATCCGGGTAATACCGATTTTTCTTGAAATCCCTGCGCATTAATAGTATACTGAATATGCCCGCATGTTTTTGCGGAAGTAAAAGTGCTCTGAAACGCCGCGTGTTCGCCGCCGGAGAACAGTTACGGGGCGGCTTCGGCATGGGAGTAAGGAAACGGCGGCTGTAGAGCATTTATAAAGATAAAAACCGATTCTTCGCAGCCTGCTGCGGGAAAGGTTTATGAAGGAGGCGCAACATGAGCGAACTGGTGGAAATCGTGGGCCTGACGAAAGCTTACGATGAACGGCATATAGCGGTAAACAATATCAGCCTGAAGCTGCCCAGGGGCAGGATTATAGGTCTGCTGGGACCCAACGGCAGCGGCAAGACCACTCTGATCAAGATGCTGAACGGGCTGCTCACCCCTACCAGAGGAAGCATCCGCATAAACGGTCAGGAGCCCGGCGTGGCCACCAAGGCCAGGGTGGCATATCTTCCCGACAGAACTTATCTGGCGGAAAATCAGAAAATAAACGAAATACTGGATTATTTCTGCGATTTTTACGCTGACTTTTCCAGGGAGCGGGCTTTAGGGATGCTGCAGAGCCTGGGGATAGAGCCCACAGCCAGGATGCGGACTCTGTCCAAGGGGACAAAGGAGAAGGTGCAGCTGATTCTGGTCATGAGCAGGAATGCGGAGCTCTATATTCTGGATGAACCCATTGCGGGGGTGGACCCGGCGGCCAGGGATTATATCCTGCGCACCATTGTCAATAATTACAATCCTTCGGCGTCCGTGCTGATATCAACGCATCTGATCGGGGATATCGAACAGGTGCTGGACGAGGTGATTTTCATGCGCTACGGTTATCTGGTGCTCTATAATTCTGCGGATAATATCAGGCAGCAGCACGGGAAATCCGTGGATGCGTATTTCAGGGAGGTGTTCGCATGTCAGGCAGGCTGATCAAGCATGAATGGAAAAGCATATATAAGGTGGGGTGCCTGATGCTGGGCGCCATGGCGCTGGTTACCTTTTTCGGCTGGATGTCGTTCCAGACGCCCATGTGGAGGAACATGGGAAGCGGCGGCAGCAGCTTTGGCTGGCTGGATATCTTCGGAGCCTTTACGCTGCTTTTGTACGCGGTGCTGCTGGTGGTGGTAAATGCCGGCATCGTGATCTATGTGGGAGTCCATTTCTACAAAACCATGTATACAGATGAGGGATATCTGCTCCACACGCTTCCGGTGACAAAGCATGAGATCCTTTTCAGCAAGATTCTGGTGGGCGGTCTGTGGGTGATGATCATTGTCTTTTCCATGTACCTGTCCCTGTTCCTCCTGGGGATTTCCATGGTGTGGGCCATTCTGCCGGATCAGTATACCATGGCGGACTTCTGGAGGGAATTCAGGAATGGGGCGGGAGAGCTGTTCCGGATGGCGGGAGTGGAGCTGGGAATCGATTTCGGCATATGGTTCTGGAAAGCGCTGATTACTTTCCTGATTACGCCTTTTGTGACACTGACCACCCTGTTCGGCGCGGTTTCTATTGGACAGCTTGCTTCGAAACACAGGGTGCTGATGGCAATCCTGTGCTATGTGGGCATTATGATCGCGCAGTCGATGATTACATCCATATTCAACAGTATTATCACATTCAGCAGTCTCTCCGGCTTCGGCGCGTATCTGGACAGATCGTCGCTGACCGCTTTCTGCGTCAAGCTGCTGACGGCCATAGGGCTTTACTTTGTATCATGGCATGTGACCAGCAACAGGCTGAACATGGATTGACAGACCAGGGACAGCGGGGTTATTGTTCACTCGGTGCCGCACGAAAAGCATAACTTGACAAATCAGAACGGATGTGCTATTTTCTATAATTGTTCCCTGTTGGGAGCAGGTCATTCAGAAGCAGAAACGGGTGAAGAGCGATGCGGGAGCAGAAGCAGAAGAGAATTGAACAGATACTGAAAGGGAATTTCGACTATGAGAACGGCGCTCTCGATTTTTCCTGTGCAAAGATAGAGCTGAGCATCAGGAAGGGGGAGGTGTATGAGGGCTCCTTCCATGTGTATGCCCAGGAGGGGAAGTTTGTCAACGGAAGCGTTTTTTCTTCTGACTGGCGGATGGAATGCCTGACAGGGGAGTTTTCCGGCGCTGACGGAGAGATTTTCTTCCGCTTTCACGGAGAGAACCTTGACGAGGGAGATGTAGTCAAGGGAACCTTTGACGTTGTCAGCAATCAGGGGGAATATTACCTCCCCTTTGTGATATCGGTGGTTCATACGGTGCCGGAATCTTCCCTGGGAAGTATCCGAAATCTGTTCCATTTTGCGAATCTGGCGAAAAGTAGCTGGAAGGAGGCTGTGCAGCTGTACTATACCCCGGAGTTTGAGCAGATTTTTACGGGGAGCGACGCCGGCAGCAGGGAGGATTACAGGGCACTCTCCGTCTATGAAGGCAGCGAACAGCATGTGGAAGAATTCCTGATACAGGCGAATAAGAAGCAGAGAGTGGAATTCCTGACACAGCAGGAGCGGCTGCATGTGGAGATGGAGGCAGACGGCGCGGTGCTCAGGCAGGAACTGAATATCCTGCGCAACGGCTGGGGTTATACTGTGCTGCATGTGGAATGCAGGGGCGAATTTTTTTATACGGAGAGAGAGCTTCTGACAGAGGCGGATTTTCAGGACAACCAGTGCGCTCTCCAGGTGTTTTTTGACGCGGGCACCTGCCATGGGGGTCTGAATACAGGTGAGATCTGCCTTTACAACGCATACGGGACACTGACGATTCCGGTGACGCTTCGGTATGGCAGGGGGCATTTTTACGGCAGGCCGGATGCGGAACGAAGGAAGAGCATCGTACAGCTGATGAAGTCCTACCAGGATTTTCGCCTGCGGAAGATCGGGACAGGCGCATGGTTGAAGGAGACCGGCCGTCTGGTGGAGAAGCTGGTGGCCATGGATGAGAATGACATCGGATTCCGGCTGTTCCAGGTGCAGCTTCTGATCACCGAGGAAAGGTATCAGGAGGCGAACTGGCTGTTAGACCATGTCTCGGACCGTTTTGAGAATGGACAGGCGGAGGATACGCTTCTGGCGTATTACCTGTATCTCACCACATTGATTCACGGGGACGAGGAATATGTGGACAAGGTGGCGGAGGATGTGGAACAGATTTTCCGGCGGGACGATACCAACTGGCGGGTGGCGTGGCTGCTTCTGTATCTGTCCAGGAATTACCGCGGATCGGACAGGGACAGATGGGGACTTCTGGAAAGACTGTATTCCAGATCGGAAGAGCGTCGTGTAGGGAAAGAGTGTTCTCTACTGTGT